>CAMAVH010000073.1 GCA_945861615.1 Rhizobium sp. Q54 | reverse complement strand
TACGCTGCTCCTCCAGCGAAGCGCGTTGAGAAGGAAATGAAAAAGTTCCTGCTTTGGTTTGAGAGCAGGGATAAAGCGGATCCTGTGATGAGAGCAGGAATCGCACATCTTTGGTTTGTAACTATTCACCCATTCGAAGATGGCAATGGACGAATTGCACGAGCTATCGCGGATATGGCGCTCGCTCGTTCCGAGCAAAGCAATCGACGCTTCTACAGCATGTCGGCACAAATCCAACGAGAGCGAAAAGACTACTACGACACTCTTGAGATTACGCAGAAAGGCTCGCAAGAAGTTAGCGATTGGCTCGAATGGTTTCTTAACTGCCTCTCTCGAGCAATCGAAGGAGCAGAGAACTTATCCAAAGCTATCGTTTTCAAGGCAGAGTTTTGGCAACGGCACACCAATGTCGTCTTTAATGAACGACAAAAGAAAATGCTCAACATGCTGTTGGACGGATTCAATGGAAATCTAACGACATCCAAATGGGCCCGCATAACTAAAAGCTCGCAGGACACAGCCACGCGTGACATCGGCCTACTAATTGATGCGGGTATCCTGAGGAAGGGACCAGCCGGCGGGCGCAGCACTAATTACGAACTGACATGAATACTGAAGCACATGAGGGCTTCATGAAGTAACAAACGGGAGGCGCCACCCCCGAAAACGCGAATAGAGACGCTCGGCCAAAACTGGCCATACCATCGCGGCGGAGGCCGTCTCCGGGTGGCGCTAGACGTAAAAAAGCCCGCCGTTGGCGGGCTTTTTCGCAGTTTCGCGGCGAAATCTCAGAGAGACGCGCAAACTGAGGACTAGGTGGCTGGGGCGCCAGGATTCGAACCTGGGAATGCCGGTACCAAAAACCGGTGCCTTACCGCTTGGCGACGCCCCAATGCGGGCCGGACCATAGCGACAATGCTCCGCCCTCTCAACTGGCAATCCCGCCCGCCGCGCGTCCGGCGCGCGCGGAAAGAGGTGACGGGCCGCGGGCCCCGGCTTAGAGTTTTCCGCCTGCAACCTCCGGCCCGGATTCCCGCCATGCCTGCCGACCCATCGCCCCACGACGACGTTTCGGACGCCCGAGAGAACGAGCGCATCTGGCGCATCCCCGGCATGTCTCCCGCGGCGGTCGAGGCGGCCCGCGCCGCCGCCCGGCGCGCCGGCCTGCCGCTCGCCGCCTGGCTCTCCGGCCTAATCCATGCCGTGGCCGACCATGAAGACGCCGAAGACGCACCCCCTCGCAGCCAGTAGGGCCGGTAGCGCCTAGCTGATTCTGACGGTAGGACCCGGCGGTCGGTCCGGGTATTTGGCGCAAATGGGTTTCATTCCCTGCCCCTCTATCGTCATAAGCAGCCTGAACGATAGGTTTTCCCCGAGTCGCGGCGCCTTTTATGGTAAAAAAGCCAAACCAAATCAGGTATGGCGGCTTTACATACATCGGTATTGGGTAACAAAATGCCGACGATTTTTCGGTAGGGGTAAGACGGCGGTATGTCCAATGTTCCGTGGAGCGTAAAGGGTGTCGAGCATGAGGCCCGCGAGGCGGCGAAACTCGCCGCGCGCAAGGCCGGCTTGCCCCTCGGCGTCTGGCTCAGCCAGACCATCCATGCCGCCGCCGCCCAGCAGCTGAAAAGTTCGAGCGGCCCGACGGTCTATGCCGGGTCCACTTATGCGTCCGCCTCTTCCTCTGGCGGCGGCGAGGCGCCCGCCGGCTCTGGTATTCCGCGCCCGCCGGCCCTCACCCCCGAAGCCGTGCTCGAAAGCATCAACCGCCTCGCCGGTCGCCTCGCCGAAAGCGAAGCGCGCACCGCCGAAGCTCTCGCCCCGATCGTCGAAAAGGTCGCCAAGCTCTCGGCTCAGGTCGCAGAAAGCAAGGTCGGCCCTTCGCGCATCGACGTCGATCCGCTCGAACGCGCCATGATGCGCATGACCGAACGGCTCGATCGCATCGAAGAAGGTCGCGGCGGCACGCCGCGTCCCGCCGAGCGCCCCACCGAGGGGCAGAACCGGCGGCGGCCTGGATTATTCTCGCGCCTCTTTTCCGATTAACCGCCTGTCTGATTGACGATACGGGACGGCGCGCGGCGCAGTCCGTTTGACGAGGCGCCTAAAGCCCCGTGGAGCCTAGAGCGATGGATTGGACTGTGCGCGGCATGGACGAAGCGACGCGTCGGCGCGCGCAAGCCGCCGCCGCCGCTGCGGGTCTTTCCTTGTCCGCCTGGCTCGACCGCGCCATCCTCGCCAACGCCGACAGTTACGTGCCGCCCGCTTGGTCGCCTCGCCAGAATAAAAATGACGGCGACGACACGGAGGACGTGCCGGACGATCCGCTTGTCGATCCGCTTGTCGATCCGCTTATTGACCCCCTGGCCGATCCCGCCGCGCAAGCCGCGATCCAGCAGGCTCTCGATGCCCTTGAAGCGCGGCTCGACTCGCGGGCCGCCAATGTCGCCAGCGTGGTGACGCCGATCACACAAAGGCTCGACCGTTTGGCAGAACCCGGCGCGACGCCTGCCCCGCCGTTGCTGACGCCCAGCCCCGCCTATCGCCGCGGCCTCGGACTGATCGCCGGCCTGCTCTTGTTGCTCTCGGTCGGCGGCGCTGCGGGCATCGTCTGGCTTTGGTTGGAGATGCAGGAACCGCCGCCCAACCCCTATGCCGATATGAACCCAAGCGAATGGCGACAGACATTGTCGCCGGCAGCACGGGCGGCGATCCAAGCGCCTCCGGCAAATCGCGCCGCGTCCCCCGTCACAGCGGTCGCAACCGCGACCGACCTGCCCGCCGAACATGCCGATATCGAACAGCTGATCGCCCAATCGCGCGCCGGCACGCTCGCCGCCGCGCCGGACGCGGTCGAACCCGATGCAACTGCGCCGGCGCAGTTGAGCGAAAACACGATTGCGCAAATCCCGCCATCCGACCCGCAGACGCAAAATGCCGCGACCAGCGGCGCCGCGGGCGATGCCCAATTGATCGCCCAGTTGCGCGCCTCCGTCGCCAAGAATGACGCCAAGGCGCAGCACGATCTCGCCCTGCTCATGATGGAAGGCCGCCTCCTGCCGCGCGATGAGATCAGCGCCACCGAGCTGTTCGAAAAGTCCGCCCTGCAGGGCCTCGCCAATGCGCAATACAATCTTGCCGTCATCTACGACAACGGCATCGGCCGCCCCGCCGATCAGACGATGGCCTATTTCTGGTACAGCGCCGCCGCCGACCAGGGCCATGTCGCGGCCCAGTATAATCTCGGCGTCGCCGCCGCGCAGGGCAAAGGCGCGCCGCGCGACTATGCCGTCGCCGCGCTCTGGTTCGATCGCGCCGCCAGCGCCGGCCTGCCCGACGCGCAATTCAATCTCGGCCAGATGTACGAAGCCGGTCTGGGCGTGCCGCTGGAATTGGAGACGGCCTACGATCTCTATGCCGCCGCCGCCGCGCAAGGCTATCCGCCCGCCCGCCAGCGCATGGTCGCGCTCGAAGGCCGCGTCGGCTCGCGCCAGACACCGCCCTTACCCGTCGTGCCGCAACGCACCACGCCGGCGAGCCCGCAAATCGCAGCCCCCGCGGTTCAAAGCCTCGCGCGCAAGGATATCGCCGAACTGCAGACCTTTCTGCGCAAGCTCGGCCTGCTCCAGGGCGCCGCCGACGGCAATATGGGCCCGGCGACGCGCAGCGCGATTCGCCAATATCAGACCATGGCCGGCCTGCCGGCGACCGGCGAGCCGACGCCCGAGTTGCTGAGGGAATTGCGCGAAGTCGCCGGCCCGAACTAAATCGACAGTTCTTCGCGCTTGGCGATCAGGCGGCCTGCCGCGCTCCACCAGCCGCGCGCCCCGGCGCGCAAGACGCCCTCGGCAGAGCGCGCCGCCGTCTCGTCGTCGAACAGCGCGAAACAAGTGGCGCCGCTGCCCGACATGCGCGCCAGCCGCGTGCCCGGCAAATCCCGCAAGGCCGCCAGCAGATCGCCGACGACCGGCGCCAAGCGCCGCGCCGGCGCTTCGAGATCGTTGCGCCCGTTCGTCAATGCGCTCAGCAGCGAGGCGGCATCGCCGGCGCCATAGACGATGGGCGCCGCCGCGCCGAACAGGCCGTTCAGGGCGCGAAACACGTCGGCCGTCGGCAGCGCCACGCGCGGATTGACCAGCAGAACGCCGAGCGGCGGCATGGCCGGCGCCGGGACCAGTTGCTCGCCGATGCCGGCCATATGCATGGGCCGGCTGGCCAGACAGACCGGCAGGTCGGCGCCGAGCGGCAAGGCCAGCGCGGCGAGCGCCGCCTCGCTCATATCGAGCCGCCAGAGCTTCGACAGCGCCAGCAGCGCCGCCGCCGCGTCGGCGGAACCGCCGCCGATGCCGCCGGCGACGGCGAGAGTTTTATGCAACGCAAGCGCGGCCGCCGGCGCGCCGATGCCGGCGGCCTCGGCGAGACGGCGCGCGGCACGCAGCACGAGATTATCGCCTTGCAGATTGGCCGCGAGATCCTGCGCGGTCGGGCCGTCGACTGTCAGCGTCAGCGCATCTGCGTCTTCGGCCCGCACCACATCATGAATGCTCGCGAAAGCGACGAGCGATTCGAGCAGGTGATAGCCGTCGGCGCGGCGGCCCAGCACATGCAGCGTCAGATTGATCTTGGCCGGCGCGGGAATGGCGATCATGGCCGATCTTCTATGGAGAGCCGCGCTCAGCCGCCGGTCGGCGTGTCGGCGGCGAGCGCCGGCGACAGCGGTACGGCGCTGCGTTGATCGGCCCCACCTATGGCCAAGCCGCGCTTGAGCTTGGTCTGGATCTCGCGGGCCTCTTCGGGCGACGGCTTGAGCACCAGCGCGCGGTCCCATTGGAACCGCGCCTCGTTCTCGCGCCCGACGCGCCAATAGGCGTCGCCGAGATGATCGTTGATCGTCGGATCGGCCGGGCGCAGTTCGACGGCGCGTTCGAGATGCGGCACCGCTTCGGCATAGCGGCCGAGGCGGAACAGCACCCAGCCCATCGAATCGACGATATAGCCGTCCTCGGGACGGAGCTTCACCGCCGTCTCGATCATGGTCAGCGCCTTGTCGAGATTGATGCCGTGCTCGACCCAGCTATAGCCGAGATAATTCAGCACATAAGGCTGGTCCGGATTGAGTTCGAGCGCCTTGAGGAAATCCGCCTCGGCACGCATCCATTGCTTGGAGCGTTCCAGCGCGATGCCGCGCGAATAAAGCAGCGCCCAATGGCGCTGCTCCAACGTGCCGATGCGCGCCATGGCCTTGTCATAGGCGGCGGCGGCTTCGGCGAAGCGCTCCTTGCCGCGCAACAGATCGCCCATGGCGATCAGCGCATCGGGTCGCGCCGGCCGCTCGTCGGCGAGCGCCGCGAGCGTGGCGATGGCGTCGTCGGTGCGGCCGAGGTCGTCGAGCAATGTCGCCGAGCGCAGACGCGCCGACCAGGCGAGCGGCGAACTGGTCGGGATGCGGCGATACATCGCGATCGCCTGCTCCGTGCGGTCGCTGTCTTCGAGGATGTCGGCGGCGAGCAGGAGGCCGATGTCGAGGTCGGGCTGCAGATGGAGCGACAAGCGCACCATCACCATGGCGAGATCGTCGAGGTTCTGCTGATTGAGCAAGCTGGCAAGATCGAACAATGCCTCGGCCATGCCTTCGAGCGGCGTACGGACCAATGGCTCGGTCAGCAGCGGCCCATTCGCCAATTCCGGACGATTGCCGCGCACGACGCTGTCGCCGCCGTCGTTGTCGAACCCCGAGAGAGCCGAGCGCGCGCGCTCGGCCTGGCCGCTGCGCGCGTAATAGGACGCCATCGCCTGCACCAGCCGCAAATAGGTCGCGCCGCTCGCTTCGGCGCGCTCGTAATAAGGGGCGGCGGCTTTCAGTTCGCCCGCCTGGTCGAGGATCAAGGCGGCGTGGAAATTCTCGAACATCTCGAAGCCGCGCGTCTGGCCGAGCGCGGCGAGCGCCACGACGCCGCGCTGCGGCTCGCCGCGGGCGGCGATCAGCCAGGCGCGCAGCAAGGGGCCGATGAAGCTGTTGTAGCCGCCGTCGGGCAGGGCCGCGAGTTCGGACTCGGCGCGGGCATACTGGCCGATCTTGGCGGCATGGACGGCGCGCACGAGGCCCGCCATCTGAATGCCGCTGCCGAGCGCGCGCAGCTTCTCCGCGAGCGCGGCGGCCTCCTCGATGCGGCCCTCGGCCGCCAGCAGGGTGAAGGCGCGGCGCATCAATTCGGGATCGTCGGGATTCTGCGCCAGGGCCTGGGTGTAGAATTCGGCGGCGCTCGACGTGTCGCGCACGGCCTGGGCCTGGCGCGCGGCAAGATAGCTGCCATAGGTGGAAAACTGTCCCGGCGGGGTCGGCGCCGACGCCGGCGTGCTAGGCGGCGCGCTCCCGCAAGCGCCGAGCAGCGCCGCCAAACTCATCGCACCGAAACCGATCGCGAACGCCTTACGAGACTGCATGGGAACTGCCGTGAGCTGAGGGGACGCCGCAAGGCGTGACGCCGGAACGGGAAACGCACCGGCTCGAACCCCTAAGATATAAGAAAATCATGGGTTTTTGCCAGCGGGCTGCGCGAATCCCGCCCTGATAGGCGAAACGGCCCGCCAAGCGGACCGTTCCCTCCTCACATATTGGGGTAATTGGGCCCGCCGCCGCCTTCGGGCACGGCCCAATCGATGTTCTGGGTCGGATCCTTGATGTCGCAGGTTTTGCAGTGGACGCAGTTCTGCGCGTTGATCTGCAGCCGGGGACCGGCCGATTCGCGGACGATCTCGTAAACGCCGGCCGGGCAATAGCGCTGCTCGGGCGCGTCATAGTCGGCGAGATTGACCGTGATGGCGCGCGACGGCTCGCGCAGTTTCAGATGCGCCGGCTGGTTCTCTTCATGGTTGGTGTTGGAGATGAACACCGACGAGAGCCGGTCGAAGCTGATCTTGCCGTCCGGCTTGGGATAGACGATCGGTTTGCAGTCTTTCGCCTTCTTCAAGCTCTTATGGTCGGCATGATGTTTGAGCGTCCAGGGCGCGCGGCCACGCAGGATGAAGGTGTCGATCGCGGCATGGACGATGCCGGCGAACAGGCCCCAGCGGAAGGCCGGGCGGATGTTGCGCACCTTGGTCAGTTCGTCCCACAGCCAGGTCTGTTTCAGCCGCGCCGGATAATCCGTCAGCGTCACCGACGCGGGAGCGTCGTCGGCGAGCAAAATCGCCGCGGCGGATTCGGCCGCGGTCATGCCCGACTTCATCGAGGTGTGGATGCCTTTGATCTTCGGCACGTTGAGGAAGCCGGCTGCGCAGCCGATCAACGCGCCGCCCGGGAAGATCAGTTCGGGAATCGCCTGCAAGCCGCCCTCGTTGAGCGCGCGCGCGCCATAGGCGATGCGCCGGCCGCCCTCGAAGATCGGCCGGATCGCCGGATGCTGCTTGAAGCGCTGCAATTCCTCGAACGGGCTGAGATAGGGATTCTGATAGTCGAGGCCGACGACGAAGCCGACCGCTACCTGATTGTTTTCCAAGTGATAGAGGAACGAGCCGCCGTAGGTCTCTGCGTCCATCGGCCAGCCGACGGTATGGACCACCGTGCCCTGCTTATGCTTGGCCGGGTCGATCTCCCACAGCTCCTTGACGCCGAGACCGTAGGTCTGCGGATGGTCGTCGTCGCGCAAGCCGAAGCGCGCCATCAGGCCTTTCGTCAGCGAGCCGCGGCAGCCTTCCGAAAACAGCGTCAGCTTGGCGCGCAGCTCGACGCCGCGCGTGAAGTTCGCCGTCGGCTGGCCGTCCTTGCCGATGCCCATGTCGCCGGTGGCGACGCCGACCACTTCGCCGGCCGCGCCATAGAGCACTTCGGCAGCGGCGAAGCCGGGATAAATCTCGACGCCGAGTTCTTCGGCCTGGCCCGCCAGCCAGCGACAGAAATTGCCGAGGCTGATGATGTAATTGCCGTGATTGTTCATCTGCGGCGGCGTCGGCAGGCGGAAACTGCCCGTCTCGGTCAGAAACAGGAAGCGGTCCTCGCCGGCCGGGGTGCCCAGCGGCGCGCCCTTGTCTTTCCAATCGGGGATCAATTCGTCGAGCGCGCGCGGCTCGAGCACCGCGCCCGACAGGATATGGGCGCCGACTTCCGAGCCTTTTTCGATGACGCAGACGCCGAGCTCGCGCCCGGCCGCCGCCGCCAGTTGCTTGAGGCGGATCGCCGCGGCCAGGCCCGAAGGCCCCGCGCCGACGATGACGACATCGAACTCCATGGACTCGCGATCGGACATACGCTGTTCCTCAACCGTTGGGAGCGGCGAGTGTAGCGATTGCCCGCCGTCCCGCAACCTGTACGAATCCCAAAATCGGTGCGTTTCATGGGGCGGGAACATTCCGATTTTCGCGCGCCCATGATAGGACTCGGCCTATGACCGCGCATGGGCCCGACATGACCGTTTCCAACCTCGATCCGCTCGCTGCCCTGCGATGGCAGGTCGAGGCCGGCGCCGACGAGGCCATTGCCGAGGCGCCGATCGATCGCTTCGCCCTGCCGCCAAAGGCGGCGAAACCAGAGCCGGTCGCCGCGCCGCGCGCCACGCCCGGCTTGTCCGAAGCGCCGCGCGCCGTCGCGCAGCCCGACGCGCCGCGCGCGTCCGCCGCCATCCTGCAGGCGCCGACCTATTCGGCGACGCCCGGCGCCCAGAGCGGCGAAGCCTTGCAATCGGCGAGCAGCTTGGCCGCCGCCGCAAACAACCTCGACGAGCTGCGCGCCGCGCTGGCGGCGTTCGACGGCTGCGCCTTGAAAAAGACCGCGACCAACATGGTCTTCGCCGACGGCAATCCGGCCGCCCGCGTCATGTTCATCGGCGAAGCGCCGGGCGCCGATGAAGACCGCCAGGGTCTGCCCTTCGTCGGCGTCAGCGGCCAGCTGCTGGATCGGATGATCGGCCATATCGGCCTCACCCGCGCCGATAGCGCCTACATCACCAACGTGCTGTTCTGGCGCCCGCCGGGCAACCGCACGCCGACGCCGGGCGAAATCGGCGCCTGCCTGCCCTTCGTCGAGCGCCATATCGAATTGATCGACCCGGCGATCATCGTCCTAGTCGGCGGCATCGCCGCCAAGACCATGCTGGCGCGCAGCGAGGGCATCACCCGCCTGCGCGGCCAATGGCAGACCTACGAGACGCCGCGCATGAGCCATCCGGTGCCGATCATCGCCACTTTCCATCCGGCCTATCTGCTGCGCAGCCCAGGCCAGAAGCGCGAGGCTTGGCGCGACCTGCTGGCCGTCCAGGCGAAGATGGACGAGCTCGGCATCGCGCCGAAACCCGCCGCGCCAGCCCCTTAGTATTTATTCGTAACT
Organism: Rhizobium sp. Q54; assembly: GCA_945861615.1. Classification (GTDB taxonomy): domain Bacteria; phylum Pseudomonadota; class Alphaproteobacteria; order SMXQ01; family SMXQ01; genus CAMAVH01. The sequence continues at coordinate 5,920 of CAMAVH010000073.1, read as the reverse complement.
AGGCGTTTGGCCGGAGCAAACGCTGGGGCCTGTTATCGGTGCCGGCGGGCCAAAAAAAAGCCTCCTTGAATCTGTTGGGTGATTCCGGTTCTTCCACAGTTTTCATAGGTTTGTCACAGGGTGGCCGCATTTACCATGCTTGCCCCGGGCTTACCCCTTCCGCTAAGAACCATGCCATGACTGAGGCGGCCAACCACCCCAGCCAGCGTGTTACGTGCCCCCAGCGCGCCATCAAGGGGGTTCACAGCGCCAACCGACCCCTGAAGGCCATTGTCGCCGTCGGGGCCTTCGCGCTCCTTTCCGTCTCCTTCATCCAGCCGTCGACGGCGATCGCCAGCGAGCCGGGCCGTCAGGTCGCCTCGACCTATGCCACCGACCAATTGGCGCCGACCGAGCTGCCGCAAATCCTCTCCTCGGCCGACGCGACGCGCTACGAGCGTATCTTCGCCCTGCAGGACTCCGGCCGCTTCGCCGAGGCCGACAAGCTGATCGCGACGCTGCGCGACAAGTCGCTGCTCGGCCATGTCCAGGCCCAGCGCTATCTCGGCCCCGGCTACAAGACGACCTACGGCGAACTGACCGCCTGGCTCGCCAGCTATAGCGATCACGCCGACGCCAAGCGCATCTATGCGCTAGCCATGAAGAGGAAGCCGGCCAAGGCCGCCGCGCCCAAAGCGCCGAGCGGCAGCACGGCGGTTTTGTCCTATGCCGTCTTCGGCGGCGTCATCGAGCCGCCGGCCAAGCCGTGGAACGCCGCGCTTAACGCCTTCCGCAAGGGCCAGTACGCCGCGGCGGCCAAGCAATTCGAGGGCATCGCCCGCACGCCCAAGGCCTCGCCCTGGGTGCTGTCGGCCGGCGCCTATTGGGCGGCGCGCGCCCATATGCTGGCGCGCCAGCCGCACAAGGTCACCGCTTGGCTCGAAGAGGCGGCGCGCCATTCGCGCACCTTCTACGGCCTGATCGCCCGCGAAACCCTCGGCCTTGCGCCCGACCTCGATCTGCGCACGCCGCCGCTCGACGCCCGCGACCTCGCCGCCCTGATCGAGATTCCCGCCGGCAAGCGCGCCGCCACGCTGCTGCAGATCGGCGACGCCGAACGCGCCGAACAGGAACTCGCCGCGCTCGGCACCGCCTCCGCCGCCGTCAACCGCGCCGCGCTGGCGCTGGCCGGTCGCGCCAACATGCCGAACCTGGCGCTCCGCCTCGGCAACGCCTTCTCGTCGGGCGAGGGCAGCGCCTTCCGCGACGCCGCGATCTATCCGGTGCCGGGCTGGCGTCCGCCCGAAGGCTACGACATCGACCGCGCGCTGATCTTCGCCGTGATGCGCCAGGAATCGGCGTTCAACATCCGCGCCCGCAGCCCGATGGGCGCGACCGGCCTGATGCAGTTGATGCCGGCGACCGCCAGCTTCATGGCCGAAGGCGAGCGCTTCCGCGGCAGCAACCGCGAGCGCCTGCTCGAGCCGGAGACCAACATCTCGCTCGGCCAACGCTACATCCGCCATCTGCTCGCCGATCCGTCGATCGCCAACAATCTGATCATGCTGTCGATCGCCTACAACGGCGGCCCGGGCAATCTCGCCAAATGGGTGAGGAAGTCGGGCAACGAAGAAGATCCGCTGCTCTTCATCGAAAGCCTGCCGTCGCGCGAGACGCGCATCTTCGTCGAGCGCGTCATGGCGAACTTGTGGATCTACCGCATGCGCCTCGGCCAATCGAACGAGTCGCTCGCCGCGCTCGCCGGCGGCGCCTGGCCGATGTATGCCGCCCTCGACGGCCTCGGCAATGAGGACGTGCGCGTCGCCGAAGCGCCGCGTGAATGGAGCGAAGCCGACGCGCTCGACCGCTCCGAACTGACGCCCGCCCTCTTGGACCAGATGGGCCCGCCGGCCGGCAGCATGGGCGTGCTCGGCACGCTCGACGCCGAGTAAGTCACGCTTTTGACGGCGCGGCGATGGGAGCGTAACATCGCCCCATCATGGCCATCGACGAAACCCGCACGTTCATTCCCGTCAATATCGCCGTTCTCACGGTGTCCGACACGCGCCGCCACAAGGACGACGAGTCGGGCGATGTTTTGCAGCAGCGGCTGACCGATGCCGGCCACAAGCTGGCGGCGCGGGGCATCGTCCGTGACGAGGTCGGCGAGATCACCGCCAAGCTCAAGCAATGGATCGCCGATCCCACTGTCGATGTGGTGATTTCCACCGGCGGCACCGGGCTCACCGGGCGCGACGTCACGCCGGAAGCCTTCGAGGCGATCTACGAGAAGAAGATCGACGGCTTCGGCGAATTGTTCCGCATGCTGAGCTATCAGAAGATCGGCACTTCGACGATTCAGTCGCGCGCCACGGCGGGCCTCGCCGGCGGCACCTATCTCTTCGCCCTGCCCGGCTCGCCCGGCGCCTGCAAGGACGGCTGGGACATCATCCACACCCAGCTCGACTCGCGCTTCCGCCCCTGCAACCTGGTGCAGCTGATGCCGCGCCTGCAGGAACAGGTGAAGAAGTAGGCGGCTTAGGGCACAGCCTTATATCGCTCGTCACCCTCGGGCTTGACCCGAGGGTCCATGATGCAACCGCTTGAGCATTTGAAGCATGGATGCTCGGGTCAAGCCCGAGCATGACGGTTTGTTTCGCGTCGACGCCTCAGCGCTTCTCCACCAGCGCCTTCAACTCGGCGATGTCCTGCCGCACGCGGGCGATTTCGGCGGTGAGCGTCGCCGTCTCGGCGTCGGACGCTTCTTGGATCGCCGCCATCTCGGCCTTCTGGTCGGCCTCATGCTCGCTCTGCATGGCGTTGACGATGATGGCGATGAACAGGTTCAGCATGGTGAAGGTCGCCACCAGGATGAACGGGATGAAGAACAGCCAGGCGAAGGGCTGCGGCTCCATGATGTCGCGCACGATGTCGGCCCAGCCTTCCAGCGTCATGATCTGGAACAGGGTGAACATCGAGCCGCCGATGCTGCCGAACAGCTCGGGCGCGAGATCGCCATAGAGCTTGGTCGCCAGCACCGACGAGACATAGAAGAACAGCAGCAGCACGCCGGAGATGGCGCCGAGGCCGGGGATCGCGCCGACCAGCGAGGCGACGACGCGGCGCAGCGACGGCACCACCGAGACGAGGCGCAGCACGCGCAGGATGCGGAGCGCGCGCAACACCGACAGCGCGCCGGTCGAAGGCGCGAGCGCGATGCCGACGACCACGAGATCGAACAGGTTCCAGCCGTTGCGGTAGAAGGCGAGGCCGCGGCCGATCATCTTGGCGGCCAGCTCGGCGACGAACACCCAAAGGATGAGGTGATCGATCCATTCGAGCCAAAAGCCGAAGCGGTCCATCACGCTCGGCGCCGTCTCCAACCCGAGGGTGACGGCATTGACGACGATCAGCGCGGTGACGAAGCGCTGCACGGGCGCGCTTTCGGCGATATCGGCGCAGCGCGTGCGCCAATTGCGCGGCGCGTTGTCGTTACCGGGGGGCAATTGCGCCGGGGAAAGCTGGGAAGCGGACGCGAGGTCGGTCATCGGGGCTCCGGGTCATGCGGGGCGGAAAAAAGCGCGCGCACTATGGCGAAGCGCGCAGGCGCTGTCATGCGCGGCGTCGGGGTCCGCACGATGACAAGGAGGTGAGCTGCTATGCCCTCCATCCCCCGCATCGCCCAGCCTCCCTATCGTCATGCTCGGGCTTGACCCGAGCATCCATCGGGCCGACCCCTGGGCGTTTGAAACATGGACCCTCGGGTCAAGCCCGAGGGTGACGGTGATGACCGCCGCGAATCCCCCGACTTTTCAAAGGGAACGCCAGAATCCCGATTCATGTTCTTGATTTGTTCTCATTGGCGGATTAGCGTCTGCCCATGACCCAGACACCCCCCGACCTCTCCGACATCAGCGCGGACTTCGAGCCGTCGCCCTATGCAGCGACAGATCCCGACCAGCCCCTGCCCGACCAGGCGATCAAGGGGCGCGGCGCGGTGAGCAACGCCAGCGGCCGCTTCGAGCCCGAGACGCGCATCCGCACCGACGACGGCTGGGACGTTGCCCAGCGCATCGAGGAGGACGAGGAGGCGCCGCCGCTACGCACCACCGTGCAGGCCGACACCAGCCGCAGCGTGATCGCGCGCAACGATTCGCCGGACATCCCCTTCACCCAATCGATCAATCCCTATCGCGGCTGCGAGCATGGCTGCATCTATTGCTTCGCCCGGCCGACCCACGCCTATCTCGGCTATTCGCCCGGCCTCGATTTCGAGACGCGGCTCGTCGCCAAGTTCGACGGCGCGAAGCTGCTGGAAGCGGAGCTGCGCAAGCCCGGCTACCAATGCCAGGTGATCGCCATGGGCACCAACACCGATCCCTACCAGCCGATCGAGCGCAAGCATGAGATCACGCGCGAGATTCTCAAGGTGCTGCAGGCCTACAACCATCCGATCGGCTTCGTCACCAAATCGGCGCTGATCCTGCGCGACATCGACATCCTGGGACCGATGGCCGAGAAGGGCCTGGCCCATGTCTTCGTCTCCTTGACCACGCTCGATCCGGAGCTGGCCCGCACCATGGAGCCGCGCGCCGCCTCGCCGCAGCTGCGCCTCAAAACAATCCGCGAGCTGAACGCGGCGGGAATCCCCTGCGGCGTGATGACCGCGCCGATGATCCCCGGGCTGAACGACGCCGAAATGGAAAAGCTGCTGGAGGCGGCGTGGGAGGCTGGCGCCCGCCGCGCCGGGTATGTGCTCTTGCGCCTGCCGCACGAGATCAAGGACCTGTTCGCCGAATGGCTATGGGCGCATTACCCGATGAAGGCCGAGCATGTGCTCTCGCTCATCAAGGGCACGCGCGGCGGCAAGCTCAACGATCCCAACTTCGGCAGCCGCATGCGCGGCGAGGGCCGCTATGCCGAACTGATCAAGCAGCGCTTCCAGCTCGCCACCAAGCGCCTTGGCTTCAACGCCGAACCACGCGGCGCAGGACTGCGGACGGACTTGTTCGAGCGGCCGACGCGGCCTGGGGATCAGTTACGGTTGTTGTAAATCCTTTGTAATTTTCAAATGTGGCCTCAGTAAATTATCTATCGACTTCAATGCGTCTCGTAATCTCTGGGTGAATTCATCAGGCTCTTCTTCAGAACCTGAATCCCAAATTATTTTTTCATATTCATCAATTTTTTGGTAACGCCGTTCAATAACCTCAGGAGTTCCCCGATCCTCTTCTCCAACGTTGCGAATCAGAAAATGAGCCGCAGCAGCAATTCTGAATTGAGCAGACAGCAGAGTATTAAAATTAGTGGAGCTATTTTCGCCGAAGTAAATTCGGCAACGTGCCTTGGCGGATCTAAGCCTCTCAAAAGAGGTTGCCTCTGCGCGCAAACGTTCAATGGGAACGTAATAACCATCCCTTCTTCTTTCGACCTCAGCGTCTTCTCCATCACCACGAGGTCTAGAAGCACCTTCCCCTCCAAATGCCCCACTCATGCGGGCTCTTTGCAGAGAATCATAAGCATCATATGCCGCCACCAAAGTTTCCTCAGCTAACTCTAAAAGCTTGCCTCCGATTAACTGATCTCTCCAAGCCGTCAGCCCTCTTCCGGCAATGAGTGCCGCCACCACAACTGCTACGGCTTGAATAATGTCTGTTGCTATTGAAGTGACACTCTCGACTTCCGTAAGCTCCATGATCTTCCCCCGACTGCCTAAGCACAGGTTTATTGAAAGCGCTTAGAAAGAAGCTGTCTCTACCTATTTTACAAAACTATATGTTATCCTCCTCTTCGCATGTTCCATGAAGCCGGCCTCATCGCCATTTCCGTCATCGGCCTCGCCGCGCTGCTCTGCGGCATGGTGATGACCTGGCTGCGCCAGCCGGCCATCGTCGGCTACATCCTCGCCGGCGTCATTCTCGGCCCCTCCGTCCTCGGCCTC
>CAMAVH010000072.1 GCA_945861615.1 Rhizobium sp. Q54 | reverse complement strand
AATAAGGACATCGAACTCGCTATCGAGCGTAATGAGGTGCACGCCTCTGGCGGCGACATCATCGGCTTTCTCGGCGGACGCGGCAAGCAACTGCTCGACGATGGCAAGGTGAAGATCCTGCTGCAGGTCTCCGGCCAGAAGGCGCCGGCGCTGGCGCAATACAACGTACCGTGGGTCATGGACGTGATTCCCGAGTCCCACCGGCCGCTCTTCACCATGGTCAATCCGATCCTCGACCTTGCCCGTTCCTATTTCGCGCCGCCGAACATTCCGGCGGACCGCGCGGCGATGCTGCGCGAGGCCTTCGCCAAGACGGCGGTCGACCCCGAGTTCATCGCCGAAACCAAGAAAGTCGCCAGCATCGAGCCGATCCTGACGCGCGGCGAAGAAATGCAACGCGCCATCGTCGCCATGCTCGATCAGCCGCCCGAAGTGAAGAACAAGGTCGTCGGCCTGCTCACCAGCAAATGACGTCATAAGAAACCGGACCAACGATCTCGGGCGGCATCGGCAACGATGCCGCCCTTTTCATCTCCGCGGCGCGATCTCGCCAATCGCGCCGGGCGAAAAAATACATTGGTCTGCGGACCTATTCCGCTCCGGGCGGGAGGCGACGGCGCGAAGCGTCGCGCATACAACAACAAGACGTCCAGGGAGACGCCGCCGTCCTATCTCAGCCACGTGGCGCGCGCGATCATTTGCGGCGCCGGGCTCGAAGGTTATTGCCTCGGTCTGCAGGCGCTCCATCGCCTCTATCTGAAGGGTCAGGCTTAGGGAAACAGCGCCGCGAGGCCGGCGCGCGAGCGGAACATCCGCGCTGCGCTGTGGCCGACGCCGGGCACCGTCTCGACGCGTTGTGCGTGCGGCGCATAGTAGCTGTCGAGATAGCGCTTGAAGGCGAGGCCGCGCGCCAGCCGCGTCGACCCTTGCGCCCGTGCCGCGCAGCCCTTGTCGAGCAGGCGATGGTTCGGGTCGTTGTCGCTCTCGCCGAGCAGGTAGGTCACGCTTTGCCGACGGAAACGGTCGGCGAGTCCAGCGACGCCGAGCGCCGCGACGGCGGCCTCGACCGCGCCGTTGCCGCGCTCGAGGCCATACTTGTAGCGGTTGGCGGCGCAGGCCGATCCCGTCGGCGGGCGGAAGGCGCCGGGCGCGGCCGGATCGGGGCGGCGCGCGTCGAGATAGAGATAGCTGCTCGGATTGGCGACGACGAAGCGCAGGGCGATGGGCCCGGCCGCCTCCGCGCCGCGCAGCACCGCATAGCGCTGCACATATTGGCCGCCGGCGGAATGGCCGGCGATGACGACGCTTTGCAGATTGGGAAAGCGCGTCTTGTCGGCCAAGGTCGTCAGCAAGCGATCCATCACCGTGAAGGAGCTGACGCGCGGCGTGGCCTTGGCGCTCGACAGATCGCCGGCGCGCCAATCGCCGCCGCGCTCCCACGCCAGACTGCCGGCGGGCGGGGCCGTCTTTTGCGCCTGCTCGACAAAATGCGGCGCGAGAATCAGGGTGCCGTCGCCCTGCTTCGCCGCCGCAGAAGCGGCGAGCGCCGTCTTGAAATAGCCCTCGGCATTGCCCTCATTGCCATGAACGACGATCAAGGCGCGTCGGACCTCGGGATAGGAGGCCGCGAAGGGCGCGCTGGCGTAGAGCCGCAAGGCCAAGCCATCGACGGTGAACGGCGCGGCGCAGGATTGCGGATCGTTCGCGCAGTCGGCGGCCGCGGCCGGCGCGGAACCGCCGGCGGCCAAGCTCAGAGCGGCGCAACCCAGAGTTACGCCCAGGATGAAATGACGCATGGCGGCACTGTAGCGCGGCGCCCGAGAGCGGTATATCTAGCCGATGCACGAAATTTCCTGCATCGATTGCCCGTCGCCCAATCATGACGCCCGCGCGCCGGGAAGTCGTATCGAACTGCTCATCGTCCATTACACCGGCATGCCGACGGCGGACGGGGCGCGGGCGCGCCTGTGCGACGCCGCCGCCAAGGTCAGCAGCCATTATCTGATCGATGAAGCCGGCCAAGTTTTCCAGCTCGTCGCCGAGGACCGCCGGGCCTGGCATGCCGGCGCCGGCGGCTGGCGCGGCCAGGGCGACGTCAATTCGCGTTCGATCGGCATCGAACTGGTCAATCCCGGCCATGAGCATGGCTACCGCCCCTTTCCGCCTGCGCAGATGGGCGCCTTCGTCACCCTGGCGCGCGGCATATTGACGCGCCATCCGATCGACACCCAAGGCGTGCTCGGCCATTCCGACGTGGCGCCGGCGCGCAAGACCGATCCCGGCGAGCTGTTCGATTGGCGCGGCCTGGCCACCGACGGTATCGGCTTGTGGCCCGATCTCGCCGCCAAACCGGCGCCCGGTCCGGCCGGCCTCACGCTCGGCGCGACCGGCGATGCCGTGCGCGAGCTGCAGAGCAAGCTCGCCGCTTATGGCTACGAGATCCTGATCGATGGCATCTACGACAATGACACGATGCTCGTCGTCAGCGCCTTCCAGCGCCACTTCCGGCCCTGGCGAGTCGATGGACAGACGGATGGCGAGACCCTGTCCTATCTCGATAAGCTATTGAAAATTAAGGGATGATCTTCCATCTCGCTTGACCTGAGATGCGCTCCGGTCTAGGGAGAAGCCGCCAGACGGCCGGACGGCCGCTCTGCGGGCAACCGCAGGGAGGAAAGTCCGGGCTCCAGAGTGACGCGGTGCCGGGTAACGCCCGGCGGGGGCGACCCCAGGGACAGTGCAACAGAGAGCAAACCGCCACTTCGGCTCTTCGGAGCCCAAGCGGTAAGGGTGAAAGGGTGCGGTAAGAGCGCACCGCGCGGCCAGTAACGGTCGTGGCATGGCAAACCCCACCGGGAGCAAGACCAAATAGGGACGGCATGTCGGCGCAAGCCGGCGGGCGGGTCACGCCGCTGTCGTCCGGGTCGGTCGCGCGAGGCGTCCAGCAATGGGCGTCCCAGATGAATGGCCGTCGCCCCGCAAGGGGCACAGAACCCGGCTTACAGGCCGTCTGGCATTTTTCTCCCGATTTGCCGCCGAATCCCATATCTGATAAGAACAAAACAAGAACTCATGGCATGCTTTAACCTTGGGAGCCGCCCTTCATGACTGACTCGACCCGATCTCGACTGCCAAAGCGTCGATTTCGGCGGCTCAGGAGAGTCTAAACGGCGAATATTCCCAGGCTTTTACTAGCCGATCCCATTGACGCCCATATAAGCCCATGATATCCCATTTAATCCCAAACCACAGGCGTTCTGCGCCTGGGCGGTGGGCGGTCCTGCGAGGGGGGCCGGGATATCTGGCGAAGGGCGGGGAAGGCCTGTGGCTCTATTTCTTGGCAGCTATGCGAATAAGGTCGACCGGAAGGGCCGCGTGTCCGTTCCGGCGCCGTTCCGTGCTGCCTTGGCCGGCCAGGCGGTCCACGGCATCGTCGCCTTCCGCTCCTTCAAGGAACCGGCGATCGAGGCCTTCTCGCTCGAGGACATGGCGCAGATGGCCGCCAACCTCGACGACTTCGACCAATTTTCCGAAGAGCGCGACGATCTGGCGACCATCTTCGCCGACTCGCTGCAGCTCGCGATCGACGGCGAAGGCCGCATCATGCTGCCGCAAAATCTCGCGGCCCATGCCGGCATCGGCGAGACGGCGCTGTTCGTCTCCGCCGTGAACCACTTTCAGATCTGGGAACCCGAGACCTACGCCAAGAAGAGCGGCAGTTCGCGCGAACGCCTGCTCGCGCGCGGCGCCACGGTGAAGGTGCGCCCACAGGTTACGCAGCCGGGCGGCGGGCCCGGCTCCGAAGGCTCGCGGTGAGATGCCCATGAGCCATCCCCCCTCCGATCAGGACCGGGACGGCGCCATGGGATCATTGTCTGCGAATATCGCCGCGACCCCAGCGCCGCATATCCCCGTTTTATTGAACGAAGTCCTCGCCGCCCTCGCGCCGAAGGACGGCGAAGTGTTCGTCGACGGCACCTTCGGCGCCGGCGGCTATTCGCGCGCCCTGCTCGATAGCTGCGATTGCCGCGTTTACGGAATCGACCGCGATCCCTCCGCCATCGCCGCCGGCGAAGCGCTGGCCGCGCGTTACGGTGCCCGCCTAACGCTGCTCGCCGGCCGCTTCGGCGACATGGAGCAACTGCTCGCCGCCGTCGGCGTCACCGCGGTCGACGGCGTCGCTCTCGACATCGGCGTCTCCTCGATGCAGATCGACCAGCCAGGCCGCGGATTTTCCTTCCGCGGCGACGGCCCGCTCGACATGCGCATGGACAGCAGCGCCGGCGAAACCGCCGCCGATCTGGTGAACCGCACGGCGGAAGAGGATCTCGCCAACCTGATTTTCGATTACGGCGAGGAACGCCTGTCGCGCGCCGTCGCCCGCGCCATCGTCGCCGCGCGCGCCGAATCGCCGATCGAGACCACCGGCCGCCTCGCCGACATCGTCCGCGAGGCCGTGCGCCGCAAGGTCGGCCGCCGGAACGAAACCATCGATCCGGCCACGCGCACCTTTCAGGCGCTACGCATCGCCGTGAACGACGAGCTCGGCGAGCTTGATCGCGGCCTGCTCGCCGCCGAACGCCTGCTCCGTCCGGACGGCCGCCTCGCCGTCGTCTCCTTCCATTCCCTTGAGGACCGTCGGGTCAAAGCCTTCCTCGCGACCCGCAGCGGTTCCTCGGCACGGCCCTCGCGCCACTTCCCCTCTCTCCTTCCCCGAGAGAGCGCACGAGGTGCCGTGCCAAGTTTCCGCAGCGTCTCGCGCAAGCCGGTCACGGCGAGCGACGCCGAAGCGCTGCGCAATCCGCGCGCCCGCTCGGCACGCCTGCGCGCCGCGATCCGCAGCGACGCGCCTGTCTGGCAGGCCCCCACGTCCAGGGAGGCGCGCGCATGATCGGCCGCACCACCTTCCTCTGGCTGCTGCTCGCCGCCCTCGCCGGCTACGGGCTGTTCCAGGTCAAATATCAGGTCGTTTCGCTCGAAGAAGAGCTGGCGCGCCTCAATGCCGCCACGCTTCGCGAGCAAAATCAGATTCACGTGCTCGAGGCCGAATGGAGCTATCTCAATCAGCCCCAGCGCCTCGAAGAGTTGAATGAGCGTTTCGTGCATCTGAAGCCGATCAATCCCGTGCAGTTCGCCAGCATCGCCTCGATTCCGATGCGCCCCGAGCGTCTCGACATCGAGCCCGGCGCGCGCCTGCCCGGCACCGAGGGCATGATCGCGCGCATGGCGCCGCCGCGCCGGCCCGCCCTGCCGGGCACGAATCCGGGTCAGCCGCGCGATGCCGCGCCCGCGCCGGTTTATTCCGCCGCGGCCGCACCCATCGCCCCGAACGCGATTCCCAAACCGCCGACGATCTCCGGTGGCAGCATCCTGCCGGTGAGCGTGCCGCGATGAGCATGATGGGCAACAACACGCCGCAAAAACTTGAAGGCGCCACCAAGCAGGCGCTCGAGATCGGCCGCACCCGTCTGTTGATGACCGGCGCGATCTTCCTGCTCGCCTTCACGGTGATCGGCGCGCGCCTCGCCGACATCACCGTCTTCCAAGGCGGCGCCGAGCCGAAGAACCATGCCGCGGCCAATCCGCGCAACGCTTGGCCGACCACCCGCGCCGACATCGTCGATCGCAACGGCAGCCTACTCGCCACTTCATTGGTCACCGCCTCGCTCTACGCCAATCCGCGTCAGATCCTCGATTCGCGCGATGCCGCGCAGAAGCTGATCACCGTGCTGCCGGAGCTGTCGCTCGCCGAATTGCAGACCAAGCTGACCGGCAACCGCAGCTTCACCTGGATCCGCCGCCATCTGACGCCGAAGCAGCAGTATGAAGTCAATCGCCTCGGCATCCCCGGCGTCTATTTCCAGCGCGACGAGCGCCGCGTCTATCCGCAGGGTCCGCTGGCCGCCCATGTCGTCGGCTTCACCGGCGTCGACAACGACGGCCTGGCCGGAATCGAACGTTCGTTCGATGAAGTTCTGAAGGGCGGCGGCCGCGGCCTTGCCCTCTCCATCGATCTGCGCATCCAGCATGTGTTGCGCCAGGAGATCACCGCCGGCATGAAGCGCGTCAATGCCATCGGCGGCGCCGGCATGGTGATCGACGTGCACAGCGGCGAGATGCTCGGCATGGTCTCCCTGCCCGACTTCGATCCGCACAATCCGACCAGCCTCGATCCCAAGACGCTGTTCAATCGCAACACGCTCGGCGTTTACGAGCAGGGTTCGATGTTCAAGCTGTTCACCGCTGCGCTGGCGCTCGATTCGGGCGCCGCGAACATGACCAGCACGTTCGACGCCTCCAAGCCGATCAAGATCTCGCGCTTCACCATTTCCGACTTCCAGGGCAAGGGCCGCGTGCTGTCCCTGCCGGAAGTGCTGGTCTATTCGTCGAACATCGGCGCGGCCAAGATGGCGCTCGCCGCCGGCAGCGAGGTGCAGAAGAAATATCTCGGCGCCTTCGGCCTGCTGCGCAAGCCGACGCTGGAGATTCCCGAGATCGGCGCGCCGATGGTGCCGGCGCAGTGGAAAGAGATCAACACCATGACCATCGGCTTCGGCCATGGTCTCGCCGTCAGCCCGCTGCAAATGGCCTCCGGCATCGTCGCCATCGCCAACGGCGGCGTCATGCGGCCGATCACGGTACTCAAGCGTGCGGCGGGCGAGCATCCCCAGGGCAACCGGGTGATCTCGCAGCGCACCGCGACCGACATGCAAAAATTGATGCGCCTCGTCGTCACCGACGGCTCGGGCAAGAACGCCAACGTCCCGGGCTATCTCGTCGGCGGCAAGACCGGCACGGCCGAGAAGGTCAACGAGCATGGCGGCTACAAGCGCCGCGCCGTGCTGTCCTCCTTCGTCAGCGCTTTCCCGATGACCAATCCGCGCTACGTCGTGCTGGTCTCGATCGACGAGCCGCAGCCGATCAAAGAGAACTTCGGCTACATCACCGCCGGTTGGGTCACGACCCCGGTGGTGGGCCGCATCATTCCGCGCATCGCGCCGATCCTCGGCGTCTCCCCGGTCGACGATCAGGCGGCGGACGTCAAGGCGCGCATGTATGTGAACTACACGTCTGCGAAAGGACGCCCTGGTGCGTCTGTTGAGTGAACTCCTGACCGGTGAGGCGGTTGCATTGAGCGCGAACAGCAAAGCGGCGGATGTGAGGATCGGCGGGTTGACCGCCGATTCGCGCGACGTGCGCGATGGGTTCCTGTTCGCCGCCCTGCCCGGCGTCAAGCTCGACGGCCGCCAGTTCATCAGCACCGCCATCGCCAAGGGCGCCGCCGCCATTCTCGCGCCGACCGGCACCGAGCCGCCCGACATCGTCGTCGGCCGCGCCAAGTCGGCCAAGCCCTTCGGCTTCGTCACCGACGACAATCCGCGCCGCAAGCTGGCGCTAATGGCCGCGCGCTTCTACGGCGAACAGCCCGCCACCGTCGTCGCCGTCACCGGCACCAACGGCAAGAGCTCGGTCGTCTCCTTCACGCGCCAGATCTGGACGCTGATGGGCATCGACGGCGCCAGCCTCGGCACGTTGGGGCTGAGCTCCCCCAAGTTGACGACCGCCGGCTCGCTGACGACGCCCGATCCGGTCGCGCTGCACCGGACCCTGTCCGAGCTCAAGACCGCCGGCGTCGAGCATGTCGCGCTCGAAGCCTCGAGCCATGGCCTGGCGCAATACCGTCTCGACGGCCTGACGCTGACCGCCGCCGCCTTCACCAATCTGACGCGCGATCATCTCGATTATCATGGCGACGAGCAGAGCTACTTCGAGGCCAAGGCCCGGCTGTTCTCCGGCATCCTGCCGGAAGCCGGCATTGCCGTGCTCAACGCCGATGAGCCGCGCTTCGAAGAATTGCGCGCCATATGCGCCGCCCGTCGCCAGCGCGTCATCGCCTTCGGCGAGAAGGGCCGCGACATCCGCCTCGACATTCTCGATGTGCTGCCCGATGGCCAGCGCATATCCTTCGCCATCGCCGGAGAATATGCCGAAGTCAAACTTCCGCTGGTCGGCCATTTCCAGGCGATGAACGTCGCCTGCGCCCTCGGGCTGGTGATCGCCGGCGGCGGCGCGGCGAAAGCGGCGCTGGCCACGCTGGAACGCTTGGGCGGCGTCGATGGCCGCATGCAGCTCGCCGCGCGCCATCCGGCCGGCGCAGCCGTTTACGTCGATTACGCCCACACGCCCGACGCGCTGGCCAATGTGCTCGGCGCGCTGCGCCCTCACACGCAAGGCCGCCTGATGGTCGTGTTCGGCTGCGGCGGCGACCGCGACTCCGGCAAGCGCCCGCAGATGGGCCGCATCGCCGGCGAATTGGCCGATGTCGTCATCGTCACCGACGACAATCCGCGCAGCGAAGACGCCGCCGCGATCCGCAAACAGGTACTGGCCGGCGTGACGGCCAAGACGCCGATCGAAATCGCCGACCGCGAAGAAGCGATCTTCGCCGCCGCCGACATGATGCAGACCGGCGACGTGCTGGTGCTCGCCGGTAAGGGGCATGAGCAGGGCCAGATCGTCGGCGCGACGACCATCCCCTTCAACGATGCCGATGAAGCGCGCAAGGCCGTCGCCCGTTTGGGAGGCACCGCATGACTGGGCCTCTTTGGATGTCCAACGATGCCGTCGCCGCGACCCACGGCCGCTCCACCACCGGCTGGAACGCCAGCGGCGTCTCGATCGACAGCCGCGCCGTGAAGCCCGGCGATCTGTTCGTCGCCATCAAGGGCCCGAACTTCGATGGCCATGCCTTCGTCGGCGACGCGCTCGCCCGCGGCGCCGTCGCCGCCGTGGTGTCGGAGCGTCCCGAAGGCTTGCCGCCGGGCGCGTCGCTCCTCGTCGTCAAAGACCCGCTCGCCGCGCTCGAAGACCTCGCCCGCGCCGCCCGCGCCCGCACCTCGGCGCGCGTTGCCGCCGTCACCGGCAGCGTCGGCAAGACCAGCACCAAGGAGGCGCTCAAGCTCGTCCTCGCCGCGCAGGGCCTGACCCACGCCAGCGAAGGCAGCCTGAACAATCATTGGGGCGTGCCCTTGTCGCTCGCCCGCCTGCCCGAGACCGCCGCCTACGGCGTGTTCGAGCTCGGCATGAACCACGCCGGCGAACTCACGCCGCTCTCCAAGCTGGTGCGCCCCCATGTGGCGATCATCACCACGATCGAGGCGGTACATCTCGAATTCTTCGATTCGGTCGACGATATCGCCGCCGCCAAGGCCGAGGTGTTCGCCGGCATCGAGAAGAACGGCGTCGCCGTGCTGAACCAGGACAACGACTATTTCGGCTACCTGACGCGCCAGGCGCTGGCGCGTGGCGCGGCCCAGGTTGTCGGCTTCGGCAGCGGCAAAGGCGCCTGGGCGCAACTGATCGGTTACGAGCCGAACGAGAGCGGCGCGCGCATCGACGCCGAAATCGGCGGCAAGCGCATCGCCTTCACCATCGCCGCGCCGGGCCGCCATTGGGCGCTCAACAGCCTCGCCGTGCTCGCTGGTGCGGTACATCTCGGCGCCGATCTCGAAGCCGCCGCCGCGGCGCTGGCCACCATGACCGCACCCAAGGGCCGCGGCGCGCGCCACAGCATCGCCTTGGATGACGGCGCCTTCACGCTGATCGACGAGAGCTATAACGCTAGCCCAGCCGCCATGCGCGCGGCTTTCGCTGTGCTCGCGAGCATACCGCCCGGCCAAAATGCGCAAGGAGCGAATGGCCGGCGCATCGCCATTCTCGGCGACATGCTTGAGCTCGGCAGCGATTCCGCCGTCCTTCACGCTGCCCTTGCGCCAGATCTCGCCGCCGCCGCGACGATGGTCTGCACCGCCGGGCGCGACATGGGGGCGCTCTACGAAGCTTTGCCGCGCGAGATGCGCGCCGGGCACGCCGCCAAAGCCGAAGAACTACTGCCGCTCGTGCGCAAGCTCATCCGCCCCGGCGACGTCGTCATGGTCAAGGGTTCGCACGGCAGCCGCATGGGCCTGATCGTCGATGCGCTGCTCGCCGCCACCGCCCCCAACAAATCCGCCGCCAACGGCCGCTGAGAAGAAGAAAGGCACTCGCCCCAGATGCTCTACAACCTGCTCGCGCCTTATGCGGACCACTTCGCGGCCTTCAACCTGTTCCGCTACATCACCTTTCGCACCGGCGGCGCGACGGTCACGGCGCTGCTCGTCTGCTTCGTGTTCGGCCCGATGGTCATTCGCTGGCTCAAAAGCAAGCAGGCGCACGGCCAGCCGATCCGCACCGACGGGCCCGAGAGCCATCTCTTGACCAAGAAGGGTACGCCGACTATGGGCGGCCTGCTGATTTTGTTCGGGGTCGCCGCCGGCACGCTGCTGTGGGCCGACCTGTCGAACCGCTACGTCTGGGTCGTGCTGCTCGTCACCGTCGGCTTCGGCGCCGTCGGCTTCGCCGACGATTATCTCAAGCTGACGCGCCGCAGCCACAAGGGCGTACCCGGCAAATACAAGCTCGTGGCCGAATGCGCCATCGCGCTGATCGCCACGCTGTGGATCATGGACATCACGCGCGATCCGCTGTCGACCAGCCTGTCCATTCCCTTCATCAAGGACGCGCTGATCAATCTCGGCTGGATCTTCATTCCCTTCGGCGCGCTCGTCATGGTCGGCGCGTCGAACGCGGTGAATCTCACCGATGGCCTCGATGGCCTCGCCATCGTGCCGGTGATGATCGCCGCCGGCTGCTTCGCACTGATCTCCTATCTCGTCGGCAACGCGGTGTTTGCCAATTATCTGCAGATCAACTCGGTGCCGGGCACCGGCGAGCTTGCCGTGTTCTGCGGCGCGCTGGTCGGCGCCTCGCTCGGCTTCCTGTGGTTCAACGCGCCGCCAGCCATGGTCTTCATGGGCGATACCGGCTCTCTGTCGGTCGGCGGCGCGCTCGGCGCCATCAGCGTGGTGACCAAGCATGAGATCGTGCTCGCCATCATCGGCGGCCTCTTCGTGCTCGAAACCGTGTCCGTCATCGTTCAGGTCATCTCTTTCAAGACGACCGGCAAGCGCGTCTTCCGCATGGCGCCGCTGCACCATCATTTCGAGAAGAAGGGCTGGGCCGAGCCGACAGTGGTGATCCGCTTCTGGATCATCGCTTCGATTCTCGCCCTTGCCGGTCTCTCCAGTCTGAAACTGCGTTAAGAGGACTCATCGCGTCGTGATCTCGCTGCCCTTCGTCAAAGACCAGACCGTCGCGGTCCTCGGGCTCGGTAAATCCGGGCTCACGGCCGCGCGCGCGCTCCAGGCGGGCGGCGCGACGGTGCGGGCCTGGGACGACGGCGAGAAAGCGCGCGCCGCCGCCGAAGCCGCCGGCGTGGCGCTGACCCCACTTTCCGATGCCGCCAGTCTCGACGGCGTCGCCATGCTGGTGATGAGCCCCGGCATTCCCCACAGCTTTCCCCAGGCGCACCCGGTCGCCGCCGCCGCCAAGGCGAAGAGCATCCCGCTCGTCTCGGACGTGGAGCTGCTGCTTCACGCCCAGAGCGGGTCGCGCTTCGCCGGCATCACCGGGACCAATGGCAAGTCGACGACCACGGCGCTGCTCGCCCATATCCTGAAAGAGGCCGACGCGCGCATGGACGTCGGCGGCAATCTCGGCCCCGCCGCCCTCGGCCTGCAGGAACTGGGCAATGGCGGCACCTATGTGCTGGAGCTGTCGTCCTATCAGATCGAATTGATCCACACCGCCGGCTTCGACCTCGCCGTCTTGCTCAACATCACGCCCGATCACCTCGACCGTCACGGCGGCATGGACGGCTATGTCGCCGCCAAACGCCGGCTGTTCGACATGGTCAAAGGCAAAGGCGTCGCCGTGATCGGCGTCGACGACGACTATTCCAAGGCGATCGCCAAGGACGTTGCCAAGATGGGCATCCGCGTCGTGCCGGTCACTGTGGGCAATCCGATCGAGGCCGGCGTCTGGGTCCGCGACGGCCAATTGCATGACGGCCGCGCCCGCGACGGCAAGACTTTCGTCGCCGACCTGACCAAGGCCAAGGCGCTGCCCGGCAAGCACAATTGGCAGAACGCCGCCGCCGCTTACGCCGCCGCCCGCGCCCTGTGGATCGATCCCAAGAAAGCCGCCGACGCGATCCTCTCCTTCCCGGGCCTCGCCCATCGCCAGGAGAAGCTCGCCGACATCGCCGGCGTCGCCTTCGTCAACGACAGCAAGGCGACCAATGCCGACGCCACGTCGAAGGCGCTCGCCTGCTACGACGCGATCTATTGGATCGCCGGCGGACTGGCGAAAGACGGCGGCATCGAGACGCTGACGTCCTGGCACAAGCATATCCGCCACGCCTTCCTGATCGGCAAGGCGGCCGACGACTTCGCCCGCACGTTGGACGGCAAGGTGCCTTACACGATGTGCGGCGAGCTGCCCGCCGCACTGGGCGCCGCCGCCAAGCTCGCTTGGGACGAGAAGATCACCGGCGCGACCGTGCTGTTGTCGCCGGCTTGCGCCTCGTTCGACCAGTTCGCCAATTTCGAAGCACGCGGCGATGCCTTCCGCGCGCTCGTGCAGGACCTGTCGAAGCGCTCCGTGGGCGCGCAGAGCTTATTGGCTCCTTCTGCGGGAGTCGGCGCATGATCAATTTCGCCCGCACCGACACCTCCGTGATCGGCCGCTGGTGGTGGACCGTGGACCGCTGGGTGCTCGCCGCCCTGATGATCCTGGTCGGCCTCGGCATCGTGCTGATCTTCGCCGCCAGCCCGGCGGTGGCCGAGCGCATCGGCCTCGATTCCTTCTATTTCGTGCGCAAGCAGATCGGCTATCTCGCCCCGGCGCTGGTCATCCTGCTCTCGGTCTCGCTACTCAACGTGCGCAACGTGCGCCGGCTCGCCGTCGTGATGTTCCTGCTCATGGTCGTCTGCATGGTCCTGACGATCCTGATGGGCGTCGAAATCAAGGGCGCGCGCCGATGGCTCAGTCTCGCCGGCTTCACCCTGCAGCCGTCGGAATTCATCAAGCCGGCCTTCGCCGTCGTCTCCGCCTGGATGCTCGCCTCGGGCCGCATGACCAGCGGCTTTCCCGGTCGCACCATCGCCATGGCGCTCTACGGCCTCACCATCGGCCTCCTGCTGCTGCAGCCGGACATGGGCATGGTCGTGCTGACCTCGGCCATGTTCGCCGCCCAACTCTTCGTCGCCGGCATCCCCATGGCGCTGGTCGCCATCATGGCGATCGGCGGTTTGGCCGGCATCGTCGGCGCCTATTTCGTCTTCCCGCATGTCGCGAGCCGCATCGACCGCTTCCTCGATCCGTCGTCGGGCGACAGCTACCAGGTCAACACCGGCCTCGAAGCCTTCATGAACGGCGGCCTGTTCGGCCGCGGCCCCGGCGAAGGCACGGTGAAGGAAATCCTGCCCGACGCCCACGCCGACTTCATCTTCGCCGTCGCCGGCGAGGAGCTCGGCCTGATCGCCTGCCTGTTCATCGTCGCGCTCTTCGCCTTCATCGTGCTGCGCGGCTTCACCCGCATGCTGTCGGAAGGCAACCTGTTCATCCTGTTCGCCGTCACCGGCCTTCTGGTGCAGTTCGGCCTACAGGCGATCATCCACATGTCCTCGACGCTGCATCTGATGCCGACCAAGGGCATGACGCTGCCGCTGATCTCCTACGGCGGCTCCTCCCTGCTCGGCATCGCCTTCGGCATGGGCATGGTGCTGGCGCTCACGCGCAGCCGCGCCGGCCTCGGAGAAGTGTGATGAGCGATATGCAAACCCTTCTCGCCGTCCCCACGCAGAGCCACACGCACCCGATCGTGCTGGTGGCCGGCGGCACGGGCGGCCATGTGTTTCCCGCCGAGGCCCTCGCCAGCGAGCTGCGCACGCGCGGTTATACGCTCGCCCTCTTCACCGACCGGCGCGGCGAAGCCTACGGCGGCGAGCTCGGCAATCTGACCACGCACCGCATTCGCGCCGGACGTGTCACCTCGGGCGGCATCCTCGGTCGCGTCAAGGGCGTACTCGACCTCGCCATGGGCGGCATGCAGTCGCGCGGGCTTCTCACGCGCCTCAAGCCCAGCGTCGTCGTCGGCTTCGGCGGCTACGCTTCGGTGCCGACCATGCTCGCCGCCACCAGCCTCGGCGTACCGACCGTGATTCACGAGCAGAACGCGTTTCTCGGCCGCGCCAACCGTCTGCTGGCGCCGCGCGTCTCGGCCATCGCAACCTCCTTCGACAATGTCGTCGGCATCAAGTCGGCTGACCGCGCCAAGACGGTGCTGACCGGCAATCCGGTGCGGCCGGGCATCCGGAGCTTGCGCGACAACGCCTATCCGGCGCTCGCCGGCGACGGACCGATCTATCTGCTGGTCACCGGCGGCAGCCAGGGCGCGACGATCTTCAGCGACGTGGTGCCGGCCGCCTTCGACCGCCTGCCCGACGACATGCGCCGCCGCCTGCGCGTCAGCCAGCAATGCCGCCCCGAGGACATCGAGCGCGTGCGCGCGGCTTACGCCGGCACCGACATCCGCGTCGATCTCGCCAGCTTCTTCGGCGACATGCCTGAGCGCCTGCTGAACGCCCATCTGGTGATCTGCCGGTCCGGCGCCTCGACCGTCGCCGAACTGACCACTGCGGGCCGTCCGGCGATCCTGGTGCCCTACCCGCATGCCATGGACGACCATCAGACGATGAATGCCCGCGCCATCGAAGCGCAGGGCGGCGCCATCTGCGTGCCGCAGCTCGACTTCACGCCGGAAACGCTCGCCGCGCGCCTCAAACTGCTCTTCGCCCAGCCGCAGCAATTGACGCGCATGGCGGAGAAAGCCCACGCCAGCGGCCATCGCGACGCCGCGGCCAACCTCGCCATCCTCGTCGCCGGCCTGCTTTCGGGCAGCAACGGCAAGAGCGGCTCACACGATACGGAGAAGGCCGCATGAGGGCCCTGCCGCTCAACATCGGCACCATACATTTCGTCGGCATCGGCGGCATCGGCATGTCCGGCATTGCCGAAGTGCTGCACAATCTCGGCTATATCGTGCAAGGCAGCGACATGGCGGAAGGCGCCAACGTCAAGCGCCTGCGCGATCTCGGTATCAAGGTGTTCATCGGTCATGCCGCCGAGAATGTCGGCGAGGCGCAGGTCGTCGTCATCTCCTCCGCCGTCAAGGCGACCAATCCGGAAGTTTCGGGCGCCCGCGCCCGTCTGATCCCGGTGGTGCGCCGCGCCGAGATGCTCGGCGAGCTGATGCGCCTGAAATGGGCCATCGCCGTCGGCGGCACGCACGGCAAAACCACCACCACCTCGCTCGTCGCCGCCATGCTCGAAGGCGCCGGGCTCGATCCCACCGTGATCATCGGCGGCATCCTCAACGCCATCGGCACCAACGCGCGGCTCGGCGAAGGCGACTGGATGGTCGTCGAGGCCGACGAGTCGGACGGCACCTTCCTGCGCCTGCCGGCGACCATCGCCGTCGTCACCAACATCGACCCCGAACATCTCGACCATTACGGCGATTTCGACGCGGTGCGCCGCGCCTTCGTCAATTTCGTCGAGAACATCCCGTTCTACGGCTTCGCCTGCCTCTGCATCGACCACCCCGAAGTGCAGGCGATGATCCCGAAATTGTCCGACCGCAAGATCGTCACCTATGGCTACAGCCCGCAGGCCGACGTGCGCGGCATCAATCTCGTCGCCTCGCCCGACGGCATCAGCTTCGACGTGCTGGTGGTCGACCGCGGCCTATTAGGTCAAGGGGGCGGCGGCTCGCCACGCCTGGTGCGCGGCATGAAGCTGCCGATGGCCGGCAAGCACAATGTGCAGAACAGCCTCGCCGCCATCGCCGTCGGCCTCGAGATGGGCCTCGACGAGGACCGCATGCGCAGCGCG
>CAMAVH010000071.1 GCA_945861615.1 Rhizobium sp. Q54 | reverse complement strand
GCGAGCAGGGCCATCGAGCCGAAGGCCAAGCCGGCGACGATTTCGGCAACCATGGTCGCCAGGGTAATGACGACGACGAGCTTTGTGCGGCTCTCGGCGGATTTGCGCCGGTGCAAGCCGAAGCGATGATCGTGCTGCCAAGCATCGAGATGGGCGGCCTCGCTATGCATCGACGCAACTCCCCCTAAAGGTATTTCACCAGTTCGTTCAGGTCCGTCAGCTTCTCGCGCGTTTCGCGCGGTAGCGGGCCTGCCAGCTCGACCAAATGATGTTCGATATGATCAGAGACGAGAACGCCGCGCGCCTTGTCGAGCGCTTGTATGACGGCATTCATCTGCTGCGCGATGGTGATCGCGTCGCGTCCGTCTTCGACCATGCGGATGACCGAGGCGAGATGGCCTTCGGCACGGCGCAGCCGGCCGAGAATCTTGGGGTTGTTGGCGTGGCTCATCTTGTGACGTTATCCCCCTAGGGGGGATATGGCAAGGGCGCCCGCGAGACTAGAAAGTCGGCATGAAAAAAGCCTGCGCGAAACTCTCGTGCAGGCTTTTCATTCGTCTCATCGGCGCAACCGATGAATGCATCGGAAAATAGTTTAGGCGATTGTCGGCCTCAAATCGGCGCGACCGATGGCTCTATAGGTCGAGCACCAGCTTGTCGCCCTTGCAGCGCGACACGCAGGCCATCATCAGCTTGTTCTGCGCCTGCTCCCACGGCACCATCACTTCGTCGTAATGCTCCGGAATGCCTTCGAGAATGCGCACGCCGCAGCTCCCGCAAGTGCCGGCCTGGCAGCTGTAGCCGACGTTGATGTTGTTCTCGATCAAAACCTCGAGAAGGGATTTCTCTTCAGGCACTTCGAGCGTGAGATTGCTCTGGGCCAAGACGACTGTGAAAGCGCTCATGGGGGCTCCGGTTAGATGGTCAAGTCAGGCTGCCGTCATGAGACGGCATATGAGGTTAAGCCCGATTTAATCAAGCCTTTTGCCTACGCGGCCCGCGAGGTCCTGGATCAGTTGCCAAGCCACGCGGCCTGAACGGCCGCCGCGGGTTATAGACCATTCGACGGCTTCGGCATGCAATTTTTCACGCGGGATATCGAGCCCGAATTCGTCGGCGTAGCCCTCGACCATGGCGAAGAAGGTGTCCTGGTCGCACGGGTGGAACCCGAGCCACAAGCCGAACCGGTCGGACAGCGACACCTTCTCCTCGACAGCCTCGCCGGGATTGATCGCGGTGGCCCGTTCGTTGTCGATCATGTCGCGCGGCATGAGATGGCGGCGGTTCGAGGTGGCGTAGAACAACGCATTGGCCGGACGCCCTTCGATGCCGCCTTCGAGCAGCGCCTTGAGCGACTTGTAGCTGGCGTCGTCGTGATCGAACGACAGGTCGTCGCAGAACAGAATGACGCGTCGGTCGCTCTCGCGGATCATCGTCAGCAGATGGGGCAGGCCGGCGATGTCCTCGCGGTGAATCTCGACCAAAGCGGGGCCTTTACCCAATCCCATCTCGGCCAGCACGGCGGCATGGACGGATTTGACCAGGGAGCTTTTGCCCATGCCGCGCGCGCCCCACAGCAGCGCGTTGTTGGCCGGCAGACCCCTGGCGAAGCGCCGCGTATTCTCCAGCAGTGTGTCGCGCTGACGCTCGATTCCCTTGAGCAGGGCGAGATCGACGCGGTTGACCCTGGCGACCGGTTGCAGCCGGCGATCCTCGGCCGACCAGACGAAAGCGTCCGCGACCGTCGGATCGAGCCGGACGGGAGCGGGCGGGGCGATGCGCTCGACCGCCTCTACAAGGCGGTAAAGCCAGGTTTTCAAAGGGGAAATTGTCAGTTTGTCCATCACAAAATCGTATCAGCAGGGCATTTGCAAACAGGGCCTTGGCGGCTATAGTCCGGCCAGCCAAATCCAAGAGTCTGAATGAGATACTAGGAGAATTTGATGCTGATTTCATCGGCTTACGCACAAGCCGCCGCTGGCGCCCCGGGCGGCTTCGACTTGATGTCGCTGGCCCCGCTCGTCCTGATCTTCGTCGTCTTTTACTTCCTGCTGATCCGCCCCCAGCAGAAGAAGATGAAGCAGCACCGCGAAATGCTAGGTGCGCTGCGCCGCGGCGACAAGATCGTCACCAACGGCGGCATCGTCGGCACCATCACCAAGGTGCTGAGCCAGGAAGAACTGCAGGTCGAGATCGCCGATGGCGTCCGTGTGAAGGTCATGCGCGGCATGATCTCCAGCGTGCTGACGCGCACGGAGCCCGCCGAAGGCGCCGCCGAAGCGGACGACGCCAAGTCGTAAGACCTCTACATGGGCCGGCGCGGCAGACCCGCGCCGGCCTATCTCCACCGTTTTCGCCCGCCTTTCGCCCATCCCTTAGATTGAGCTTCGACAGCCCATCATGAATCGTATCGCGCGTTGGAAGATTCTCGTCGTTTTAGCGATATGCTTGCTCGGCGGGCTGTTCGCGGCGCCAAACCTGATGACTCGCGATCAGATCGCCAAGCTGCCGTCCTTCATGTCGCACGCGCGGCTGAACCTCGGCCTCGATCTGCAAGGCGGCCTGCATCTTCTCTATGAAGTGAATCTCCAGGCGGTCACCAACGAGCGCATGGAAGATCTCGTGCAGAGCGTTCGCGAGATCCTGCGCAAGGAACGCATCGGCTATACCCGTCTCGGCGTTGCCGGCCAGAACACGGCGAATGTCTCGGTCGGGTTTCAGCTGACCAATGCCGGCGACGCCGCCAAGGTGCGCCAGCTTATCCGCGACGCTGAGCCCGGCTTCGTGATCGAGACGACGGCAGCCGGCCAGGTCACTCTGCGCTATGAGGAAGCGGCGCTGCGCGAGCGGCGCAGCCAAATCGTCAGCCAGTCGATCGAGATCATCCGCCGCCGCGTCGACGAGTTCGGCACCAACGAGCCTTACATCCAACGCCAGGGCGAAAACCGCATCCAGGTGCAGGTGCCGGGCGCGAGCGATCCCGAGCGCATCAAAGGCGTGCTCGGACAGACCGCGCGCCTCAGCTTCCGCATGGTCGACAGCAGCATGAGCGCGCAGGAAGCGCGCGCCGCCGGCCGCATTCCGCCCGGCTCTGATCTTTTGCCGTCAGCCGACAAATCCGATGCCCTGGCGGGCCGCCCGACCGAATATCTGATCCAACGCCGTTCGCTGGTCGGCGGCGACAATCTCGTGGATGCCCAGGCCGCTTTCCAAAACGGCGAAGCCGTCGTCAGCTTCCGCTTTGACAGTTCGGGCGCACGACGATTCGCCGATGCGACCAAGCAGAACGTCGGCCGGCCCTTCGCCATCGTGCTCGACGACAAGGTAATCAGCGCGCCGGTGATTCGCGAGCCGATCCTCGGCGGCTCTGGCATTATCTCGGGCAGCTTCACCACCGAATCGGCGCGCGACCTCGCGCTGCTGCTACGCGCCGGCGCTTTGCCCGCGCCGCTCACCATTCTCGAAGAGCGCACGGTCGGCCCCGACCTCGGCGCCGATTCGATTCAAGACGGTAAAATCGCCTGCATCATCGGATATCTGCTGATCGCCGTGCTCATGACGCTGCGCTACCGCGCCTTCGGCGTGATCGCCAATGTCGCCCTCATGATGAACCTGATCTTCACCGTCGCCTTTATGTCGCTGATCGGCGCGACGCTGACGCTGCCCGGCATCGCCGGCATGGTGCTCGGCCTCGCCATGGCGGTCGATGCCAACGTGCTGATCTACGAGCGCATGCGCGAGGAAACCAAACTCGGGCGCTCGCCTCTGCCAGCGGCCGACTTCGCCCTACAGCGCGCCTATGTCACCATTCTCGACTCGAACATGACCACCCTCGTGGCCGCGTTCTTTCTCTATGCCCTCGGCTCCGGTCCCGTGCGCGGCTTCGCCGTCACGCTCGGCATCGGCCTGATCTGCTCGATGTTCACCGCCGTGACGCTCACGCGGATTCTGATGTTCTTGTGGATCGGCTGGACCAAGCCGGCCAAGATTACGATTTAAGGAGCGGCCATGCTGCTGATGCGCATCCTTCGGGCCGTCCCGAATTTCGATTACTTCCGATACCACAAGGCTTGTTTCGTCTTCTCGATCGCCCTGTGCCTGATCACGGTCGGTTCGCTGCTGACGCGCGGCCTCAATTTTGGCGTCGATTTCGCCGGCGGCATCGTCGTCGAGGTCCGCACGCCGGGCCCGGCCGACCTCGCCGACATGCGCGCCAAGCTGAACGCGCTCAATCTCGGCGACGTCAATCTGCAAGAGTTCGGCTCGCCGAACGATGTGCTGATCCGCGTTCAGCAGCAGAAAGACACCACCGAGCAGCAGGAGATGGCCGCGGTCGGCAAGATCCGCGATACCCTCGGCACGAGCGTCGACTACCGCCGGGTCGAAGTCGTCGGCCCCACGGTCGGCGCCGAGTTGGTGCGCGACGGCATCTACGCCGTCGTCTTGTCGCTGCTCGGCATTCTCGGCTATATGGCCCTACGCTTCGGCATCCATGCCGCGATGACCGGCGTCATCGCGCTGCTGCATGACTGCATCACCGCCGTCGGCCTCTATTCGGTGACGGGCGTGCAGTTCGACCTGACGTCGGTTGCCGCCATCGTCGCCATCGCCGGCTTTTCGATCAACGACACCGTCGTCATCGACGATCGCATCCGAGAGAACTTGCGCAAATACAAGTCGATGGACTTCCGCGACTTGATCAACAAGAGCGTTAACGAGACCTTCGCGCGAACGTTGATGACCAACGGCTTGCTGTTTCTGGCCGTGCTGGCGCTGTTCCTGTTCGGCGGCCAGGTGCTGTTCGGCTTCAGTTTGGCGATGCTGTGGGGCGTCGTGATCGGCACCTACTCGACGATCTATGTCGCCGCGCCGCTCGAATGGTACTTCTCCAAGCGCCACCGCAAGGAGAAGGCGGAGGCGGAAGCCGCCGCCGAAGCGGCCGAGTCGGCGAAGAAGGTCAAGCCCTGAGCAGATTCGACGCCTCCGGCGAACCGATCCGCCAGACCATTCAAGGCTACGGCGACGGCGCCTTCACGGTCTCCAATCAGCGCTACCTCGGCGCCATCGCCATCCTGCCGTTCCATACGCAGGCCTGGGACGCGCCGCGTGATCCCGCGGCCTTGAGCGATGTCCATCTGCAGCCGATCATCGACGAGTTGACGGCGCGGCCGGACGGCGTCGAGATCGTTCTGCTGGGTTGGGGCAAGAGTGGGGCGCTGCCGCCCGCCGTTCTTGCGCCATTGCGCGCGAAACTGAAAGCGCGCGGCGTCAGCCTCGATGGCATGGACACCGGCGCGGCCTGCCGCACCTTCAATCTGCTGGTCGGCGAGAGTCGCCGCGTCGCGGCGCTGCTGCTGCCCGCCTAAGACCACCCGGCGCCGGCAAGCGCGCAAATAAAAACGGCGGAGCTTTGAGGCTCCGCCGTTTTGCGTTCGTCCGAAGACGAAAGTCTTAGCTGTGCACCGCGACCATGGCGTAGCTCATCGGGATCGAGAGCATGGTGTTGGTGCGCGAGAACAGCATGGCCATGCGCGCGGCCTTGGCTTTCTCGGCCGGTTCGGCGGGAACCATGCCGAGGGCCTTCTTCTGATTCGGCCAAATCACGAACCAGACGTTGAAGGCCATGATCAGGCCGAGCCACATGCCGATGCCGATGCTCATGTTGTACTTGCTGCCGCTCGACAGGCCGAGAGCCAGCGCGTCATGGATGTAGCCGAGCTGCCAGGCCTGGATCAGGCCCCAGATCACGGTCGAGAGCGCGGCCCAGCGGAACCAGAACAGCGCGGCGGGAGCGATGACCTTGGAGATCGCCGGTTTTTGCTCGTCCGGGATCTTCGGCATGTTGGGGATCTGCACGAAGTTGAAATAGTACAGCAGGCCGATCCACATGATGCCGCTGACGACATGAAGCCAGCGGACAAAGAAGACGACGTATGGTTCCTTCAGGAATTCCATAGTTATAAACCCCTCTCTCTCGCGTTAGCGGCCATGCACAAGGTTGATAACGACGACCATCAGAATGGTGAGAACGATCCCCAGACCGATGGCGCCTTGGAGCTTCTCCAAAGGATTCTTCATCTTCTGCCCCTCAGTGCTTGCACAAATGTTTTAGTAGGTGTGTAGAAAGCAGCCACAAAATATAGCAGATGGGAATAAGCCGCAACGGGCTTTCCGTGGCGACTCAACGCCTTAGCCGTTCGAGGGGGATGTCCCCTTGTGGCTCAGCTGCGCCGGCGCCAAGCGGCGGCGGCCCGGGCGCGCAAGCGGTCGAGAGCGGAGAGGCGGACCGGATCGCCGAGGGGATCGCCTTTCGCCAGGCGGCTCGCCCAGCGGCGGGTCAGAACGAGTGCGCCGGCGCTGGCGCCGCGCAATCCCTTGTCACTCAGCAAGCCCGGCAAAGGGCCTGCAGCCGTCAGCAATTGCCCGGCTTGGCGCGATGCATCGGCGAACACGGCGCGCCAAGCCGGGCTTGCCTTGGCCAATGCGAGGTCTTCGACGACGGCGCCATGGTCGCGCAGCCAGCGTTCCGGCAGGTAAACCTTACCGTCGGCGCGATGATCGGCGGCGCAATCCTGCAATTGGCCCAGCAGCAGCGAGGCGCAGGCGAGCGCTTCGGCGGCGGGCAGAGCCTCCGGCCGTTCGCCCGTCGCTTCGATCAGGGCCCGGGCGTAAGGGGCGGCGGCGAAGCGGGCGTACAATAGCCAGTCGCCCCAGTCGCGATAGCGCGTCTTGGCGCAATCCTGCCGCAAGGCTTGCAGTAGATGGCGGGCATGCAGGAGGTCGACGCCGGCCGTTTGCGCGCCGAGGACCATATCGCGCGCGGCCGCCGAGACGGGCAGGGCAAGCGGCACATCGGGCTTGCGGTCGGCCAGCAGGGCGTCGAGCCCATCGAGCAAGCCCTGGCGCCGCGAGATCGGCAACCGCACGTCTCGGGCGATGGCAGAGCCAGCGCGGCCGAACGCGGCGAAGGCCGTCATCGCGGTCCGCGCCGGCGCGGGCAGGGGCGCGAGCAGGGTCCGGGCGATCTCATCGAAGGGCGCAAGTTGGGCAGGCATGAACGGCGATCGTCTCCATTGCCGGCTGTGGGATTGCGGGAGTGGCCGGTATAATCTCGCCGCATCATGGCCGAACCTGTCGCGCTTTCCTACTCTGCCCAGCAAGTCCGCAGCGGAGATTCCGATCGCTTCCTGACGGCGCTCTTCGCGCCGGCGGATCGGCGCGAGCATCTTTTCGCGCTCTACGCCTTCAATCTCGAAGTGGCGCGCATTCCCGAATTGATCCATGAGCCGATGATGGGCCAGATCCGTCTGCAATGGTGGCGCGAGCGGCTGGACGAGATTTTTGCCGGCGCGCCGCGCGGCGGCGCCGAAACGCCGCAAGCCCTGGCCCAAGCCATCGCGGCGGTCGGCTTGCCGCATGAATCCTTTGAGACGATCCTGACGGCGCGCGAACGGGACCTCGATCCGACGCCGCCGGCCGATATCGGCGAATTCCAGGCCTATGCGCAAGCGACCGCGGGCGAACTGAATGTCCTCGCGGCGCGTCTGCTCGGCGCGGCCGATGACGCGACGCTGGCCGCCGCGCGCAATATCGGCACCGCTTGGGCGATGATCGGCCATCTGCGTGCCTTGGCGTTCAACGCCGGCATGGGCCGCATGACCCTGCCGCGCGCGATCATGGGGCCGGCGACGGCGGCGGACGTGCTCAAGGGGCGGGTGGGCGAGGCCCTGCGCGCCACCGCGCAGGCGGTCGGGGCCGAGGCGGGAGCCCTGCTGAGCGTTGCCCGCGCTTTGCGGCGCGATATCGACAAGCGCGCCCTGCCGGCCCTATTGCTCGCGCCGCTTGGCGACCTGCATCTGCGCAAATTGCGCAGCCGGCATTTCAACCCGCTCGGCCCAGATTTGGAAATTGCCCAACCGCGCAAGCAGGCGGCCCTGTTTTTCAGCGCGCTCCGCGGTCGTTATTAGAAATTTGTCGCGCGAAACCGGCATGGCACGACGATTGCTTCGATAAGGCTACGGGCCCATGACCGGCCCGCGTCTCATCCAAGGGTCTCGTCATGTTCCTTCGCACTGGCCTCTTCGCAGGCATCGCTGCCGGTATTTTCGGCATCGGCCTTTCCAGCATGGCGGTTCCCGCCGCCGCGCAATCGGTCGCGGATTTCTACAAGGGCAAGCGCCTGTCGATCTATGTCGGCTCGACCACCGGCGGCGGCTACGACGCCTACGCCCGCCATGTCGCGCGTCATATCGGCCGTTTGCTGCCGGGCGCGCCGGACACGGTGGTGATGAACATGCCGGGCGGCGGCGGCCTCAAGGTGACGAACTACCTCTACAGCGTCGCGCCGAAGGATGGCACCGCCCTCGGCACCCTGCAGCGCGGCATGCTGACGGCGCCGCTGCTCGAAGCGCGCACCGAGAACAATGCCTTCCAGCCGCAGAAATTCAACTGGCTCGGCAGCCTTAATACGGAGACCGGCGTCATCATCTCGTCGACCGCCGCGCCGCACAAGACGATGGACGATCTGTTCAAGACCGAGTTGATCGTCGGCTCGTCGGGCCCCTCGACCGACTTCCTGCCGCTGTTCTTGAATAACGTTATCGGCACCAAATTCAAGATCGTGCAGGGCTATCAAAGCTCGACCGAAGCCTATCTCGCGCTCGAGCGCGGCGAGGTACAGGGCCGCGTGTCGGGCGGCTGGACTGGCGACCGCAAGACCGTCGAGCCGTGGCACGCCGCCGGCAAGGTGCGCTATCTCGCCGTCGTGTCGCTCAAAGCCAGCGGCTATTTCCCCGGCCTGCCGCTGGTCACGCAATATGCCAAGACCGACGAGCAGAAGCAGGTGATGGAGCTGATCCTGTCGAGCCAGCTTTGGGGCCGCCCCTTCACCATGCCGCCGGGCGTACCCTCCGACCGCGTCGCCGCCATGCGCAAGGCGTTCGGCGATCTGACCAAGGACAAAGAGTTCGTCGCCGAAGCCGAGAAGCTGAAGCTCGATCTGGAGCTGGTCGACGGCGCGGAGATCGATGCGATCATGGCGCGCGTTTACGCCACGCCGGCCAGCGTCGTCGAAGTCGCGCGCAAGGCGATCGGCGCGAACGTGAAGTAGGCTTTCATCCCCATTCGTCATGCCCGGACCAAGTTCGGGCATGACGATTTCTCCAGCGATAGAGAACTATTCCGCCGCTTCGGCCTGACCGAGCCAGCTGGCGAGGTCGGCGCGGGCGCGCGCCGACAGCGCTTTCTTGCGGTCGTTGCCGCGCAAGGATGGGCGGCCGCGTTTGTCGATGCCGCCGATCGGCGGGAACAGGCCGAAATTGACGTTCATCGGCTGAAAGCTGCCGTTGCCGGCATTGATCAGATCGGCGTTTAAATGGCCGCCGGTGATGTGGTTTAGGAGAGCGCCTAGCGCGGTGGTCGGCGGCGGCGCGGGCATGGACAGGCCTTGCGCCTCGGCGGCGGCGAAGCGGCCGGCAAGCAGGCCCATGGCGGCCGATTCGACATAGCCTTCGACGCCGGTGACCTGGCCGGCGAAGCGCAGGCGCGGCTCGGCCTTCAGGCGCAATTCGCCGTCGAGCAATTTGGGGCTGTTGAGGAAGGTATTGCGGTGGATGCCGCCGAGCCGCGCGAACTCGGCTTTTTCCAAGCCGGGAATCATGCGGAAAATGCGCGTCTGCTCGGCATATTTCAGCTTCGTCTGGAAGCCGACGATGTTGTAGAGCGTGCCGAGGGCGTTGTCCTGGCGCAGTTGCACCACGGCATAGGGCCGCGCGTTCTTGTGCGGATCGAGCAGGCCGACCGGCTTCATCGGACCGTAGGCCAGGGTCATCGGGCCGCGCTCAGCCATCACCTCGATGGGCAGGCAGCCTTCGAAATAGGGCGTGTCCTTCTCCCAGTCCTTGAACTCCGTCTTCTCGCCGGCGAGCAGCGCGGCGATGAAGGCGTCGTACTGCGCTTTGTCCATCGGGCAGTTGACGTAGGCGGCGGTATCGCCGGCGGGGCCCGCCTTGTCGTAGCGCGACTGCATCCAGGCGACGGTGAAATCGATGCTCTCCTTATGCACGATGGGCGCAATGGCGTCGAAGAAGGCCAGCGACTCCTCGCCGCTCTTGGCGCGGATCGCGGCGGCGAGCGCCGGCGAGGTGAGGGGGCCGGTGGCGACGATCACGTTCGCCCACTCGCCCGGCGGCCAGGCGTCGATCTCTTCGCGGCGGATTTCGACCAGCGGCTCGGCTTCGAGGGCGGCGGTGACGGCGGCGGAGAATCCCTCGCGATCGACGGCGAGCGCGCCGCCCGCCGGCACCTGATGGGCATCGGCGCAGGCGAGGATCAGCGAATCGCAGCGCCGCATTTCCTGATGCAAAAGGCCGACGGCATTGGTCTCGGCGTCGTCCGAGCGCAGCGAGTTCGAGCAGACCAGCTCGGCGAGGCCGTCCGTCGCGTGGGCCTCGGTGGCGCGCAGCGGGCGCATCTCGTACAGCACGACCGATTGGCCGGCGCGCGCCGCCTGCCAGGCGGCTTCCGAGCCGGCGAGGCCACCACCGATAATATGGATCATTTTGCCAGGTATCTTATCCGTTTGAGCATTGGACAGTCCCTCAGCGACGACCGCAAATGGGTCAAACCGGGGGGCTTAGGTGGAAGATTTTTCCGCTTTTATCGTCGTCAGCGAAACATACCGATTTCTGCGGCGTGGGTTCGGGGCTTTTTTGCGCCGCGGCCTCTTAACGACCTTGAGCGCCGCGCTTGCCCTATTTCTAGCATTGCAGGGCAATGTTTTGAACCTGTCGCCGCAGGCCTTCCGCGCGACGTTGATAGCGCTTGCCGCACTCTCCGCGCTCCTCGCCGTGCAATTCGTCATCGGCTGGCATCGCTATGCGCTGGGACCGGAGATCAAGGGCAGGGCGCGTTTACGCCAAACGGTGACCTATCTCCG
This sequence comes from Rhizobium sp. Q54, assembly GCA_945861615.1. Classification (GTDB taxonomy): domain Bacteria; phylum Pseudomonadota; class Alphaproteobacteria; order SMXQ01; family SMXQ01; genus CAMAVH01. The sequence goes on along the minus strand of CAMAVH010000071.1, from coordinate 5,108 downwards.
CGCGACGCTCGTGATCGGGCTGCTTGCCCTGATCCCGCCGCTTGCCGCCGTGACGGCGCTCACCCAGCTCGGCAGCGCCGTCAGCCTGCCGGTGGCGCTGCTCAGCGGCTTCCTCATGGCCGTGGTCATCGGCAAACTGTGCCTGGCTTGGCCCGCCGCGGCGATCGGCCGGCATCATGTGATGCGCCATGGCTGGATCATGTCGAGCGGGCTGGTGCCGCAACTGCTCGTCAGCCTGCTGCTGACGGGCGCGCCGTTCCATGCCGCGGCCGGCGGCCTGCTGTATCTCCAGGCGAGGGGGGATGTGCCCCAAGCCTGGCTCGGTCCGTTCGCCTTCGCCCTAACGCTCCTGCTGCTGTTTGGGATCGCGGCGGGGGCGACGGCTTTGTCCATCATCTATCGCTGGCGGATGCGCCAGGATCATAGCCATTGGTGGCGCTACGACAGCTGAGCGTCGGGGAGCGGCAGGACGGTCATTCCGGCCCTCCGCACAAGCCGCTGGACAAGTGCCCCGTCCATCTGTCATAAGAACAAAACAGGAACATATGGCGGCGCTGGCCGCTGACCATCAGCAGGAGGGGTGTCATGTCGCTTTCGGATCTGACTCACGGCTCGTTCGGCGGCTTCGCCGCAGGTTTCGGTAAAAATCCTGCTAGTTCAGCCCGCTATGCGACATTCCTGACACTCGGTATCGCCATTCTGGCGGCTCCCGTGCTGGTTGTGATGGCGCTGACACGCCTGTTGGACCTGCCACAGCCATTGCTCTTTCCCATGAGCGTCGGGATTCTCGTCGTCGATCTCTACCTCGCCGCCCGGCTCAGCCATCTGCTGGCCTATGTCGTCGGCACCGGCCGTCTGCCGCGCCGCGCCATGTGGCGCCTGCCGGCCGGCATGGCCTGGAAGCTGGCGGCGGTCCTGCTGCTGGCGCCCTGGCCCTTCGACATCGCCTTCGCCGTTCTCGGCCCCCAGGCCCATGTCTATCTGCAGCTTCCGGTCTTGCTGCTCGCCGCCCTAGCGGCCATGGCCGGTATCGCCATCATGGCCATGATCCTCGCCGAGGCCTGGCGCCTGACGCGGCGCGGTTAGACCTCCGGCGGTCCTGTCGGGCTGCCGCTTGTTCGCCAAATTTGATCAGCTAAAGATTTTTTCCAGCAAGAAGGCGCGCACAGCCGGATCTTCGCTGAGGCCTGCCGCGCGGCGAAAAGAGTCCGCCGCCTCGGCGGACCGGTCGAGTTTGAGCAGCAGATGGCCGGAGAGCGCCCAATAGGGCTGATAGTCGGCGACGGCGGCCGCCGGGATGTCGGCGAGCAGAGCCAGGCCTTTGGCGGCGTCCTCCGCTTCGGCCACGGCAGCGGCGCGACCGACCAACGCGCCGACGGTCGGCGAGAGCCGCACCAAGCCTTCATATAGGGTGGCGATGCCATGCCAGGGCGTCCTGCCGATCAGGCCGCGCTGGGCATGCGCCGATTGAATCGCCGCCTCCAATTGATAACGGCCCAAGCGGCCCATGCCGGCGGCGGCGCGCAAAGCCGCTTCCGCCTCGCCGATCATGTCGCGCGACCATAATCCGATATCCTGCTCGGCAAGCGGCACGAATCGGCCATCCGCGTCCCGCCGCGCCGCTTTGCGCGACTCGCAATAGAGCATGAGAGCGAGCAGGCCACGCGCCTCCGGCTCATTCGGTAGCAAGCCGACGACCAGCCGGGCGAGCCAGATCGCTTCTTCCGTCAGGCCGCGCTGTCGCGGATCGGCGCCGGCGATGGCGTCCCATCCGCTGCCGTAAGCGGCATAGATGGCGTCGAGCACGAATTCCAGCCGGTCGGCCAATTCGTCCGATTCCGGCACGGCGAAGCGCAGGCCGGCATCGCGGATTTTCGTTTTGGCGCGCACCAGGCGTTGGCCCATGGCGGCCGGGGAGACGAGAAAGGCCGAGGCGATGCGCGCGGCGTCGAGCCCCAGCACGGTTTGCAGCATCAGGGGTGCGCGCGCCGCCGGGTCGATCGCCGGATGGGCGCAGACGAACAACAGTTTCAGCCGCTCGTCCGGAAAGCCGTCACCGCCGCGCGCGGCGATTTCGTCTTGCAGCCAGGCGAGCGCCGGGGCGGCGGCGGCGCGCACCTTGCCGTGGCGCGCCGCGTGATCGAGGTTGCGCCGCGCCGCCGTGAGCAGCCAGGCTTCGGGATTGTCCGGCACGCCGGCGACCGGCCAGCTTTTGAGTGCCGCCTGGAAGGCGTCGGCCAAGGCGTCCTCCGCCTTGGCGACATCGCGGGCGCGCGCCGAAAGATAGGCGAGCAGCCGGCCATAGGAGACGCGCGCCGCCCGGTCGGCCGCTTCGGCGACGTCGAGCGGCAAAGGGCGGCGCGCGTCTTCATTCATGGCAGACAGACCCGACTCAGAGGCCGGAAGGCGGCGGCAGCACCGGGCGCAGCTCGATGGCGCCGTTGGGCGCCGCTGGGCAGCGCGCCGCCCAGTCGAGCGCTGCGTCGAGATCGGCCACCTCTAGAATGAAATAGCCGCCGAGTTGCTCTTTGCTGTCGGCATAGGGGCCGTCCTGCACATGGCGCTTGCCGTTCTGCAGGCGCAGCGTGGTGCCGGTCTGATAAGGCTGCAAACCGTTGCCGCCGACCATGACGCCGGCTTCGGACAAAGCCTTGATATAGGAGGACCAAGAGCCCCAATAGGAGTCGGCAGCCTGAGGATCATTGCGCTTGGCGAGATCGGCGGCGCTTTCGTAAATGAACATGGCGTATTGCATAGGTCTTACCCCTTCGTCGGATACGCATGAGCCCGTCTCATGCTCGACCTTACGAGCCGCGAGGAACCCCGGTTTCGACAGACGCTGAAAATATTTCGCTGAAGGTGCAGCAATCGGCAGAAGTTCCGGGCCACGCCGCCCAACCGGGCGCAACGGACGGCGGCCTGCCGCGTTGTCATAGGGAGAATTCATTTCCCCGACTGAGGAGGCCCGCCATGTCCGTCGTCCGCATGCTCTACGTGAAGGTGAAGCCCGAGACCGCCGCCGAAGCCGAGCGCATCTGGAAACAGGAATGCGCCCCGCTGATGATCCAGCAGCCCGGCTGCCTCTCGGAGAAGTTGCTCAAATGCCACGACGAGCCCGGCGAATATATCTCCTACTCGGAGTGGGAAGACGCCGCCGCCATCGAGACCTACCGCAAGAGCAAGGATCACGACGTTGTCGTGTCCCACTCGCGCAACCTGCAAGGCGCCAAGGCGAGCGCGAAGACTTACGAGATCACGGGCTAACTTCTATTGCTTTGAATTCCTCAATGCCGCTTCGATTGAAGCGGCGGGAATCCTGACCATGTTTGATTTATAGCCAAACGGCGATGGTGCCGCGCCGCCCCTAAGGTCGAAGCAAAGATCGACTATCTTTTGACTAAGATCATAAGCTGGCAACGCCTTGCCCTGCACAAAGTGTTGATTCGCCGGGCGGCTTAGAGTGAAAAAACTATAATAGGTATAAGGGCCTTCCCCCTCAATTTGGGGGCCTGTGCCAAAGCTCCCGACCTTAATGCCGCTATGGTAAACACTAGACCATGATGCGCGCGCCATTTCTCTATCTTGAGATGAGTCACAAAATATTGCCGTGTTCCCAATTGGGTAAGAGTTCTCGGCTAGGTAACGAGGAAGATTCACATTGCTCGTAAATGAGACCTTCAACAGGCGATAAGGTTTCTCGACACGCGACATATTCATCGCGGCCAACTCAGGCTGCTTCGCCTGGTCCACGACTTCGACCGATTTCAAAGAAAGGTCGGGGATGCTCATCGAGATACATGAAGCACACAGCAGCAAAGAAGCTGTTACCAGTCCTAAGAAATCAATCCGAACTTTATACATCGCATTTAAGCCCGCTTCTTTGCCGGCGCGGCCAACTGCTTCACCTGGGCCTTCAAGTACGGCTTGAGATATTGGCCGGTGTAGCTCTCGGCCACTTTCGCCACATCTTCCGGCGTGCCTTGGGCAACGACGCGGCCGCCTTTGCCGCCGCCTTCGGGGCCGAGGTCGATGATCCAGTCGGCCGTTTTGATCACTTCCAGATTATGCTCGATGACGACTATGGTGTTGCCGGCGTCGACCAGTGTGTGCAGCACTTCGAGCAGCTTCTTCACGTCGTCGAAATGCAGACCGGTGGTCGGCTCGTCGAGGATGTAGAGCGTGCGCCCCGTCGAGCGACGCGCCAACTCCTTCGACAATTTGACGCGCTGGGCTTCGCCGCCTGACAGCGTCGTCGCGGCCTGGCCGACATGGACATAGCCGAGGCCGACGCGCTGCAGCGTCTCCATCTTGTCGCGAATCACCGGCACCGCCTTGAAGAAGTCGGCGGCTTCGTCGACCGTCATATCGAGCACGTCGGCGATAGTCTTGCCGCGGAACAGGATCTCCAGCGTCTCGCGGTTGTAGCGCTTGCCATGGCACTCGTCGCATTCGACATAGACGTCGGGCAAGAAGTGCATCTCGATCTTGATCACGCCGTCGCCCTGGCAGGCCTCGCAGCGGCCGCCCTTGACGTTGAAGGAGAAGCGGCCCGGCTTATAGCCGCGCGCTTTCGCTTCCGGCAGGCCGGCGAACCAATCGCGGATCGGCCCGAAGGCGCCGGTGTAGGTGGCCGGGTTCGAGCGCGGCGTGCGTCCGATGGGGGACTGGTCGATGTCGATGATCTTGTCGATGAACTCCAGGCCTTCGAGCGCGTCGTGGGCGCCGGGATGGACGCGCGAGCCGTTGATGCGCTTGGCGCAGGCCTTGTAGAGCGTCTCGATGACGAGGGTCGATTTGCCGCCGCCCGACACGCCGGTGACGGCGGTCATGGTGCCGAGCGGAATATCGACGCTGACGTTCTTGAGATTGTTGGCGCGCGCGCCCTTGAGCCTGATCTTTTCGTTGCCGCGCCCGGGCCGGCGCGTTTTCGGCAGGTCGATCTGCTTCACGCCGGTGAGGTACTGCGCCGTCAGGCTTTCGGGCACCGTCATCACTTCCTCGGGCGTGCCGGCGGCGACGACATTGCCGCCATGGACGCCGGCGCGCGGGCCCATGTCGATCAGATAATCGGCCTGGCGGATGGCGTCCTCGTCATGCTCGACGACGAG
>CAMAVH010000070.1 GCA_945861615.1 Rhizobium sp. Q54 | reverse complement strand
TGCCGTGCATCGGCTCGGGCGCGCGCACCACCTTGCCGCCGAAGGCCTGGCCGATGGCCTGATGGCCGAGGCAGACGCCGAACAGCGGCAGGCGCGCGGCGGCGGCCTTGCCGATCAGCTCGAGACAGATGCCGGCCTTGTCGGGATCGCAGGGGCCGGGCGACAGCACGATGCCCTGGGGCTTGAGGGCCAGGGCGGCGTCCGCCGTCAGCGCGTCGTTGCGCTTGACCACGACCTCGGCGCCCTCTTCGCCGAGGTAATGCACCAGGTTGTAGGTGAAGCTGTCGTAGTTATCGATCAGGAGAAACATATCAATCTCTTGCGGCGGTTTGCTCGCGCGGCGAGGCGGCCGGTCCGGGCGGGGTGAGGGGCTGTTATATCAGGCTTTTCCGAGCGGGGGGAAGCCGCGCCCGGATGGCCATCTGGCGTCCGCCGGAGGAGCATGTTAGCTAGGCCCATCTTCGTTTGTTCCCCGCGTTGGAGTGCTGCATGGCTCGCCGGTCGTCCTTGAGCCGCCTCAAGTCGCTGTGGCATAAGGCCAGCAGCTCGCTGCTCGGCACCATGGCTCTCTGGGCGTCCATGGGGTTGGCGCTCGGTATCGGCATCGGGCTCGGCCTGTGGCTCGGCGATGTCGCCGATCCGCCGAAAGCGCCGCCGCCGCGCGCCGCGCCGGCTTCGCCACCCGCGCCCGCGGTCGCCCCGCGCCAGACCCAGCCGCGCATCGATATCGCGCCCTGGGTGCCCGATCCGCGCCGCGGCCCGGCGCCGAGTCTGAACCTGCCGCCGGAAGATCCGCTACGCGCCGAGCCGCCGGCTTATAGCCCGCCGCCGGCCGCCGCCGAGCCGACGCCGCCGCTCGCGCCCGGACAGGAGGGCACGCTGCCGTCTGACTCGCCAGACGGATTGCCGCTATGGCGGCGCAACGCGCTGGCCGCGCCGGCGACCGGCGGGCGGCCGATGGTCGCCGTCGTCATCGACGACATGGGCGTCGATCAACGCCATTCGCTCGAAGCCGTCGCTTTGCCCGGCCCGCTCACGCTGGCCTATCTGCCCTATGGGCGGGACCTGGCGCAGCAGACCGCCGCCGCGCGCCGGGCAGGGCATGAATTGATGGTCCATGTGTCGATGCAACCGCAATCGCGCAGCGGCGTGTCCGGCCAGGCCGAATCGGGTGGCGATCCTGGACCGAACGCGCTGACAGTTGGTCTACCTCCGGAGGAAATCCGCCGCCGCCTCGATTGGGCGCTCGGCCAGTTCGGCGGCTATGTCGGCATCAACAATCATATGGGCAGCGGCTTCACCACCAGCCGGCCCGGCATGGGCGTCGTCATCGGCGAATTGAAGCGGCGCGGTCTGTTGTTTCTCGACTCGCGCACCACGCCCTCCAGCGTCGGCGAGGCCGTGGCGGCCGAGGCGGGCCTGCCGCATGCGACGCGCAACGTCTTTCTCGACAATGTCCAGACGCCGGCCGAGGTGCGCGCGCGCCTCGCCGAGTTGGAGCGCATCGCCAAGGCGCGCGGCAGCGCCATCGCCATCGGCCATCCGCATGAGGCGACGCTGATGGTGCTGCGCGACTGGCTGCCTGGGGTAACGGGCCGCGGGCTGGCGCTGGTGCCGCTGAGCACTATCGTTGCTCACGGGATCGTGGCGCAGGGCGAGGCGCCAGCGAGCGCGCAGGCGCATGGCGCGAGCGGCGCGGTCACGCGCTAAAAGTCAGAGCTTGGAGCTGTTGGCCTGGGCGGTGCGCGTCGTCGGCAACGGCTTGCTCGGCGGCGGCGCCGGCGGTTGCGGCGACAGATTCGGGGCGCCCTTGGAATCGTCGGCATAGATGAAGCCGTGCGCCGGATAGACGCGGCCGAAGCTGCCGACCGTGTTCATGAAGCGCACTTCGCTCCAATCGTTGTTCTTCGACACGTCGATCACCGGCTGGCGATGATGGACCTTGCCGCGCGTCGAGCCGTTGTCGCCCCAGTTGGCGTGATCGACCATGATCTTGCGCGGGTCTCCCGAGACCGAGGCGACCACGGCGACATGGCCCATGGGCAGGGACTTGGTCTTCTGCAGGGTCAGCACGGCGCCCTTCTGCGGCGCCTTGCCTTTGGGATATTTGCCTTCGGCGCCTTTCCACCAGGTCCAGGCATCGCCGAACAGCTGGACGCCCGAGGCGCTGCGGGCGTAGGGCACGCAGGAGATGTAGGCGGCGGGTTCTTCCATCGTCCTGTCCGGCTGGGAATAGCGGACGACGTTGGTGGCGGACGGAGCCGGCGATGTGGCGCAGGCGGCCAGGATCAGAGTCGCGCCCAGGGCGGCGGCTGACAGGGTCGGTCCGAAATTCGCGCGCGTGCGATTCGTGAGGCTTTTCAAAGGTCCGCTCATAGGGAGCAATGGTTAACGCATGCGGCCAGGAGGGTAAACTGCAAAAACGCGGTTCTCAGGTTGACCTTCCCACGATGGGAGGGTCCATGATCGCTGTCAGTCCCCCTAGCGAGTACCCACATGACCGATCATGCCCAGCATCACCATGGCCATTCCCACGGCGTCGACAAGGCCGCCGGACCGGTGAAGGATCCCGTCTGCGGCATGTCGGTCGATCCGGCGAAAACGCCGCATCATGCCGAGCACGGCGGCCAGCCGTTTTATTTCTGCAGCGCCGGCTGCAAGACCAAGTTCATCGCCGACCCGGCGAAATATCTCGGGCTGGCGGCGCCGATGGCGGCGGCGATGATGGCCCCGGCGGCTGTGCCGGCCGGCGCGATTTACACCTGCCCGATGCATCCGGAGATTCGCCAGACCGGGCCGGGCAGCTGCCCGATCTGCGGCATGGCGCTCGAGCCGGTTCTGCCGAGCGCCGAGACGGGGCCGAATCCCGAACTCGTCGATATGACCCGGCGCTTCTGGATCGGCTTGGCGCTGGCCTTGCCGGTTTTCATCCTCGAGATGGGCAGCCATCTCGTCGATCTGCATCACGCGCTCGGCCTGTCGATGACGACATCGAGCTGGATCCAATTCGCGCTGGCGACGCCGGTGGTGCTGTGGGCCGGCGCGCCCTTCTTCGCGCGCGGCTGGGCCTCGCTGATCAGCCGCAATCTGAACATGTTCACGCTGATCGCGCTCGGCACCGGCACCGCCTGGGCCTATAGCGTCGTCGCGCTGTTCTTGCCCGGCTTGTTTCCGCCCGCGTTTCGCGGCCACGACGGCGGCGTCGCCGTCTATTTCGAGGCGGCGGCGGTGATCACCGTTCTCGTGCTGCTCGGCCAGATGCTGGAACTGCGCGCGCGCGAACGCACCGGCGGCGCGATCCGCGCGCTGCTCGATCTGGCGCCCAAGACGGCGCGGCGTATCGCCGGCGACGGCAGCGAAAGCGATGTGCCGCTGGAGGCGGTGCAGGTCGGCGACAGGTTGCGCGTGCGTCCCGGCGAGTCGGTGCCGCTCGACGGCGTCGTGACCGAGGGACGTTCGAGCATCGACGAATCGATGGTGACCGGCGAATCGATGCCGGTGACGAAGGGCGTCGGCGCCAAGGTCATCGGCGGCACACTGAACGGGCAGGGCAGCTTCATCATGACGGCCGAGAAGGTCGGCCAGGGCACGTTGCTAGCGCAGATCGTACAGATGGTCGCCGAGGCGCAGCGCTCGCGCGCGCCGATCCAGAAGCTCGCCGATCAGGTGGCGGGCTGGTTCGTGCCGCTGGTCATTCTCGTGGCGCTCGCGGCCTTCGCCGCCTGGAGCGTCTGGGGGCCCGAGCCGCGCATGGCCTTTGCGCTGGTCGCTGCCGTCTCGGTGCTGATCATCGCCTGTCCCTGCGCGCTCGGCCTCGCCACGCCGATGTCCATCATGGTCGGCGTCGGACGCGGCGCGCAGGCCGGCGTGCTGATCAAAAACGCCGAGGCGCTGGAGCGGCTGGAGAAGATCGACACGCTGGTGATCGACAAGACCGGCACCCTCACCGAAGGCAAGCCGAAGCTAACGGCCATCGTCGCCGACGGTATCGCCGAAGCGGACTTGCTGGCGCTCGCCGCCACCCTGGAGCGCGGTAGCGAGCATCCGCTCGGCGCCGCCATCGTCGCGGCGGCCGAAGCGCGCGGTTTGACGCTGGAGCCGGCGCGCGGCTTCGCGGCGGTCAACGGCAAGGGCGTGTCCGGCATGGTCGGCGCGCGCAAAGTGGCGCTCGGCAACCGCATGATGCTCGACGATCTCGGCATCGATGTCTCGGCGCTCGGCGGCACGGCGCAGGCGCTGCGCGAAGAAGGCGCCACGGCGATTTTCGTCGCCGTCGCCGAACTGAATAAATCATGGCGGGCGGTCGGCGTGCTCGCCATCGCCGATCCGATCAAGCCGACGACGGCGCAGGCGATCGAGGATTTGCAAGCTCAGGGCCTGCGCGTGGTCATGCTGACGGGCGATGCGCGGACCACGGCGGAAGCCGTCGCCAAGACGCTCGGCATCTTGGAGGTCGAGGCCGAAGTGCTGCCGGGCGACAAGAGCCGCGTCGTGCAGCGCTTGCAGGGCGAGGGGCGCAAGGTCGCCATGGCGGGCGACGGCGTGAACGACGCGCCGGCGCTGGCGGCGGCCGATGTCGGCATCGCCATGGGCACCGGCACCGACGTCGCGATCCGCTCGGCGGGCGTCACCCTGTTGCACGGCGATCTCGCCGGCATCGTTCAGGCGCGCAAGCTGTCGCGCGCGGTGATGGGCAACATCCGCCAGAACCTGTTCTTCGCCTTCATCTACAACGCCGCCGGCGTGCCGATCGCGGCGGGCGTGCTGTACCCGACGTTCGGCCTGTTGCTGTCGCCGGTGATCGCGGCGGCGGCGATGGCGCTGTCGTCGGTCAGCGTCATCTCCAACGCGCTGCGGCTGAGGGCGATGAAGCTCTAAGCCCTGCGGACGCTATTCGGCAGCCGCGGCGCTGCCGTTGGCCTGCAAGCCGCCGCGAATAGGGCGCTCGCCCTTGACGCTAAGGCGGTAGCAGATGCGGCGATGGTTCACCTTGTCGAACGGGGTCGCGGCGTGGAGCAAGCCGCGGTTATCCCAGATCACCAGGTCGCCGGCCTGCCACTTGTGGGCATAGACGCGGCCCTCGGCGGTGGCGCGCTCGCGCAGATAGTCGATCATGTCGAGCACTTCCTGCTCGGTCATGCCGTCGGCCGGACGCGCCGAGAGCTTGGCGCTGAAATAGAGGAAGTCCTTGCCGGTCAGCGGATGGCGACGCACCACAGGCTGCGGAATGTCTGGATAGTCGGCGTAAGCGCCGGTGTTATGGCGGCCGCCGTTCAGCTTGTCGTGACTCGCCATGATTGTCATGGCCGAATATTTGCGCTTTTCCTCGTCCGACATCTCTTCATAGAGCGTTTTCGTGCTGCAGAAGATCGTGTCGCTGCCGACCGGCGGCGCCTCGACACAATAGAGCAGGGTGTAGGCGGTGGGATGCTCGAAGAAATATTGGTCGGTGTGCAGCTGGTAGCCGTCGTCGGCATTGCCGATCAGCCGGCCGTTCTCGTCCTTCACGTTGGAGAGCACGTAGATTTTCTCGTAGCCCGGCAACAGGAAGTCCTGGCGGGTGCTGTTCTCCAATTCGCCGAACTGCTCGGCGAAGGCGATCATGTCGGCCGGTGTCAGTTTCTGGCCGCGGAAGGCGAGGACGCCGTGCTCGGCGAGCTGCGCCTTGAGCGCCGCCAAATTATGCGGGCCGATGTCGTTGACGCCGACGCCTTGGACGATGGCGCCGGGATGGGTGTCGGACAGCACTTTCACGGGAATTTCGGCGGAAGCGGCGGGCATCTTGGCTCTCCTGCAAAACGGCCAGCACAATCGATTGTAGGATCATGGCGGAAAAATTTGCTTTGTTCATTGCGCAAATGGGAATAGTTCGATTGAATAATATTGAACAATGATTTTGCCGTTCGGAGAGGCCATGGATCGGCTGAAGATGATGGAAAGCTTCGTGGCCGTGGTGAAGGCCAAGAGCTTCTCGGCCGCCGCCGAGCGGCTCGGCATGTCGCGCGCCATCGTCACTAAACATATCGGCGGATTGGAGGCGCGGCTCGGCGCGCGCCTGCTCAACCGCACGACTCGGCGGGTCGCCCTGACGGAGATCGGCGCCGACTATTACGAATTCTGCACCGGCATCCTCGGCGAGATGGAGCGGCGCGAGGGCGCGATCGCCCGCGAGCAGAAGGAACCCCAGGGCTCGCTGCGCCTCGCCGTGCCGACCTCGTTCGGCGCGGTCAACTTCCCCGAGGCGGTATCCGCCTTCGCGCAAAAGTATCGGGAGATCCGCGTGTCGCTCATCGTCGACAATTCTTCGAACTATTCGGTCGATCTCGCCGCCACCGATTTCGACGTGGCGATCCGCCTGTCGCCGATTCCGACGACGGCGGCGGTCACGGCGCGCCAGATCGGCCTGCTGCGCTGGGTCGCTTGCGCGTCGCCGGCCTATCTCAAGCGCGCCGGCGAGCCGAAGACGGTGGCCGAACTCTCGGGACATAACTGCATGATCCATATGAAACTGGCGCCCGACCGAATCTGGCGGTTCGGTGGGACCGGTCGGAAGAAACCTTCGATCAAGGTCGACGGCGATTTCTCCTCGAACAGCATTCTCATGCTGCGCCAGGCGGCGCTCGACGGCCTCGGCATCGCCATGCTGCCGACCTATCACATCGGCGAGGATTTGCGCGCCGGCACGCTGCGTCGCGTGCTGCCGCTATTGCCGCCGTTCGAGCGGCCGGTGAACGTGCTGTTTCCCGCCGGCCGCATGATTCCGAAAAAGACGCGGCTGTTCAGCGAATTCATCGCCGACTGGTTCAAGCGCGGAAGCTGGGACGCGCCCGCCGTGCGGAGGGCCGGTTGATGGCGCGCCCGCAAGCGATCGGAACCGTGCAGATCGACGATGAGCGCGCGCGCGTCACCGAATGGCGCTTCGCGCCCGGCGCGGAAACCGGCCGCCATGTGCATGGCCTGGATTATGTCGTGGTGCCGCTGACGACCGGCGCGCTGACCATCGAATGGCCGGACGGTAGCGTCACCCATCCGGCATTAACCGCGGGCGTGTCGTACGCGCGCCGCGCCGGGGTCGATCACAATGTGATCAACGCCAACGCGTTCGAATTCGTCTTCATCGAGGTCGAGCTGAAATAGTCAGCCGCACTTCGGCTGGCCGGCGAGCCCGTCGAGAATCGGGCAGGCGGCGCGCCCGTCGCCGTGGCAGGCGCTGGTCAATTCCTCCAAGCCGGCGATCATGGTCTCGATCTCGCGCTTGCGCGTCTTCAACAAGGCGATCTGATCGACGGCGATTCGCTTGACGTCGGCGCTGGCGCGCTCGCGGTCGCGCCACAGCTCGAGCAGCGATTTGATTTGCGCCAGCGCGAAGCCGACGTCGCGCGCGCGACGGATGAAGACGAGCCGCTTGAGATCGTCCGGACCGTAGACACGGTAGCCGTTGTCGCCGCGCCATGGGGCGGCGAGCAGGCCGATGCTCTCGTAATGGCGGATCATTTTCGCCGAGACGCCGGAGGCGGCAGCAGCTTGACCGATGGAGAGGTTGCGCATCTCCGTAATATAAGCCCTAGGGCGGAGCGGCGCAAATCAGGCCGTCGTCACGCTCTTGCCGCTTGAATCAGCTCCCAGACCCGCGCCGGGGTCAGCGGCAGATGTCGGATGGTCACGCCGAGCGGGGCGAGGGCCGCAGCGACCGCGTTGCCGACCGCGCCGGCGACGGGAATGATGCCGCCTTCGCCGGCACCCTTGGCGCCAAGGGGATTGTTCGGCGAAGGATATTGTTCCATCGTCGTCGCGTGGATGTTGGGGTAATCGGTGGCCACCGGCATGACATATTCGGCGAAGGAGCCGACGAGCAACTGCCCGTTTTCATCATAGGGCAAGTCTTCGCTGAAGACGCCGCCGAGCCCCTGTACGGCGGCGCCGATCACCTGGCCGTGCAGGGTCAAGGGATTGATGGCACGGCCAACGTCGTCGACCACTTGATATTCGAGCAGCTTCGTGAAGCCTGTTGTCGCGTCGACCGCGACATGGGCCATAGCCGTGCCGTAGCTATAGGTTGCTTTGCTGTTGGCGAATGTGCCCTCGGCCTTAAGCTTGAGATCGCCGAGATCGGCGAAGGAGAGCGTGCGGCCATCCGACGCGTTCGCGACGCCATTGGCAACGAGGACAGCTTCCGGGGAAACCTGGAAGCGTTCGGCCGCTGCGTTCCGCACGGTCTCGAGCAATGTCTTGGCGGCGACCAACACGGCATTACCGCCCACGACGGTGGCGCGCGAAGCGAAGGAGCCGAAACCTTCATGCAGCAGGTTGGTGGAGCCGTGCAACACGCGGATACGCTCCATGGGAATTTCCAACGCGTCGGCCGCGATCTGCGACATCACGGTTTCGAGTCCCTGGCCGATGGCCGATGAGCCGGAATAGAGCGTGACGTCGCCGCTCGATTCGATCTCGAGGCGTACGTTCTCGCGCGGACCTGCGGCGCCGCCTTCAACGAAGCAGCAGAGGCCGATGCCGTGATGCAGGTTGTCGATGACCGTGCCGTTGAGCTTTAGTTTGTCGGCCCAGCCGAATTCGTGGGCGCAGGCATCGAGCGTCGCCGGGTAATGGCCGCTGTCGAGAAAGCCGTCCGGCGATTCGCTGGGCTCGAGCTTCGCCAGCGGATAGGGCATGTCATCTGCGGTGACAAGATTGCGCCGGCGAAACTCGAGGCGGTCGAGCTTCAGATCGTCGGCGACGATATCCATCAGGCGCTCGAAGAAGAAGCAGGATTCGTAGCGGCCCGGGCCGCGGAACCCGCCGGCCGGCGTCTTGTTGGTGAGCGCGGCGGTGCCATAAACCTCGAAATTGGGTATGCGGTATGCCCCGGCCATGAAGGTCGCGATATTGCGCACGGAGGTGATGCAGCTTGGCCGGATATATGCGCCGCAATCGATATAGGCGTTGCCGCGCAAGCCAAGCAGCTTGCCGTCGCGCGTGCAGGCGATTTCCAGGTCAGCATCGATTTCGCGGGCATGGTTCATGGCCATGAAATGTTCGCGTCGATCTTCGATCCATTTGATCGGCCGGGCGAATTTTCGCGCCGCGAATGCGATCAGAAAATCCTCGGGATAAACCTCGCCGCGGGCGCCGAAACCGCCGCCGACGTCGCATTCCATGCAATCGACGGATGCTTCCGGCATGTTCAGCATCTTGGCAAGCGACTTGCGGTTGAAGTAGGGCGCTTTCGCCGCGCCGTGGACAGTGAGATGTGAGGTTGCGGAATCCCATTCGGCGAGGACGCCACGCGTTTCCATCGGCATGGCCATATGGCGATGCACGCGAAAGGTTTCCCGCCGCCTATAGGGCGCTTTAGCGAATGCGGCTGCGGCATCGCCTCGGCTCGCCAGATGACGGCCGGCGACGTTCGTCGTGGTGTCGCCGATCAACAAAATTTGGCCGTTGACGGATTGATCCCAACCCAAGACGAGGGGAAGCGGTTCGATCTCGGAAATTACTTTGTCTGCAGCGTCCTCGGCGATTTCGGCGGTGTCCGCCAGTACCAGGGCGATGGGCTCACCGACATAGCGCACGATGTTGTCGGCGATTGCAGGCTGCGCATAGGGCTGGTAACTGGGCAACCCGGTGCGCAACGGGATAAGGGGAACGATGCCGATGTCTCGGGCGGTCAGCACGGCGCGGACGCCGGGAAGCGCCAGCGCCTGATCGACATCGAGCGAGACGATGCGGCCGTGCGCCAGCGAACTGCGCACTACTGCGGCATGCCATTGGCCTTCGCGAGTTAGATCGGCGACATACTCGCCGCGCCCTGTGAGGAAGCGCAGATCCTCGACGCGTTCGACCGGACTGCCGACATAGGCGTTGGGGCGTTTCGCTGTCGTCACGCTCATGGCTGTACCTTCGCGCCTTGGTAGGCGATGCGTGCCTCGCAGGCCGCTGCCACGATGGGTATATAGCCGGTGCAGCGGCACAGGTTGCCGCCGAGAACTTCGCGAATCCTTGCTTCATCGGCATAGGGCTCGTCCGTCAGCAGGGCGTGCAGTGTCATGAGCATGCCTGGCGTGCAGAAGCCGCATTGCAGCGCATGATGCTTACGGAAGGCGGCTTGCAGCGGGCTCAGATCGCCGCTCGGCGATAGGCCCTCGACCGTCGTGACATGGCATCCGTCGGCCTGTACCGCCAGCGTCAGGCATGAGCGAATCGCGGCGCCGTCGACAATCACCGTGCAAGCGCCGCAGACGCCATGAGAGCAGCCGACATGGGTGCCGGTGAGCTTGAGTTTTTCACGAAGAAAATCGGCCAGTGTCACTCGCGGCTGAGCCTCTGCCGCGGTCGGCGCGCCATTGATGGTGAAAGCGATCTGCATAAGGACCTATCGACTCATGGCTTGGACAAGCGCGCGCCGGACCAGGGTGGCGACCAAAGATTTCCGGTAGGCGATACTGGCGTGGATGTCGGCTGGCGGATCGGCGCTGTCGGCGGCGGCTTGGGCGACGGCGGCGAGGGCGGCTTCGTTCAAGTCCGCCCCGTTGAGCCGCGCTTCGGCGGAGGACAGGCGCATCGGCAGATTGGTCGCGCCGATCACGGCGATATGCGCGTCCCGCGCACGGCCGGCCATATCGAGATCATAAAATAGGGCGATTCCGGCAATCGCGAGATCGCCGGGACGGCGGGCGAACTCCGCGAAGCCCCATTTGCGCGCCGCCGGCCAGGCGGGAAAAACAACGGCCAGGATCATCTCCTCCGGCGCCAGCGTCGTCTGCAGCGCGCCGGTGAAGAACTCGGCGGCCGCAATCTCCTGTCCGCTCGAAAGACGGATGCGCGCCTCGCAGCAGACGGCGACGCCGGGGAGCTCGGCGGCGGGGTCGGCATGGGCGAGACTGCCGCCGACCGTGCCCCGATTCCGGATTTGAAAATGCGCGATATGCAGACAGGCGTCGTAAAGCAGCGGCTGAGCCTGCGGTAAGGGCTCCGATTTTTCGATTTCGCACCAACGCACCATGGCGCCAAGCGTCGTAGCGCTGTCGTTAATGTCGATATGGTTGAGGCTCGGCACGTGACGCAGGTCGATGAGTAAGGCCGGCTGGGCAAGGCGAAAGGCGAGGATCGGGATGAGGCTCTGCCCGCCGGCAAGCAGACGCGCGTCTCCTGGATGGTCAGCAAGCAGAGCAAGCGCTTCCTGCAGGCTGGTCGGCGCACGGTAATCGAATGGGGGCAGTTTCATGTTGGACCGAATGCAGCTCGATGCGCTCTGTCGCGGTGCCCTAAATAGGCACCGCGAAGAGTCAGGTAGCCGCTTATTTTTTCATCGCCTCTTTGCCCAAAGCGATGATGTTTGGTGGCGTGGCGAGCACTTCAGCGACAATCTCAGCCATCCGTTCGCCGGTGGCAGGGTCGAGCTCTATGTTTTGCTTCTTCAAGTCTTCCTTAAAATCCTTAGCGCTCAGCATGCTCTGGAAAGCGGTACGCAGGATCTTGACTCGGTCGGCCGGAACGCCTGGCGGGGCAACGAAGGAGCGGCCAATGGTCGCACCGGCAGCGAAGAACTTTAGGATGGCTTTGGATTCCGGCGTGGTACCGAGTTCGTGCATAACCGGCACGTCCGGTAGGTCAGGATGACGCTCGATACCGAACTGGTAGAGGAGGTTGAGGCTTTGACGCATCGACAAGTCGGGCTTCAAGGCTTCCCAGCCCAAGCTGCCAACGACATCAACCTCGCGCCGCTCCATGGCGAGGGATATATCCTGCGAGCCTTTGTAGCCGTAGACGATCTTAAATTTGGCGTTTTCAAATCGGTTAAGCAGCGCCGGCACCAGGGAATTGTTCGAGCCGACCGCGGTGGCGCCAACCACAACTTCGCGCGTGAGGGCATCTTTGACGCTGGTGACGCCCGATGCCTTGCTGGCGGCTCCGACGCCGACATATGAGTTTAGCCGCGCGAGCCAGTTAAACTTTCTGATGTCGAATGAGATCTTGTCGTCTAGAAGCGCGTTGTTGACGATGTTGTCGTTTAAGTGGCCAATCACCGTGCCGTCCTTGGGCGCGGCGGAGTTTAGGTGCATGGCGGCAACGCGGCTCGCTGCGCCGGGCATGTTGGTCACGATGACGTTTGGATTGCCCGGAATATGCGCTGGAATGTAGCGGGCAACCAAGCGGCCATAAAAATCGTAGCCCCCACCTGCGCCGGTGCCGACGACGATGGTGACAGTTTTGCCTTTGTAGAAATCTGCCGCTGATTGAGCGAGGACTGGGGCTCCAGCGAAACAAATTAAGGAGGTTAATGCTAAGCTACCAAGCGAGAGAGGTTTAGACTGAAGCATTTTGCACCTTTGATTCGTGTGTATTTCATCCATGGCCAAGGCTCTCAATCGATTAAGTGTTGTTAACTGTCATCGCTGATTTCCACTTCGCTATTCATAGCGACGTCATTGCGCCGGCGTTGCGCGCTGATGCGACCGTTCTCCCAATAATCTCCGGCAACGGCACGCTCGGCTTCGCGCTGCAATGCTTCCGGCCAGTTGCCGAGCGAATAGCCGAACCACGGTGCTTCAGGGGTTAGGATCGGGGGGAGGCCGAGCTCTTTCTCCCAAATCTCCTTGGCGCGATCCATGTGCGGCTTGGTCGGTAGCGAGACGGGAGGCAAGTCCTGCTTCAGCGTCGCGTCGATCAACAATCCCGAATCCTCGTCCTCGAGGCCCGAATCGGGACCGTGGCCGGGATCCTTATGCTTGAGAATCTCGATGTCTTTGTGAGGCGTGGCGCGAAAAGCGATCGCCCACATCACGGCGTCCATGCTGTCCGGATCGATATCCTCGTTCACGGCGATGACGATCTTGCCTGAGGCGCGTTGCTGATTGGCGATGCCATAGAGCGCGCGCCAGACTTCCGTGCGCGGCATCTCGCGCTTGACGACGACGAAGACGATTTTGCGGTTTCCGGTGAGCGGTCGGTGCGTGCGCACCTGCACGACGCCTTTGAGTCCCATGCCGCGGCGAAGATGGTTGAGGTACCCCTGCTCATGGACGATGGCGCGGATCTCCGTCGTCTCGTTGGGATGCACTTGGCTGAGATAGGACATCATCACGGCACCGCGCCGGTAGGTGATGCAGGTCACCTCCATGATTCCATTATATTCCTGGGTATTCACATGGCCGTGCGATTCGCCATAAGGCCCTTCAGGCTCGAGATAGTCCGTATCGACGTAGCCTTCGATCACTATTTCTGCTTCTGCCGGCACGTAAAGATCGACGGTGCGGGCTTTCACCACGTCAATTGGCGCGCCGAGCAAGGTGCCGGCGACAGCCAACTCGCTGACGTCTTCCGGCACTTTCCATATGCCGGTATAGGCGATGGCCGGCGGGCCGCCGATGATATAGGCCGCCGGCATGCGTTCGCCGCGCGCTTTGTACTTCAGCCAATGCTCGTAGCCGCCCGTGCGCAATTGCGTTGATGTGTTCATGCCCATGCGGCGGGGCGCTTTAATCTGCGCGCGATAAGTGCCGAGATTCTGAACGCCGCTGTCGGGATCCTTGGTGAGAAAACCGACGCAGCTGAGATAGGGGGCGTTGTCCCAACCGGGCGTGGCGATGGGCACGGGCAAGCCGTCAAGTCCCTTGCCGGGCTCATCGAGGGCCGTGCCTTCGATGACGACTTCCTGACAGGCGCCCGTCTCCACGACGCGAGGTGGCGTCGGCGATTCGAGCGCGCGCCGCCATGTGTCGTGCGAGTCGGCGACCGATACCCCGAGGCCCACTTCATAGACACGCGAGCTGGCGCCGACCGCGCCGATCAACACCGGCATGTCATAGTGCTTGCCCTTGGAGTCGATGACGTTAGTAAAGAGCCAAGCCTTACGGTCTTCGGGGCGAAAGCCGCCGCGAAACTGCCAGCGCACCAAGGGGTGCATTTCAGTATCTTTGTTGATCGGCGTGTCGACGCGGATCAGCAGTCCGGCTTCGTCGAGCGCCCGGATGTGGTCTTGAAGATTCTTCGCAGTTTTGCGCGGCGCTTTGTTGGCGTCCCCGTCCATATTTTCGCCCCCCTAAAAAGCATAGGGGCCTATGCATATGGCGTGCCAGCTCCGCTGACCCGAAGATGGGCGAGTTATTGTCTCGCCGTGTCTAATTGCTCAGGCGCAGGGCAGTCGATGAAGCAAATGACTGGATTTGAGCGATTGTTTGAATTGGCGATAACAAAACCATGGCGATAACCCATGGAACGCAACCTGTGGATAAATCTTCCTATATTGACGCCATATACAGTGCATATCGGCGAATATTACTTCCATTGTCATGTTTTACGCGAAAATCGCCACAACTCTTAACAAGCCGACTAGACCAAAAGTGATAAGTCATGGTAAAGATTTCGTTAACAGGGGGCGTGAGTTCCCCCGCGCTCGCTTCGCCTGTTGGTAAGCCGGCCCTCTATCGGCAAGGGCGCGGTGTGTTTTTTTGGGGGAACCATGAAGACGTATGAAGAGTTGAGCGGCGCGCAAGGCCGCCAGATTTTTTATCGTGCCGAGCGTTACAAAGTCCGCGACCTGTTCCGCAAAACCTTGCCCGACCTCACGCTTGATGAGGCGCCTTACATCCTCCAGGACCTCAGCTTGAACGGCATGGGCGCCACCGCTCAGTCGCTGCAGAATGACGTCTACAATCCCGGAATGCCCGTCTCCGTGCAACTCGGCTTGCGCGGCGTGCCGCTCTTCGAGGGTAAGGGCGAAATCACCCGGACCGAACAGACGCAGACCGGCACCAAGGTCGGCATCCGCCTGCGCGATTGCGTCGAGATCTCGCGGCTCGTCACGAAGTATCAGGAAATCCTGATCCGTGCCGACATCGATTCCTTCGCCAGCGACAATATCACCGCCGGCGTCTCGGCCGACTATCGCCTGATGGCGTCCGACGTGCTGCACTTGCTGCGCACCTTCCGCGCCAATCTCGACCAGTTCGATCAGCAGAAGCTGACGGCGGACGCCGAAGCCGAAATCCTCGCCGCCTGCGAGGAGCGCATCCTGCCGACCTGGCGCGAGCATTGGCAGCATGCCAACGCGCTGGTCGAGCCGATCATGGAGCAGCCGCTCGCACTGCGCGCCACCAAGCGCTTCACCGAATTGGTGTTGACGCCGGAATTCATGGCCGGCGCGATTTGGAACCGCAGCTACGTCAAGCCGCTCGGCTATCCAGGCGACTTCAAGATCATGAGCATGGTCTATGACTGGCAGCGCGAAGGCAAAACGCTCTACGAAAAGCTGTCGCATCGTCTCGGCCTCGAAGTGGCCGAATGCATCGCCACCCGCATGACCGACATGCGCGCCGCGATCGCCAAGGCCATCTTGAGCGCTCCGGCGGCGCTCGCCGAGAACCGCGCCGTGCGCATCGCCAGCCTGGGCTGCGGCCCGGCGCGTGAAATCGTCGATTATCTCGGCGTCGCCGATCTGCCGCGCCGGACCGACTTCACGCTGATCGACCAGGATCACGAAGCTCTGAGCTCGGCCTACGAGCGGACCTATCCCGCCGTCGTCCGTCTCGCCGGCAAAGCCAGCGTCAGCTGCCTCAATGCCTCGTTCGTGCAACTGCTGCGCGGCGAACTGTTCGAGAAACTGCCGCCGCAGGATCTTATCTACACGGTCGGCCTAATCGACTATCTGGTGCCGAAGCGCGTCAAGTCGCTGGTCAACACGCTGTACAGCAGCCTGGCCGTCGGCGGCACGCTGATCGTCGGCAACATGCATCGCTGCGCCGGCAGCAATCTATGGCCGATGGAATTCATCACCGATTGGAATATCCTCTACCGCGACGCCAACGATATGGCGGCCTTCGCCTCGGGCCTGCCGGGCGCCGCCTACGAGACGTTCTACGACTCGACGCAGCGCGTCGTCATGGTGCGGATCGTCAAGAAGTCCTAAGCGGCTCTATCGCGAGATAAAAAACGGCGGACCCGCGAGGGTCCGCCGTTTTTCTTTGCGGGGAGGGGGCTGGGTCGGCGGATCGTCGCGGCTAAGCCGCGCCGGCGGCTTTGTCGTCGAGCGTGACGAAGCGGCTGGCCGGGAAGTCGACGATCACCGTCGTGCCGGCGCCGAGCGTGCTGGCGATGTCCAGGTTGCCGCCGTGCAACAGCATGATCTTCTTGGAGAGCGGCAGGCCGAGGCCGGTGCCGCCGTGCTTGCGCACCATGACGCTTTCGACCTGGACGAACGGCTCCATGACACGCGGAATGTCGGCTTCGGCGATGCCGATGCCTGT
>CAMAVH010000069.1 GCA_945861615.1 Rhizobium sp. Q54 | reverse complement strand
AGCGCCGCGAGATCTGCCTGCAGAATTTCCGGCGCGTTGCGCGGCAGCAGGCCGCGCGTCTGCGGCTCGGGCCATAGGCGATAGCAGATGCCGGGCGCGGTGCGGCCGGCGCGGCCGCGCCGCTGTTCGGCGGCGGCTTGCGTCACCTTTACGGTATCTAGGCCCGTCAATCCGCTGGCCGGATCGTAGCGCGGCACGCGGGCCAAGCCGCCATCGACCACCACGCGGATGCCGTCGATCGTCAGGCTGGTCTCGGCGATGGAGGTGGCGAGCACGACCTTGCGCTTGCCGGCGGGGGCGGGCGCAAAGACGCGATCCTGCTCGGCTTGCGCCAAGGCGCCGTAGAGCGGCAGCACATGCAGGTCTGCGCCGCCCAACTGGCGCAGCACCGCGTGGATTTCTCGCTCGCCGGGCAGGAAGGCGAGCAGATCGCCATCCGTTTCGGCCAAGGCTTTGTTCACCGCTTGCGCCATCGCCATCGGGAAGCGATGGGCGGCAGGCGCGTCGAGATAGCGCGTCTCGACCGGAAAGGCGCGGCCTTCGCTGCGCAGCACCGGGGCGTTCAGCAGCTTGGCGACCGCCGTGCCGTCGAGCGTCGCTGACATGGCCATCAGCCGCAGTTCGGGCCGCAGCGCTTTTTGCGCTTCGAGGCAGAGCGCAAGGCCGAGATCGGCATCGAGGCTGCGCTCGTGGAATTCGTCGAAGATCACCAGGCCGACGCCGTCGAGGCCGGGATCGTCCTGCAGGCGGCGCGCCAGGATGCCTTCGGTGATGACTTCGATGCGGGTGCGCGCCGACACCTTGCTGTCGAGCCGGACGCGGTAGCCGACCCGCTCGCCGGGCTTTTCGCCGAGCGTCTGCGCCATGCGGCTGGCGGCGGCGCGCGCGGCAAGGCGGCGCGGCTCCAACATCAGGATGGTTTGGCCGGCGAGCCAGGGCGCGCCCAGCAGGGCGAGCGGCACGCGCGTCGTCTTGCCGGCGCCTGGAGGGGCTTCCAGCACCAGCGCCGTATGCGCCGCCAAAGCCTCGGCGATGGCGGGCAGCAGCGAGTCGATGGGCAGGACGGAATTGGCGGACATGACGATGCGGTGATGCGGATGACTTGGCGGCGCTGGCCGGGTTCTCTATCCTAGGTCTATCACATCATGCCGTCCCATCCTGTCCAAGGCTTTGCCAATGCCCGTCGTCTTCGTCGCCACCAGTAAGACCCTCGCCGCCTGGGGGGCCGATGTCGGCCTGACCAAAAACCTCTATGCGGTCGGCGCCACCGAGGAGACTGCCGACGCGGCGATCGAGGCCATGAACATGAACGGCTATGGCGGCCAGACCGATTGGAAGCTGCTGAAGAAGCAAGCGGTCGAGGCCGCCGATGAGGACTCCATCGTCGAGCGGCTGGCGGCGCGCGAGAAGCAGGTCGATCCCAAGCTCTATCCGAAGATCCGCGACGCGCGCGGCATCTTCAAGATCAAGCCCGAGAACGTCGAGAACCATCTGTTCGTGAAGAAGGCGCTGGCGAGCGATACGGAGCTGCGTGCGGTCAAAGTGAAACCGGCGGATATCGCCGATTATCTCATTGCCAAGGCGACCGGCTGGAGCGATCCGACGGTCGGCACCGACGACGCGCCGGAAAATCCCTTTTAAGACCCGACATCGATCGGCGCGCGCGGCGGATCGCCGGCGAAGCCGCAGGCCTTGAGGAATTTCAGCATATGCGCCGGCGCCGGCGCGCTGATGGTGATCGGATCGCGCGTCGGATAGAGCGGGATCGTGATACTGCGCGAATGGAGTTGCAGCGGAAATTCGCCGGCCCGCGTGGCTTCGCCACCATAGGTGTTGTCGCCCAGCACCGGGCAGCCGATGGCGGCGCAATGGACGCGGATCTGGTGGGTGCGCCCGGTGCGCGGATAAAGCTCGAGCCAGGAAAAGCCGTCGGCCTGGCCCATCAGCTTGTAGTCGGTGACGGTCGGCATGCCGGCCGGATCGACCTTCATCCACCAGCTGCGCTTGTCGCTGGTTTGTTTGGACAGCGCCAGGTCGATATGGCCTTCGGGCGCGGGCGGCGCGCCGGCGACGATGGCCCAATAGGTCTTCTCGATGCGTCCGCCGGAAAACAGCCGGCCCAACTTCGCCAGCGCCTTGCGATGGCGGCCGAGCACCAGGCAGCCGGTGGTATCGCGATCCAGGCGGTGGGCGAGGGCCGGCAGGCGCGGCAGGCCGAAGCGCAGCACGTCGAACAGGGATTCGAGGCTTTGGCCGCCCTTCGGGCCGGCATGGACGGGCAGCCCGGCGGGCTTGTCGACCACCAGCATCAGCGCGTCTTTATAAAGCAGGCGAGCCAGCAGCTCGTCGGGCGTCATCATGGCGAGGCTTCTACCATGCCCGCCGCAACGAGCGCATCCGGCTTATGGCGGCCTTTTACGCCTCGGGCGCGTTCGAGGCCGACTGCATGTAGTTTTCGAGGCCCATCTTCTCGATCAGGCTCAGTTGGGTCTCGAGCCAATCGACATGGTCTTCCTCGCCCTTGAGGATGTCCTTCAAGAGATCGCGCGTGACGTAGTCGTCATGGGTTTCGCAGACGTTGATCGCCGTGCGCAGCACCGGCATGGCGATCTGCTCCTGCTTGAGGTCGCATTGCAGCATTTCCGGGACCGTCTCGCCGATCAGCAGCTTGTCGAGGTGCTGGAGATTGGGCACGCCTTCGAGGAACAGGATGCGCTTGATCAGCGCATCGGCATGTTTCATCTCGTCGATCGATTCCTTGTATTCGACCTCGCCGAGCTTTTTCAGGCCCCAATTGTCGAACATGCGGGCATGCAGGAAATACTGGTTGATGGCGGTCAGCTCGTTGGTGAGGATCTTCTTGAGTTGGTCGATGACCTCTTTATTGCCCTTCATAACCGCCGCTCCTCTGTGGCTTTCTCTTGGTACTGGTGCGCGATACGATACGCACATGCGAAATGCTCCGGCAGTGTAGCCGGGGCGGAGAGAGAGACAATGGGCTGGGCGGAACCGATTGGCGCTGGCGGCGCCTCGGCTAAAGCCTTGCGGCTATACGATAATCAGTCGCAAGTGGGTAGCGTGAGGTTCAGGCGCAAGCCTGCATGCCGGCGGAGACCTGATCGACGCCCCGCGCACCTCGCACCATGTCGACGACCGCGCAGACGCACTTGCCGCACTGGGGCGTCTCGCCGAGGCGGCGATAGACTTCGGCGACCGAGCAGGGGCCCTCGGAGACGGCTTGGTTGACCTGCTTTTCGGTGAAGCCGTGGCAAGCGCAGACGTACATGGCGGCAAGACCCTATATGGCTGTTCCCAGATCCGCCCAGCGCGCTTCTAAACGGCTATTGCGAGCGATTTGCAGAGCCAAGATACGCAACACGCCGTACAGCGCCAATTACTCTATTTCTACTCCTGCCATCTCTTTTCGATCTGTCTTCTCGCAATCGGCTGGGCTTTACACCGATGTCGGAGTTTTTTCTTATAATTATTCTAAACTAGTTGACGGGGCTAGGGGGACCAACTACTTAGACTAGGCAACTGCACATTAGAGCAGTTCCAATTTCTGATTTTGGCCTCTCAAAACCGTAGGAGAATTTCCATGCTGACCGTTGGCGACAAGCTGCCGTCCTTTAACCTCAAAGCCGTCCCGCCGGGTCAGCCCAAAAACCCGAGCGAGGCCTTCACCGACCTCACCGACAAATCCTACGTGGGCAAGTGGCTCGTTCTCTTCGCTTGGCCGAAGGACTTCACCTTCGTCTGCCCGACCGAGATCGCCGCCTTCGGCAAGCTCAACGGCGAGTTCGCCGACCGCGACACCCAGGTGCTCGGCCTCTCGACCGACAGCGAATTCGTCCATCTCGCCTGGAAGCGCGATCACGAGGATCTCCGCGATCTGCCCTTCCCGATGCTCGCCGACATCAAGCGCGAGCTGTGCCAGGAACTCGGCATCCTGCACAAGGACGAGGGCGTCGCGCTGCGCGCCACCTTCGTGGTCGATCCGGAAGGCGTCATCCGCCATGTCTCGGTCAACGACCTCAGCGTCGGCCGCAATCCGCAGGAGACCCTGCGCATTCTCGACGCGCTGCAGACCGACGAGCTCTGCCCCTGCAACTGGAAGCAGGGCGAAGAGGTTCTCAAGGTCGCCTAACGCCTAAAGGGCGGCGTCGGCAAAAGCCGGCGCCGCCGCTTCCCGTCGCCCAAGACCCCATCAGAAAGCGAGCATCGCCATGTCCATCGAAACCCTGAAAGAGCGGATGCCGGCCTACGCCAAGGACATCAAGCTCAACCTATCCAACATCGTCAATTCCACGGCGCTCACCAAGCAGCAGATCTGGGGTTCGATCCTCACGTCGGCGCTCGCGTCGCGCAACGATTACGTCATCGAGGCGGTCGCCGCCGAAGCCGCGGAAAATCTCTCCGCCGAAGCGCGCGAGGCCGCCAAGGCCGCCGCCGCCGTCATGGCGATGAACAATATCTACTATCGCTCGATCCATCTGATCGAGGATGCCGAACTGAGCAAGATGCCGGCGCGCCTGCGCATGAACGTCATCGGCAATCCGGGCGTCGATAAGCTGGACTTTGAGCTTTGGTCGCTCGCAGCCTCGGCCGTCAACGGTTGCGGTATGTGTCTGAAGGCGCACGCCCATGAAGTGCTCGGCAAGGGCGCGACGCGCGAGGGCATGCAGGACGTGCTGCGTATCGCCTCGGTGGTCCATGCCGCCGCCGCCATTGTCGAGGGCGAAACCGCCCTGCAGGAGTCGGCGCTCGCCGCCGCCTGAAGGCGCGATTGCAAAGAATGAGGGCGAGGGCAGAGGGCTCTCGCCCTTTTTTGTCGGCGTCAGGCCGTTCCGCGGCCCATGGCAGGCGCGGGCGAAATCCTCTATTCTCCGGCCCCGCAAGCCGCCCCAGCCGTCCCGGGCCGGCGCGTGAACAGCGTTTGATTGTCCGATGGCCAAGGCCCGCCTGCGTTTCGACGAGACCACCCGTTATCTGCTCGGTCGCCTGTGGCGCGACTGGGTGTCGCCCCATTGGCGCACGCTGATCTCGGTCGGCCTGTCCATGGCGGCGGTGGCGGCGGCGACCGGCGCCTATCCGCTGCTGATCGACTGGACCTACACGCTGTTCGCGGCGCAGGACCATCGGGTGGTCTGGCTGGTGCCGGCCCTGGTGCTCGGCGTGACCGCGGCGCGCGGTCTCGCCATGTACGCGCAGAACGTGCAGACCAGCCACATCGTCTATCGCGTCACCACCGACATGCAGGCGCGGATGTTCGATCATCTGCTCGCCGCCGATCTGGCGCGCATCCTGCGCGAGCCGCCCGGCGGCTTGATCTCGCGCTTCACCAACGACATCGGCATAGTGCGCAATGCCGTGGCGCGCACGGTGACCAATCTGATCCGTGATTCGCTGACCGTCGTCGCGCTGGTCGGGACCATGTTCTATCTCGACTGGATGCTGTCGCTAATCGTGCTGGTGATCTACCCGCTGGCGGCCTTTCCGATCGTCGAGATCGGCAAGCGCCTGCGCCGCGCCTCGATCGACACCCAGGTGCAGATGGGCGAGACGACCTCGTTGCTCAACGAGAGCCTGTCAGGCGCGCGCATGGTCAAAACCTACCGCCTGGAAGATTACGAGCGCGGGCGCGCCGGGGGCGCCTTCGAGCGCATGTACGGCCTGATGATGAAGATGACCAAGAGCCGCGCCCGGCTCGATCCGATCCTCGAAGTGCTCGGCGGCATCGCCGTCGGCGGTGTCATCGCCTTCGGCGGCTGGCGCGTCGCCACCGGCGCCGGCACGGTCGGCCAGTTTACCGGCTTCATCAGCGCGCTGCTCATTGCGGCCCAGCCGGTGCGCGCCATCGGCACGCTGAACACGGTGCTGCAGGAGGGCCTCGCCGCCGTCCAGCGCGTCTTCCAGCTGCTCGACGAGAAGCCCGCCATCGTCGAAAAGCCCGATGCCCCGGCGCTGCGGGCCGGGCAGGGCCATATCGTCTTGGAGAGCGTCGAATTCGGCTATGACGCGACCAACGCGCTGGCGGATTTCTCGCTCGACGTGCCGCCGGGCAAGACCGTGGCGCTGGTCGGGCGCAGCGGCGCCGGCAAGTCGACAGTGTTCAATCTCATTCCGCGCCTGTTCGACGTGCGGGCTGGCCGCGTGCTGATCGACGGCCAGGACGTGCGCGACGTGACGCTGGCCAGCCTACGCGATGCCATCGCCCTGGTCAGCCAGGACATCGTGCTGTTCAACGACACGGTGCGCGCCAACATCGCCTTCGGCCGCACCGGCGCGAGCGAGGACGAGATCGTCGCCGCCGCCAAGGCCGCCGCCGCCCATGATTTCATCGTCAAGCTGCCGGACGGCTACGACACCATCGTCGGCGAGCGCGGCATGCGGCTCTCGGGCGGCGAGCGCCAGCGCCTATCGCTCGCCCGCGCCGTGCTGAAGAACGCGCCGATCCTCTTGCTCGACGAGGCGACCAGTGCGCTCGATGCGGAATCTGAGGGATTGGTGCAGCAGGCGTTGGCGCGCCTGACCAAGGATCGCACCACGCTGGTGATTGCCCATCGCCTCGCCACCGTGCGCGACGCCGATCTGATCTACGTACTGGAGGCGGGCCGTGTCATCGAGCGGGGCACCCATGCCGAACTGCTGGCGAAAGACGGCCATTACGCCAAGCTGAGCCGTCTGCAGTTTCGCGGCGATGGCGAAGACGCCGCGGCCTCGTCGGAGCCGGCCGCCGTCTAGTCCGGCTATTCGCGCCGCAGGATCTTGTCGACCAGCAGGTTCGACCAGCGGCCGGTGCGGAAATCGCGCTTGAGCGCTTCCGGATCGTAGTCGCCCTCGGACCACAGCAGCAGGTCGACCGCCTCTTGGGCATTGCGCTTGCCGTAGCTGTCGAAGAAGAAATCCAGGATGCCGGTCTTGGCCTGGCGGAAATGACCGTACTTCCAGTGCAGCTGCCGCGCCGCCTCATGGGCCGGAAGGCCTTCATGCAGATGCAGGTAGAGCGCGGCGCCGAGGCCGGCGCGGTCGGCGCCCGACTTGCAATGCAGCATCGCCGGATACTCGATGCGCGCGAACAGCTCTTTCAATTTGCGCGCGTCGGTCTTGCGCGGCGCGTCGCGCGAGCTGATCGGAAAGTCGATCAGGGCGATGCCGTGGCGGGCGCAGGCTTCCTTTTCCAACAGATATTCGCCGCCGTCGCGCGCGCCGCGCAGGTTGACGATGGTCCTGACGCCGAGGCGGGCGAGGCGGGCGATATGGTGAGGCGCCGGCTGGCTCATACGGTACATGTTGGGCGAAACGCGGTGGGTATTGCTGTAGATCAGGCGGAAAATGCCATGATCCATGAACACCATTTCGATCCATGCGGCAAAGCGTTGGCCGGGCGTTTTCATCTCGCCCCGCAGGCGGCGGACGACGTCGCCGATTTTGCGCGTGTATTGTTTCAGCATGCCCGGAGGATCGGTGATTTTGGCGATATGAGTCTATAGGGTGCGCGTCTATATGGTCCGCGGCGCGGAATTTGTGAAGGCCTTATTGGCCCGATTGCTCTTAGGCCGCGTCGCGGGTAGCTTGCGGATATGCCAAATTATGCCCGTTTCGAAACCCGCCGCCTGATTCTGCGCCGCCCGGCCCCCGGCGACGAGACCGCCTTGATTGGGCTCGACGCCCAGTCCGACGTGACGGCCTATCTCGCCATGCGCGGGGTCGATCCCGCGCGTCTCGCCGAACGCATTCCGCCGCGGATAGAATTGTCGCAGAAGGAGCCTGACGCCGAATATGGCTGGTGGGTGATCGAAGACAAGGCGAGCGGCGGGTTCTTGGGCCGCTGCCTGTTGGCGCCGATGTGGCCGGGCAGCAGCGACGAAGTCGAACTTGGCGTCTATCTCGGCGCCGGCTCACGCCACCAGGGCTACGCCACCGAGGCGGGCACTGCCCTGATGGACCACGCCTTCAAATCCCTCAAACTGCCCCATGTCGTCGGTTGCACGGCGCGCGACGCGCAGGCCGTGCGCCGGCTACTCGCTCGGCTGCATTTTACCAAGCAGGGCCGCATCACACTTTATGGCGACGATGCAGATCGCTACACCTTAACCGCCGAGGGCTGGCTGCCCCGCCGGTCCTGATCCGGCGCTTAACGCTCGTTTCGCCGATGTGTGCCGCCAGGCCGTGCCCCTCGTCGCCCAGCCATGCTATAAATGGCGCAAAACAGGGCGGGTGAGGATTGAGAATGGTCGGACTGCGTAAAGCGTTGCTCAGCGTCGCCTGGATCGGCGCGTTGATCGTGGCAGTCGCCGTTTCGGCACTGCCGTCGCGCGCTGCGCCAGTCGATGCCGCCGTCGCCAAATTTCTCGGCGACGATATGCTCGACATTCTCGCTTCCGCCGATCGCGTCGAGAGCTTTCAGCTCGAAGCCAAGACCGACGTGACCGATCCCTCAGTTCAAGGCTATGCCGTGCGCGCAACCGGCCCCGTTCTGACGGTCGGTCAGCTCGAGCGTTTCCGCGGCCTGATTTTCGCCGAATCGAGCTACATGTTCGACAAGTCGAAGCGCTGCCCGTTCCTCGCCGACACCGGATTCGTTTTCCATGCCGGCGCGCGGCAAGCCAGCATCGTTCTATCGCAGTCCTGCATGCTATGGAGCTTCGCGCGGGCCGCCGAGCGCGGCAAGATCGAGGATTACGATCCCATCGAAGCTGATATCAAAATGCTGCTGGCGGAGTTTTTCGAGAGGCCGTGAGCCGGCTCGTGGCAACATGAGCGGGGGCCATGCCGATCGAAATATAAAAAAGGGCGCGCCGTGCGAATGGCGCGCCCTCTGCTTTTGTGCGGAAAGCCTACTTTCGCAGCGCCCGGTTGGCCGCGCTGGTGATGGCGCTGAGCGAAGCGGTGACGATATTGGGCGCGATGCCGACGCCGAACAGCGCCTTGCCGTCCACCGTGGTGTCGACGTAGGCAGCCGCGTTGGCGCCCGAACCGCTTTTCACCGCATGTTCGCGGTAATCGCTGATCTCGAGCGCGACGCCGCAGTTCTTCTTGAGGGCATCGACATAGGCGTCGATCGGCCCGGTGCCGGTGCCGGTGATCTTCGTCTCCTTGCCGTCGAAACGAATCGTCGCCTCGATCTCGCGCGCCGTGCCATTGGCCGCGGGCCAGGTCTTGTGATCGAGAAACTCGATGCGGCCCGGCTTGAGATATTCGCCCTCGAAGGCCTGCCAGATGTCCTTGGCGGTGACTTCCTTGCCGGTCGCGTCGGTCATCTTCTGCACGATCTGCGAGAACTCGACCTGCAGGCGGCGCGGTAGATCGAGGCCGTAGTCGGTCTGCAGCAAATAGGCGACGCCGCCCTTGCCCGACTGGCTGTTGACGCGGATCACCGCCTCGTAGTCGCGGCCGATGTCCTTGGGATCGATCGGCAGATAGGGCACTTCCCACAGGCCGCTATTGCTTTTCTCCAAAGCGGCGAAGCCTTTCTTGATCGCGTCCTGGTGCGAGCCGGAGAAGGCGGTGAAGACCAATTCGCCGCCGTAAGGATGGCGCGGATGGACCGGCAGTTGGTTGCAATATTCGACGGTCTCGACGATCTCGCGCACGTTGCGCACGTCCAGTTCGGGATCGACGCCCTGGCTGAACATGTTGAGCGCCAGGGTCACGACATCGACATTGCCGGTGCGCTCGCCATTGCCGAACAGCGTGCCCTCGACGCGGTCGCAGCCGGCCATCACCGCGAGCTCGGCGGCGGCGACGCCAGTGCCGCGGTCGTTGTGCGGATGGACGCTGAGGATGAAACGCTCGCGGCCCACCACGTTGCGGTCGAACCATTCGATCATGTCGGCATAGACGTTGGGCGTCGACATTTCGACCGTCGCCGGCAGATTGAGGATCACCTTGTCCTTGGCGGACGCGCCCCAGGTGTCGAGCACGGCTTCGCAAATCTCCTTGGCGAAGTCGAGTTCGGTGCCTGTGAAGCTTTCGGGCGAGTATTCCAGGCGCACTTTGGTGCCGGGCACGG
The DNA here is from genome assembly GCA_945861615.1 of Rhizobium sp. Q54. Taxonomy (GTDB): domain Bacteria; phylum Pseudomonadota; class Alphaproteobacteria; order SMXQ01; family SMXQ01; genus CAMAVH01. The sequence goes on along the minus strand of CAMAVH010000069.1, from coordinate 6,297 downwards.
TCGGCACCAGGTCGCGCACGATCTGGGTGCCCTTCACGGCGATGTCGATGATGCCCTGGCGGTCGAGCCCGAACACGACGCGGCGCTGCAATTCGGAGGTCGAATTGTAGAGGTGGACGATCGCCTGCTTCGAGCCTTTGATCGATTCGAAGGTGCGCTTGATCAGTTCTTCGCGCGCCTGTGTCAGGACCTGGATGGTGACGTCGTCCGGGATCATCTTCTCGTCGATGAGCTGGCGCACGAAATCGAAGTCGGTCTGCGAAGCCGACGGGAAGCCGACTTCGATCTCCTTGAAGCCCATGCGCAGCAGCAGTTCGAACATGCGGCGCTTCTTGTCCGGTCCCATGGGCTCGACGAGCGCCTGGTTGCCGTCGCGCAGGTCGACGCTGCACCAGATCGGCGCCTTGGTGATGGCGCGGCCGGGCCAGCGGCGGTCGGGCAGGGGGACCGGGGCGAAGGGTCGGTATTTGTTGATCGGCATCACGGACATAACGGGCTCCAAATCGCTCAATTTCCTGGGGGTGAAGGCGCGAGAAACGGCCGCGATCGACCGGGCGGGAGACCCGGGCCGGGATCAGCGGCCGCCGATAAGTCGCGCCGGCAGCGCCGCAGGAGCAGCAAAAACGGCAGGTTGGGGCACAAATTGGGGATAAATGGCGCACATCGTCAAGGGATTCCAACAACTTCGACTGGGTCGCGGGCCTGGGCGGTGCCTTGGCGGCAGGGCGCGGACAGGCGTTCCGCGCGTGATCCCGGGAACCGGGGGCGCGGATCAGCTAAGTCGAAGGAGGCGCAGTCGGAAAACCATAGGCCTTATGTATGACCTGGCAGGGGTTGGGTCAATGGCCCAATGGGTCTTTTGGCCTAATAAGCATGCGCTATTGGGCTGAATTTGGGTGCTGTGACGGGCCGGGCAAAGAAAAGCCGCCCCGCACGGTCTTTCGAAACTGTGCGAGGCGGCGAACGAGACGCCGGAGCCGGCGCGGCGGCTAATCCATATAGGCGCGGGCCAGGTCGATTGCGGTCTTGGGAGTGGCGATGATGTCGGCGACGATCTTTGCTGCCTTGTCGGCCGCGATCGGATCGACGTCCATTTTCGCCTGCTTGGTGAAGGCGAGGAATTCAGGATCCTTCATCGTGTCGAGGAAAGCCTTGCGCAGCGCCTCGCTGCGTTGCGGATGCATGTTCGGAGGTCCGATCACCGGACGGCCGATCGCCTCGGCGGCAATCAAGAAATTGATCGCCTTCTTCTCGTTCTCGCTCGTCGCGACTTCGAAGATGGTCGGCACATTCGGCAGATCGGGATGCTTGGTTTCGGCGAACTGCAGCAGGACGTCGATCTTGTTCTGCGCAATCCATTCCGGCCGCTGGACCTGCAGGCTGCTGTAGAGCGTGCAATTGCCGTCCAACTCGCCGCGTTCGATGGCGAGCCAGATATCGCCGGTGTTGGCGTAACCCAGGATGAGCTTGACGTTCTTCGGGCTCATGCTGCGCAGGATCGAGCTGTAGATATAGCCGCCGCTGTTCTTCGACGTGTCGCCGAGATTGATGCCGCCGGCTTTTTTCACGTCTTCGAGCGTTTTATGGCCCTTGGCGGCCCAGTGATAGCAAATGGCCATCTCGCTGCTCATGCTGCCGATCCAGGTAAACTCGCGGAAGTCGACGCCGGTTTCCTTCGGCTCGAGAACCGACTTGGGAATCAGGCCACGGTTGAACATGCCGAACTGGGTGCCGTCCTTCGGCGCCTGCGCCTTCAGATAGCGCACATAGGTGAGGCTCGATGCGCCTGGCATATTCTGCACGATGACCGTCGGATTGCCGGGGATGTGCTTGCCGATAAAGCGTGCGGCGGCGCGCGTGTAGGCGTCGAAGCCGCCGCTCGGCGCGTAGCCGACGCCGAATTGCACGGTTTGGCCTTTGTAGAAATCGGCGACCGACTGGGCAGCCAGGGGCTGGGTCACAGCAGCCACGCAAGCAAAAGCGCTCAGTCCCGCGATGAGGTGTTTCACATGAGTCTCCTTCGGTGAAGTCCTGTTTGGCTCGCCTTTTTCCAAGGTTTCGGCGGGCTCTATGGCGATCCTACACGAAGCTATTGGCGAGACAAACCGCTACGGCTACTCTGATCCGGCATCGTTTCTATTGCGTATGCTTTGCAAATGCGGCCCCGTACACTCCGGGGCGAGGGCCGCCTGATAAAGGGGGCTCTCATGATCAAAAAAATCGCCATCGCTTTGGTGGTGCTCGTCGTGCTGATTGCCGGCGCGGCCTATTTCTTCCTGTCGAATCTCGACGGCTATATCAAAAGCGCCATGGAAAAATACGGCAGCGAGGCGACGCAGGCCGAGGTCAAGGTCGGCGGCGTGAAGATCGGTCTGCGCGACGGTAGCGGTCAGATCACCAACGTGACCATCGCCAATCCCAAAGGTTTCACGACGCCGCAAGCGTTCAGCCTCGGCGAGGTCAAGGTCGTGATCGACCCGGCGACGGTCACCAAGGACGTCATCACGATCAAGGAAGTGCTGATCGACAAGCCGCAGGTCACCTACGAGCCGAACCTCACGGGCGGCGGCGGCAATCTCGAGACGATCCAGAAGAACGTCAGCGCCTATGCGGCAAAGATGGGCGGCGGTTCGGGCTCCGCCTCGTCGGCGCCGGCCTCCTCGTCCGGTTCGAAGCCTGAGAAGAAATTGATCATCGAGCGCGTGACGATCCAGGGCGGGCAGGTGTCGATCAAGAGCGCGGCCTTGGCCCAAGCCAATGCCTCCACGGCGTTGCCGACGATCACCCTGCGCGATATCGGCAAGGCCAGGGGCGGCGCGACGCCCGCCGAGGTGTCCAACGAAATTATCGGCGCCATCAGCCAGCAAGCGGCGCGCGCGGCGGCGAGCAATCTCGGCGGCGTGCTACAGGGGCTGCAAGGCGGGGCCGGCGGCACCGGCGGCGCGGCGGATCAGTTGCGCGGCCTGCTCGGCCGCTAGTTCACACGTAGAGGGGTTTTTATAATGTTGCAGCAAGGTAGGGCGTTGGCTGGCAAGGGCGGCGCTTTCGTCAACGACTTCAAGGCGTTCATCGCGCGCGGTAACGTCGTCGATCTCGCCGTCGGTATCATTATCGGCGCCGCCTTCACCACCATCGTCAATTCGCTGGTGAAGGATATCATCATGCCGCCGATCGGCATGATCACCGGCGGCGTCGATTTCTCCGATCTCTACATCAACCTGTCGAGCGTCGATTACCCGAATCTCGCGGCTGCGACGGCGGCGGGCGCGGCGACGATCAACTACGGCGTCTTCCTCAATGCGGTGATCAATTTCTTGATCGTCGCCTTTGCGGTCTTTGTCCTGGTCAAGCAGGTACAGCGCTTCCGCAAGCAGGAAGAGGCTAAGCCGGTCGAGCCGCCAAAGAGCGAGCTGCTGCTGGCGGAAATTCGCGATCTGTTGAAAGAGCGGAAATAACTTTCGCGGCCTGAATCGAAGCGGGGCTTCCTACGAATAGGCGGCCCCGTTTCTTTTCATAGTCTCGCCGCATTTCCACCCTGCTTGCGACATAAGCGGCGGCCAGGATGCGCACTCACCTTTCAGGGGAGTGCTCATCCATGTTGCGCAGTTTCGCCGTTCTCGGCCTCGTCGGGGCCGGGCTGATCGCCGGCGGGTTCGCCGCCGGCGGCTATTTCGTCGGCAAGGGCGTACTCGATCAGCGCCTCGCCAATCGTAGCGTTACCGTCAAGGGCGTCGCCGAGCAGGAGATCGCTGCCGATCTGGCGACTTACCCGTTGCGCGTCACCGTCACCGCCGGCGACATCGCCGAGGGCGAACGCCGCCTCTCGGCGCAGATCGGCGAGATCGTCGCCTTCCTGGGCGAGCGCGGCTTCGAGGCGGCGGAGATCGTGCCGCAGCGCCTGACCGTCGAGGATATCTTCGCCCAGCCCTATCGCCCGAAGGACGCCGATCCCAAGGCGCGCTTCATTCTCGGCCAGTCTGTGCTGCTGCGTTCGGCCAAGATCGAGCAGGTCACGCGTCTCAGTCAGTCGGCCGGCGAACTGGTTCGCCGCGGCATCGTGCTGAACGACGGGGGCGGGCCGACCTATATCGTTACGGCCGAGCGGCTCAATGCGATCAAGCCCGACCTGATCCGCCGTGCGACCGCGGCGGCCAAGACGGCGGCGGGCGAATTCGCCGCCGCTTCGGACAGCGAAGTGGGCGGCATCCGCAACGCCAATCAGGGCGTCATCGCCATCCTGGCGCGCGACGAGGGCAGCGGCGGCGAACGTCAGTCGCCCGACAAGCGCGTGCGCGCCGTCACCACGGTCGAATATCTCCTCCTGCGCTGAGCACAGGGCGAGAATATTCTTTCGTGCGTTAGGCGGCAGGGCTGGGGTAGTTTCCCAGCCCATGCCCCAGCCCGCATCCGACACAAGCCGCATCCCGGCCCCCGAACCGACCGGCCTGACCGGCTATCTCGCCGCCGAGGGCTTCGAGGCCGATTTGCGCGCGGAATTGGGCGAGGTTGTCCAAGAGCACGGCCGTTTGCTGCTGCTGCCCGGCCCGGCGCGCCCGACGGCCTGGGCGGCCAATATCTGGCACGACGTGCTGCGCATTCCCATCGTCTCGATCGGCGAGGGGGCCAAGGCGCTGCGCGCCATCCAGCGCAACTGGATCGGCTACAACATCGCCCACCACCGCCGCGCCGAACTGTTGACCGACAAGCTGCCGGTCGTCACCGCCAAGCCGATCGTCTTTCCCCATCCGGTGCCGGCGGGCGTGCTCGGCTCCTGGACGCTGCTCGATGCGCAGACGATCCTCGCCGCCCCGCGCTGCGACAGCCCTTTTCCCAACGGCGAAGCGAAATTCGTCGAGGATCGCGTCGGGCCGCCGAACCGCGCCTATCTCAAGCTGTGGGAAGCGCTGACGCGCTTGCGCCGCTATCCGCAGCCGGGCGAGCGCTGTCTCGATCTCGGCGCCTGCCCCGGCGGCTGGACCTGGGTGCTGCAGGGGCTAGGCGCCCATGTCGTCGCGGTCGACAAGGCGCCGCTCGATCCCAAGATCGCCGGCCTGCCCAATGTGACGATCCGGGCCGAGAGCGCCTTCGGTCTCAAGCCGTCGGATATCGGCGCGGTCGACTGGCTGTTCAGCGACGTGATCTGCTATCCCGAGCGGCTCTACCGCCTGGTCAATGCCTGGATCGAATCGGGCCTGGCGCGCAATATGGTCTGTACCGTCAAATTCCAAGGCGAGACGGATTTCGCCGCCTTGCGCCTGTTCGCCGCCATTCCCGGCGCGCAACTGTTCCATCTGCATCACAACAAACACGAACTCACCTGGGTTCGATTAGGGGAGTAGGGCAATGACGATACTAGTGACCGGCGCCGGCCTGATCGGCGCCTCCTTCGCGGCGGAAGCCTTCAAGCGCGGCGAGCGCGTCGTCTTCTTCGATCCCGAGCCGCGCGAGGATTTCCTGCACGCCAAGCTCGGCGACAAGGCCGATTACGCCTTGCTGCGCGGCGACGTGCGCGACTTGCCGGCGCTGATCGGCGCGATCCAGACGCACAAGGTGACCGCCGTGGTCCATAGCGCCGGCCTGATCGGCGCCCGCGTCGATGCCGCGCTCTACACGGCGCTGCAGGTCAATATCCTCGGCACCATGAATGTGGCCGAGGCGGTGCGCCTGACCGGCGTGAAGCGCCTGGTGCATATCAGCACCTTCGGCGTCTATGACGGGCGCCGCGCGGTGAGCGCGCCGGTGACGGAAGACTTCCCGCGCGGCGGCGTCGGACGCGGCTATGCCGCCTCCAAGGTGGCGAAGGAATTGCTGCTCGAGGCTTATCAGCGCCAGCACGGTTTCGAACTGGTCGTTTTGCGTCCGGCCAACGTCTTCGGTCTCGGCCATTTCTGGTCGGGCTCTTCGGGCGGCGAGAAGATGCAGGCGCTCTTGGAAGCGGGCCTCGCCGGTACGCCGGCCAAGCTCAAGACGGCCGACAGCATCGCCAACGAATATATCTACGCGAAGGATCTCGGCCGCGCCGTCGATCTGGCGACGACCGCGCCGACGCCCAAGCAGATGGCCTTCAACATCGGCAACGGGGTCGTCGAGAGCTTCGAGGCGGTGCAGGCGGCGGTGCGCAAGCTGCTGCCCGATCTCAAGGTCGAGATAACCTCCGGCGAGGCGGGAAAATCCAAGACTCAGCCTCTCGACATTTCGGCCGCCAAGGCCCAACTGAATTGGGCGCCGGCCTACAGCCTGGAGGCGGCCTTCGCCGACTATCTGGCGGACCTCCGCGCGATCGGTCCCGGGGCCAAG
>CAMAVH010000068.1 GCA_945861615.1 Rhizobium sp. Q54 | reverse complement strand
GCCTATTAGGTCAAGGGGGCGGCGGCTCGCCACGCCTGGTGCGCGGCATGAAGCTGCCGATGGCCGGCAAGCACAATGTGCAGAACAGCCTCGCCGCCATCGCCGTCGGCCTCGAGATGGGCCTCGACGAGGACCGCATGCGCAGCGCGCTGCTTGCCTTCAAGGGCGTCAAGCGCCGCTTCACCAAGACCGGCGAGACCAATGGCGTGACGGTCGTCGACGATTACGGCCATCACCCGGTCGAGATCGCCGCCGTCATGCGCGCCGCGCGCGAGGCCTACAAGGGTCGCGTCATCGCCGTGGTCCAGCCGCATCGCTATTCGCGCCTGCACGATCTGTTCGAGGACTTCTCGACCTGCTTCAACGACGCCGACGCGGTGATCGTCGCCGACGTCTATGCCGCCGGCGAGCAGCCGATCCCCGGCGTCAGCCGCGACGCGCTGGTCGAGAGCCTGCGCGCCCATGGCCACCGCCAAGTCATCGCCCTTGAAAGCCCGGAAGCATTGCCTGGCGTCGTCGCCGGCCTCACCGAACCCGGCGATCTCGTCGTCTGCGTCGGCGCCGGCAGCATCACCAATTGGGCCAACGCCCTGCCCGCCGATCTCGCCAAGCTCTCGCCCCAGGCGACGGGAGCGCGCGGATGATGGCCGAACGCAAATCCCCCGAGCGCCTGATCGACCGCCTGCCGGCGGTGCGCGGCCGCTATACGGAAGCCGCCGATCTGTCGCGCGTCACCTGGTTCAAGGTCGGCGGCCCGGCCGAGGTGATGTTCCGCCCCGTCGACCAGGACGATCTCGTAAGCTTCCTCGCGGCCAAGCCGGCTGACGTGCCGGTCACCGTGCTCGGCGTCGGCTCCAATCTTCTCGTGCGCGACGGCGGCATCGACGGCGTCGTCATTCGCCTCGGCCGCGGCTTCACCGAGATCACGACGGAAGGCACGACCGTGACCGCCGGCGCCGCCGCGCTCGATCTCAACGTCGCCATCGCCGCCCGCGCCGCCGGCATCGCCGGCCTCGAATTCCTCTCCGGCATCCCCGGCCTGATCGGCGGCGCCTTGCGCATGAACGCCGGCGCCTATGGCCGCGAGATGACCGACGTCACCGTCGCCGCCACGGCGCTCGACGCGAGCGGCGCGCTGCATAAGCTCAGCCACGCTGACCTCGGCTTCACCTATCGTCACGCCGGCGTGCCGGCCGACTGGATCTTCACCGGCGCGACGCTGCGGGGCGAACCCGGTTCCGCCGATGCGATCCAAGCGCGCATGGACGAGATCCAGGCCGCGCGCGCCGAGACGCAGCCGCTGCGCACCCCGACCGGCGGTTCGACCTTCAAGAATCCGGAGGGCCACAAGGCCTGGCAACTGATCGACGCCGCCGGCTGCCGCGGGCTGCGCATGGGCGGCGCGCAGGTGTCCGAACTGCATTGCAACTTCCTGATCAATGTCGGCGGCGCCACCGCCGCCGATATCGAAGCGCTCGGCGAAGACGTGCGCCGCCGCGTCTTCGCCCACAGCGGCGTGACGCTCGACTGGGAAATCAAGCGCATCGGCAAACCGCTTCCCGGCCTGCACACCGTCGGGGGTGCCGCATGAAGAAGGAAATCGCCGTGCTGATGGGCGGCTGGTCGGCCGAGCGCGAAGTTTCGCTGGTCTCCGGCGCCGCCGTCTCGAACGCGCTGAAGAAGCTCGGCCATCATGTCACCACCATCGACGTCGGCCGCGAGATCGGCACGCTGCTGAAAGCGCTGCATCCGCGCGTCCAGGTGGCGTTCAACGCCCTGCACGGCCGCTTCGGCGAAGACGGCTGCATTCAGGGCGCGCTCGAGATCATCGGCCTGCCCTACACCCATTCTGGCGTGCTCGCTTCGGCTCTCGCCATGGACAAACCGACGGCGCGCCGCCTGTTCGCCGCCGAAGGCCTGCGCGTCGCCGAAGGCATGGTGCTCAGCCGCGAGCAAGTGCTCGCCGGCGGCTTCATGGACGCGCCCTATGTGATCAAGCCGTTCAACGAAGGCTCCAGCGTCGGCGTGCATATCGTGCAGCCCGGCGACAACGCCAAGCCCTTCGCCGACACCGCCTGGCCCTACGGCGAGCAGGTGCTGGTCGAACGCTACATCCCCGGGCGCGAGCTGACCGTCGCCGTCATGGGCGACAAGGCGCTCGGCTGCCTGGAAATCCGGCCCAAGCAGGGCTTCTACAGCTACGAGGCGAAATATACAGACGGCAAGGCCGACCATCTGATGCCGGCGCCGCTGTCGCCTGCGAAATATCAGGAGGCGCTGGAGATCGGCCTCAAAGCCCATCGCACGCTCGGCTGCCGCGGCGTCTCGCGCACCGACCTGCGTTACGACGACACCAAGGGCGGAGACGGCGAGTTCTACGTGCTCGAAGTCAACACCCAGCCGGGCATGACGCCGCTCTCGCTCGTGCCGGAGATCGCTGCCCATGCCGGCATCAATTTCGAGGAGCTCGTCTCCTGGATCGTGGAGGACGCGTCATGCCCGCGCTGAACAAGCGCCGCGCCAAAGCGCGCAAGCCAGTGCGCCGTACGCCGCCGCCGCGTTGGCTGAAGCCCGTGCTGCGCGGCAGCGTCGCGCTCGTCGCGCTCGGCGCCGTCGTCGGTTTGCCGACCTGGTTCGTGCGCGCCGGCCATGCCGATGCGCTCGGCGCCTGGGCCCGTACGAACGGCATGATCGTCTCCGCCGGTCTCGGCCTCGCGGTGCGCGACGTGCTGGTGCAGGGCCGCGGCGAAAGCCCCGGCAAGGATGTGCTGGCGGCGCTCGACGTCAGGCGCGGCTCGCCGATCCTCGGCTTCGATCCGCATGAAGCGAAGCTGCGCCTCGAACAGCTTCCCTGGGTGCGCAAGGCGACCGTCGAGCGCCGACTGCCCGATACCGTTTTCATCCGCCTCGAAGAACGCGCGCCGATGGCGCTGTGGCAGAGGGACGGCAAGCTGACGCTGGTGGACCGCGACGGCGCGATCATTCCCGGCGCCGATCCGGCCCGCTTCGGCCAGTTGCCACAGATCATCGGCGAAGGCGCGCCGGCCAATGCGCCCACCATTCTCGCCATCACCGCCGCCGAACCCGATCTGCGCGCCCGCGTCGCCGCCATGAGCTTCGTCGGCGGCCGGCGCTGGACCGTGATCTTCGACAACGGCGCCGAAGTGCAGCTGCCCGAGCAGGACGTCGGGCGCGCCTGGGCCAAGTTCGCCGCCATGGAGCGCACGCAAAACGTGCTCGCCCATGACGTCGCCAATATCGATTTGCGACTGCCCGACCGTACGGTCGTGCGGCTCTCGCCGGGTGTGACGCCGCCGAAAGCGGCGCCCATCAGAAAATCCGGCAAGGACACCTAGGGGGAAACGATGCGGAAGTCTCTGTCCAAAACGAGGAGCGGCCTGATCGCCGCGCTCGACATCGGCACCACCAAGATGTGCTGCTTCATCGCCCGCGCCGACGACGAAGGGCATTTGCGCGTCGCCGGCATCGGCCATCACAGCTCGGACGGCGTGCGCGCCGGCGCGATCGTCGATGTCGAAGCCGCCGAAATGTCGATCCTCACCGCCGTCCAGGCCGCCGAGCAGATGGCCGGCGAAACGATCCGCGAGGTCATCGTCAATCTGTCGGCCGGTCAGCCCGAATCGAAGACGCTGAACTACGAAGTCTCGATCGCCGGCCATGAAGTCGGCGACGCCGACGTGCGCAAGGTGCTGAGCCACGGCCGCGCCCAGAGCGAAAGCAACGAGCGCGAGCTGATCCACTGCCTGCCGGTCGGCTACACCATCGACGGCAGCCGCAACATCCGCGACCCGCGCGGCATGTACGGCGACCGCCTCGGCGTCAACATGCACGCGATCACCGCCGCGTCCGGCGCGATCCGCACGCTGACCACCTGCATCCAGCGCTGCCACCTCGACGTCTCGGCCCTCGTCATGTCGCCCTACGCGGCGGCACTCTCGGCCCTGGTCGAAGACGAAATGAATCTCGGCGCCACCGTCATCGACATGGGCGGCGGCACCACCTCGATCGCCGTGTTCTACGACGGCAAGCTGGTCCATGCCGACAGCGTGCCAATCGGCGGCGCGCATGTGACCAGCGACATCGCGCGCGGCCTGTCGACGCCGCTCGCCCATGCCGAGCGCATGAAGACGCTGTACGGCAGCGCCATCCCGTCGCCGTCCGACGAGCGCGAAATCATCGACGTGCCGCTGGTCGGCGAGGAAGACCGCGCCCAGGCCAACCATGTGCCGCGCTCGATCCTCGTCTCGATCATCCAGCCGCGCCTGGAAGAGACCTTCGAACATATCCGCTCGCGCCTCGAGGCCAGCGGCATCGACAAGATCGCCGGCCGCCGCGTCGTCCTCACCGGCGGCGCCAGCCAATTGCAGGGCGTCCAGGAATTGGCCGCCGGCGTTCTCGACAAACAGGTTCGGCGTGGCCGGCCGCTACGCATCAGCGGTCTGGCCGAGGCGACGGGCGGTCCCGCCTTCGCCACCTGCGCCGGCCTTCTCACCTACGCCGTCAGCAAGCACGTCGACGCCCCTATGGGGTCGTTGGCGCCACGCCTGCGCGACGGTGAAGAGCCGGCCGGATTGTTCGGCCGTTTTGGAGTCTGGCTGCGTGAAAACTTCTAAGGCTCACAACACCCAATACGGCCGGGGCGGCGCACAGCCCCGGTCGGCGCTTATGGCGGGCCCGGGCTGCACGCTCTCCGGGACATGTCCCGGGGTGTGCACCCCAGGCCCGCTTGGCGCCTCTCTGTCCACTAGCCGGTTTGGCGGCCGGCGCAACGCATACCTCACCTCACCCGCATCATCCTTTGTGTCCATCGGAGGCTAGAAAATGGCGATCAACCTCACCGCGCCCCACCAAGAACCCGATCTGAAGCCCCGCATCACCGTCGTCGGTGTCGGCGGCGCCGGCTGCAATGCCGTCAACAACATGATCAAGTGCCAGCTCGAAGGCGTCGAATTCGTCGTCGCCAACAGCGACGCGCAGGCGCTCGCGCAGTCGCCGTCCGAGCGCAAGATCCAGCTCGGCCGCAACATCACGCAGGGCCTCGGCGCCGGCGCGCGTCCCGACGTCGGCCGCGCGTCGGCCGAGGAAGCCCTGGAAGAGATCCTCGGCCATCTGCACGCCTCGAACATGGTCTTCATCACCGCCGGCATGGGCGGCGGCACCGGCACCGGCGCGGCGCCCGTCATCGCGCGGGCCGCGCGCGAGCAGGGCATCCTGACCGTCGGCGTCGTGACCAAGCCCTTCCAATTCGAAGGCATTCACCGCATGCGCACGGCGGAAGCCGGCATCGAGGAATTGCAGCAGTTCGTCGACACGCTGATCGTCATCCCGAACCAGAACCTGTTCCGCATCGCCAACGAGAAGACGACCTTCGCGGAAGCCTTCAAGCTGGCCGACAACGTCCTGCATTCGGGCGTGCGCGGCGTCACCGACTTGATGGTCATGCCCGGCCTGATCAACCTCGACTTCGCCGACGTGCGCCAGGTCATGAGCGAGATGGGCAAGGCGATGATGGGCACCGGCGAGGGCAGCGGCGACAAGCGCGCGCTCGATGCCGCCCAGGCCGCGATCTCCAACCCGCTGCTCGACGACGTGTCGATGAAGGGCGCGCGCGGCGTGCTCATCAACATCACCGGCGGCCCCGACATGACCCTCTACGAGGTCGATGAGGCGGCGAACCGCATTCGCGAGGAAGTCGATCCCGAAGCCAACATCATCTTCGGCTCGACCTTCGACGAGAGCCTGGAAGGCCGCATCCGCATTTCGGTCATCGCCACCGGCATCGACGCCGAAGCCATGGCCGAGCCGAAGCCGACGGTCATCAACCTGATCGACCGCCGTCCGAATCCGCGCCCGACGATGGCCCCGCTGGCCGCGCATAGCCCGAGCATGGCCGCCCCGACCATGACCATGCCGAGCTTCGCCGCCCCGACGATGGCCGCGCCGACCATGTCCGCCCCGCAGCCGCAGGCGACCATGGCCCCGGTGATGACCGCCACGGCTACCCAGATGGAGCCGAGCTTCGCCGCGCCCATGCAAGCTCAGGCCCCGATCGAAGCCGCGCCGGCGCCGCACGCCGCCCCGCTGGCTGCTGCCCCCTTGGCTGCTGATGGCCGCAAGGCCTTCATCCCCGGCCTGCCGGTCGAGCCGACCGCGACCGCCCGCGCCGCGCAGGCGACGGCCCCGGCCGCCGCCCGCCCGTTCGCCGAAGCGGCGATGGTCAATGCCGGCCATGCCCAGCGCGCCGCCAAGGCGAGCAAACCGAGCCTGTTCGAGCGCGTGACCGGCACCGGCCGCGCCCGCGACACCGCCCAGGAAGCCGCCCGTCCGTCCGAGCCGCCGGCCTTCCGCATCGCCCAGCCGGCGCCCCAGCCCGCCCCACAGCCGATGATGGCCCAGCAGCCGGCGCCCGAGCCGGTGCAGGTCGCCATGGCGGCATTGGCGGCGGCCCAGACCCCGGCGCCGATGCCGGCGCCGCAGCCCGCCCCGCAGCCGGCGGCCTCGGCCCAGACCTCGCTCGGTCTCGGCCTCGGCGTCGATCCGGCGGACAAGCCGAAAGCGGCGAGCATGGATGACGACCTGTTGGACATCCCGGCGTTCCTGCGCCGCCAGGCCAACTGACCAGTCACGGGCGGTTCCGACGGTCTCCGCAATGCCGCGGAAAACCAGGGAATCGCCCGTAACATTCTGTAACAAACAGTGATTTTACGCTCCGGGGGACGCTCTTTATGTTCCCTGGAGCGAATTTTTTCCGGCCCCACCTCGTATGACTGCGCGCGTTAGGAAGACCCCATGGGACAGATCGTCCATCAGAAGACCTTGAAGAACGCCATCGGTTGCGGCGGCATCGGCCTGCACACCGGCGCCAAGGTTTCCATGACGCTGCTGCCCGCCGACGAGAACAGCGGCATCGTCTTCAAGCGCACCGATATCCACGGCGGCCAGACGGTCATTCCCGCAGATTGGCGCAACGTCACCGACTCGCAGCTCTGCACCGCGATCAGCAAGAACGGCGCGACGATCTGCACCATCGAACATCTGATGGCCGCGCTCTCGGCCGCCGGTATCGACAATGCCGTGATCGAACTGAACGGCCCCGAAGTGCCGATCATGGACGGCAGCGCCGCGCCCTTCGTGTTCCTGATCGAATGCGCCGGCGTCGTCGAGCAGTCGGCCGCGCGTCGCGCCGTCGTCGTCAAGAAGCCCGTCTCGGTCACCGTCGGCGACAAGAGCGCCGCCATCGAGCCCGGCGCCGGCTTCTCGATCGGCTTCGACATCGATTTCTCCAGCGCCGCCGTGCGCCGCCAGACGTTCTCCTTCGACCTAGTCGACGGCTCGTTCAAGAGCGACATCGCGCGCGCGCGCACCTTCGGCTTCGAGCATGAAGTCAGCGCGCTGCGCGCACAGGGCTTGCTCAAGGGCGGCTCGCTCGAAAACGCCGTCGTGGTCAGCGGCGACAAGGTGCTGAACGCCAGCGGCCTGCGCTACAGCGATGAATTCGTGCGCCACAAGGTGCTGGATAGCGTCGGCGACCTCTATCTCGCCGGCATGCCGCTGATCGGCCGCTTCCATGGCTCGCGCTCGGGCCACCGCATGAACCACCAGCTGCTGCAGGCGCTGTTCAACGACAAGAGCGCCCATGACATCGTCGACCTCGACAGCGATCTGCTGCGCGACGACCTGGCCACGGCCGACATGCTGCCGATGATCTCGAGCGCCGCCAGCCGCAAGCACGTGGCGACGCCCATTCGTTAAGCGCGACGGGCTGAATTAAAAAGGCCGGCGGATCACTCCGCCGGCCTTTTTCGTTGCGTCCCCCGAACGTCTAAGCGCGCTTGCGGGCTTTCGCCTTTGTCGCGGCTATCTTCTTGGTCGGCGCTGTCGCCTTGCCGGCAATCTGCTTTTTGCGCGCCTCGATCACATGCCTGTTCTCGAGCGCCCACAGGTTGCGGCCGACCGTCTCGCCCGCCTTGCCGAAGCGCGGCAACTTGTCGGTCTCGCCGCGCGTGCCGAGCAGCACGAGATAGTCCTCGCCGGTGTTGTGCAACTGATAGAAGTCGCCCTTCGGGATCATGACGATCATGCCCGGGGTCAGCTTGCGCTTGTAGCGTTTGCCCGAAGCCTCCTTGAGCGTGAAGGTGCATTCGCCCTGCAGGCAGTAGAAGGTTTCGTCGGCCGTATGGGTATGCATCGGCCCCTTGGTGCCCGGCTCGTCGGCATGGACCCAAACATGGAAATCCGACGTGCGGATCAAGACGCGCTTGCTATGGCCGAGCTTGAGCTTCTTCTGGCCGACGACATCGGCGAACTGAACGGTCATTCCATCGATCTCCTATCGGCTGGCTCGCTCCGCTTCACTCGCAGGCGATCTTCGCCGCGGTGCCCCTGTTGCCGTAATAGGTGATCTCGCAGGTCATGCCTTCCTTAAGGCCCGACGCTTCCATCTTTTGGCCGGCCCGCACGATCTCGGTCGTGCCGCCGCTGACGTTGGCGTCGGTCTTGACCCCCCTGTCCATGAAAGACACTGTGCGCCCCTGACGCGCGATGCCGGTCAGCATCGTCTTGACGACCTTGGCTTGCGCCATGTCTTCGCGCAAGGTTGGCTGCGACAGCTCCAGCAGGCGGGCGATCATCTGCGGCGGCGCGGAATAGGCCTTTTGCATGAGGCCTTCGAGCCGTTCGCCCGACACATAGCCGACGCTGAGCTTCTGCTTGCCCGCTTCGTCCTTGAGCTGCGGGTCGTCCAGGGTCGCCTTGAAGGCCCGGCGCAAGGTGGCGAGACGAGCCGCCGGCACGCCGGGCGGCGCGGCGAAGCTGTAGCCGATGTCGCTGTGCATGAAGTTCAATTCCAGCAGGCGGCGCTCCTCGTCGTTGCGCGCCATGTCGAGCACCGAAGGCACGTTCGGCATTTCGGGATGCTTCTCGACACCCATTTGATAGAGCACGCGAATCTTGCCCTCGGCCAGTTCCTGGGCGTTGCGGCTCTTGAGGCCCGAATAGGCGAGATTGGCGCGGCCCTCGATCTCGCCGCGCTCCATGGCGAGGTCGACGTCGCTGCCGCCGGGATAGCCCATGATGACCCGATAGCGGAAGCCGAGCAGGTTCTTCATCACGTAGGCTTCCTTGGTGGTGCCGCTGGCGGCGCCCACCGCGCCGACGATCAGGTCGTGATCGTACAGGTCCTTCCAGGTCTTGACCGGCGAGGTATGCCAAGCGATGGCGACGCTGACGATGGTGTCGGCGCTGCCGATCCAGGAGAACTTGCGCGGATCGAACTGCGCCTTGGAATTGGTTCCGGCGAACAGGGGTTCGAGATAGATCGTGCGGTTGACGATGCCGAAGATCGTGCCGTCCTTCGGGCTTTGCGCCCACAGCATGTTCGCCAGGGCCATGCCGCCGGCGCCCGGAAAGTTCTTCGGCACCAGCGTCGGATTGCCCGGCAAGTGCTTGCCCATATGGCGGTTGATCAGGCGGCCCCATTGATCGTGCGAGCCGCCGGTGCCCGAGCCGATGGCGACTGTGACGGTCTTGCTGCGAAAGGCCTCGGGCCCTTCGTCGGCGAAGGCGGCGCCGGCGACGCCAGCAGCCAACGAGGCGAGCAACAACGAACGGGATGCGGTGCGAAGACGCGGCGCGGTGGCGCCGAAAGCGCGATGGCCAGACATATGTCCCTCCCCAGGGTGTTGTTGTTTTTCTTGTTTTCGTTCGGCTTCTGCCGTTATGGCTTGAGCCTATGGCCGGGACCGTCGGGACGCAAGCCGGATGGACCGCTGAAACAAAGACACTTCTGACAAATAGAAGACTGCGCAACGAAACTGGGGAGAATGCGGATGGCCGCGTCGCGGGATAAACGCTCCACGAAGGCGAGTCTGGAGACCATGAAGGTGGTAGCGCTTGATGCGCTCTACGAAGACCTGTGGGCCGCTCTCGGTCCCAAAGCCTATCAGGGGGCAACAGCCAAGCGCCGCGCCACGGCGGCGCTGCTGCGCACGGCGGACGCCATCCGTATCCGCACCATCATCGATCCGTTGGACCAGAAGGGCGGCAAGGGCGGCATCGAGGCCAGCAAGCGCTACGCCCTCTATGAAGACGGCCAGAGCGTCGCCGATTTCATCCTCAAGCATGGCGACGGGCCGCATCTGCGCCTCGACATCCAGCGCGGGAACATCCGCCTCGTGGGCCCCGCCAAAGCAGGCGCCAAGGCCGCGCGCAAGGCCAGCCCCCGCAAAGCCGGCAAAACGCCCGCCCGCTCCCGTTAAACGGCGATCTTTTTCTTATCCGGCAAAGGCTTACCGCGGCAGCCGGAACCTCCCGCGCTTGTCGCCTGGCCGGCGGAATGTGATATAGTCCGTCGAACAGATTTGCCGCCGCTGGCCCGAGGGCCGTCGGCCGTCCCCGCTTTATTCGTGGTTCGCATCGAGATGCCCCTGCCCCGCCGCCTGTCCGCCTTCGCCGCCCCGTTCCTCGCCCTGTCGCTTGCCTTCGGCCTCGCCGCCTGCGGTTCGGACGAACCCAAGGTCATGCCCGACCGTCCGGCGGAAGACATGTTCAACGAAGCCATGAGTCTGATGGATGCCGGCACGCCGGCCGATGCGGTCAAGCTGTTCGACGAAGTCGATCGCCAACACCCCTACTCGGTGTGGGCGACCAAAGCGCAGCTACTCAACGCCTATGCCTATTACGAGATGAACCGTTACGACGAGGCGATCGCCGCGCTCGACCGCTTCATCGCGCTGCATCCCGGCAGCAAGGATATCGCCTACGCCTATTATCTGAAGGCGCTGAGCTTCTACGAGCGCATCCCCGACATCACCCGCGATCAGTCGCTGACCAACCGCGCGTTGGCCGCGCTACAGGAAGTGGTGCGCCGCTTTCCCGACAGCAAATATGCCCGCGATGCGCGCCTGAAGATCGACCTGGCCTACGACAATCTCGCTGGCAAGGAAATGGAAGTCGGACGCTATTACCAGAAACGCAACCAGCCGCAGGCCGCCATCAGCCGCTATCGCCGCGTCGTCGAACTCTATCAGACGACGTCGCATGTGCCCGAAGCGCTGCACCGCTTGACCGAATGCTACCTCGAGGTCGGCCTGACCCAGGAAGCCCAGACCGCCGCCGCCGTGCTCGGCCATAACTACCCCGGCAGCGAATGGTATCAGGACTCCTATCAGCTGATGACCGGCGCGCAGCTCGCCCCGCTGGAAGACAAGGGCTCGTGGATGAGCCGCGCGTGGAATTCGGTGTTCTAATGATCGGCCTGCAAATCAGGCCATGCTGACCGCGCTTTCGATCCGCGACGTCGTCCTCATCGAGCGCCTCGATCTGGAGTTCGGCGCCGGACTGAGCGTGCTGACGGGCGAGACCGGCGCCGGCAAATCGATCCTGCTCGATGCCCTCGGCCTGGCCCTCGGCGCGCGCGGCGAAGCCGGCCTGGTGCGCCGCGGCGCGGAAAAGGCCACCGTCACCGCCGCCTTCGACATTCCCGCCAAACATCCCGCGCGCCAGCTGCTCGCCGACAACGAGATCGCCAGCGAGGAGACATTGGTGCTCAAGCGCGTGCTTGGCGCCGACGGGCGCAGCCGCGCCTTCGTCAACGATCAGCCGGCCGGCGTCGGCCTGCTCCGCCAGCTCGGCGAATTGCTCGTCGAGATTCACGGCCAGCATGACGCCCATGGTCTGCTCGACGCCGCGACCCATCGCGGCCTGCTCGATAGCTACGGCGGCCATGAGGCGCTGCTCGCGACCGTGCGCAAGGCCCACGAAGCCTGGCAGGCCTGCCGCAAGGCCGAGGATGACGCCCGCGCCGAGGCCGAAACCGCCCGTCGCGACGAGGAATTTCTTCGCCACGCCCTCGCCGAACTGGACAAGATGGCGCCGCAGCCCGGCGAGGAGACGCAGCTCGCGGAACAGCGCAGCTTCATGCAGGGCGGCGCCAAGCTCAGCGAGGCTTTGCAGGCAGCGCTCAACGAACTAACCGAGGGCCGCGCCGTGGTCAGCGCGCTCAACGCCGCGCACCGTTTGGTGGACCGCGCCGCCGCCAAGGCCGGCGACCGCCTCGCCGCCGCGCTGCAATCGCTCGCCGCCGCCACCGTGGAAGCCAGCGAAGCGGTCGCCCAGATCGAACTGGTGCTCGCCGATCTCGACTCCGATCCGCAGAAACTCGAACAGATCGAGGAAAGGCTGTTCACGCTGCGCGCCCTGGCGCGCAAGCACAATGTCGATGTCGACGCGCTCGGCGCGCTGCAAGGCGACATGGCGCGCAAGCTGGCCTCCATCGACAGCGCCGGCGCCGACCTGAAAAAGCTCGCCGCCGCCACGGCGGAGGCGCGCGCCGCTTATGCCGCCGCCGCCGCCAAGCTCGGCGAGGCGCGCCGCAAGGCCGCCGCCAAACTGGACAAGACGGTGAATAAGGAACTCGCGCCGCTCAAGATGGAGAAGGCGAGTTTTCGCACCACCATCGAGACGCTCGCAGAAGGCCCCAATGGTGAAATGGGGGGCGGCCCCGAGGGCCTGGACCGCGTCGCCTTCGAAGTCTCGACCAATCCCGGCGCGGCGCCCGGTCCCTTGGCCAAGATCGCCTCGGGCGGCGAATTGGCGCGCTTCATGCTGGCGCTGAAAGTGGCGCTCGCCGGCACCGGCGATGCCGCCGCCCTGGTGTTCGACGAGGTGGACGCCGGCATCGGCGGCGCGGTGGCCGACGCGGTCGGCGAACGATTGGCCCGCCTCGGCGTTGACGTCCAGGTGCTGGTCGTCACCCATTCGCCGCAGGTCGCGGCGCGCGGCCTGCATCATTGGCGCGTGCAGAAGACCCAGGGCAAATCGACGAGCACCACCGTGGTGCCGCTCGAAGCCGCCGAACGCCGCGAGGAAATCGCCCGCATGCTCGCCGGCGCGAAAATCACCGACGAGGCGCGCGCCGCCGCCGACAAACTGCTCGCCGCCGGAGCCTGACGCCCATGGCCTTGGATACCAGCAAGATCGCCGTGAAGAAGCTCGACCGCATGATGGCGGAAATCGAGCTGGCGCGTTTGGCCGAAGAAATCGCCGAGCATGACAAGCTCTATCACCAGGAAGACGCGCCGCGCATCTCGGATGCCGACTATGACGCGCTGCGCCGGCGCAACGGCGAGATCGAGGCCCGTTTTCCCGATCTGGCGCGCGAGGACAGCCCGACGCGTAAAGTCGGCGCCGCGCCCGCCGGACGCTTCGCCAAAGTGCGCCACGCCAAGCCCATGCTGTCGCTCGACAACGCCTTCGAACCGGACGACGTCGAAGGCTTCTTTCAGCGCGTGCGCCGTTTCCTCGATCTGCCGGCCGACACGCCGGTCGAAATCGTCGCCGAGCCGAAGATCGACGGCCTGTCGATCTCGCTGCGCTACGAAAAAGGCCGTTTCGTGCAGGGCGCGACGCGCGGCGACGGTGTCGAGGGCGAAGACGTCACGCCGAATCTTCGCACGCTGAAAGACATCCCCGAGCGGTTGAAGGGCGAAGCGCCCGACGTCATCGACATTCGCGGCGAGATCTACATGCTGCGCGCCGATTTCCTGGCGCTCAACGAAGCCCGCGTCAAAGCCGACGAGCCGCTATTCGCCAATCCGCGAAACTCCGCCGCCGGCAGCCTGCGGCAGATCAACCCCGCCGTCACGGCGAGCCGGCCGTTGCGCTTCTTCGCCTATACGATGGGCGAAGCCAGCGGCCCGGTCGGCAAGACCCATTGGGAATTCCTGCAAACCCTCAAGGGCTGGGGCTTCCATGTGAATCCCAAGGCCAAGCGTTGCGCCTCGCCGGAGGAAGCCCTCGCGTTCTACAACGCGATCGGCGCCGAGCGCGCCTCCCTGCCCTACGATATCGACGGCGTCGTCTATAAGGTCAACCGCTTCGACTGGCAGGACCAGCTCGGCATGGTCAGCCGCGCGCCGCGCTGGGCCATCGCCCACAAGTTCCCCGCCGAACAGGCGCAGACCGTGCTCAACGACATCGGCATCTCGGTCGGCCGCACCGGCGTGCTGACGCCCTTCGCCATCCTCGAGCCGATCACCGTCGGCGGCGTCGTCGTCTCGCGCGCCACGCTGCACAACGAGGACGAAGTCGCCCGCAAGGACTTCCGCGTCGGCGACAGCGTGATCATTCAGCGCGCGGGAGATGTCATCCCGCAAGTCGTCGCCGTGGTCATGGACAAGCGCCCGACCGACAAGAAGGCGCCGCCGCGCTTCGTCATGGCCGACGTGCTGGCGAAGGGACATAAGCATCCCGCCTGCCCGGTCTGCGGCAGCCTGGCCGTGCGCGAAGCGGGCGAAGCCGTCTGGCGCTGCACCGGCGTCCTCGTCTGTCCGGCGCAACGTCTGGCCCGTCTGTCGCATTTCGTCTCGCGCCTCGCCTTCAATATCGACGGTCTCGGCGAGGAGCGTCTGCAGCTGTTCCTCGACAAGGGCGCGATCAAGACGGCGGCCGACATCTTCACCTTGCGCGCGCGTGATGGCGTCGACGCCGAACCGCTCGCCACCTGGGAAGGCTGGGGGCCGCAGTCGGCGCAGAACCTTTTCAACGCCATCGAAGCGCGCCGCAAGGTGCCCTTCGAGCGCTTCATCTATGCCGTGGGCATTTATCAGGTCGGCGAGGCGACGGCGAAATGGCTGGCCCGCCACTACGGCGATCTGCCGACCTGGCGCCAAGCCATGGCGCAGGCGATCATCGACCGCGACAAGGCGCCCGACGAGAAAAAACCGGAAAAGATCGGCGGCGAATTCGCCAATCTCTGCGCCATCACCGGCATCGGCATCAAGATGGCCGACGACATCATCGATTTTTTCCGCGAAGAGAACAATCAGGCGGCGCTCGATGCGCTCATCGAAGCCGGTGTCGAGATCGAACCGGTCGAGATCATCCAGCCGCCCGCCGATTCGCCGGTCGCCGGCAAGACGGTCGTCTTCACCGGCACGTTGCAGACCCTGACGCGCCAAGCCGCCGAGGCACAGGCCGAAAAGCTCGGCGCCAAGGTCGCCGGCTCGGTGTCGAAAAAGACCGGCTATGTCGTGGTCGGCGCCGACGCCGGCTCCAAGGCGGACAAGGCCAAGAGCCTCGGCGTTGCAATTCTCACCGAGGACGAGTGGCTGAAGCTGATCGGCGAAGCGTGAGGAGCGTCCTCGGCATCGACGCCGCCTGGACCGGCAAGAATCCGAGTGGCGTCGCCCTGATCGCCGAAGACGCTGATAAATGGCGTTGCGTCGCCGTCGCGCCGAGCTATGCCGCTTTCATCGCTTTGGCCGAAAAGAAATCCGTTGATTGGACATCGCGGCACTTTGGCGAAGTGCCCGAGCCGGCTCGACTTTTAATGGCGTGCCGCAGGCTCATGAACGCGTTTCCTACCATCGTGACGGTCGACATGCCCTTGGCCACGATACCTATCACGAAGCGCCGGATCGCCGACAGCAAGACAAGTCAGGAATTCGGTAAATATTGGTGCGCTGTCCACTCGCCAAACGCGCAACGCCCAGGCGCCGTCGGTCAATCCACTTCCGATGGCTTTATCGAGCACGGCTACCCACTTGCCACTGCGGCGCATGACGACATCCAACCGTGCTTATTGGAAGTCTATCCTCATGCCGCCATCGTGCGATTGATGAACCGCACCAAAAGGCTCACTTACAAAGAATCCAAGATGGGGAAATATTGGCCCGAACTTTCTCCGGCGGATCGCTTGAACTCTCTAAAGCGATGCCTTGATGAATTGCTTGAGGCTTTGGATTCTGAAATCGCAGATATCAAGCTACCGCGTTTCGATCCACTGGAAATACCTAAGCGTCATCGTCTCAAGGCATATGAAGATACTTTGGACGCTCTCGTCTGCGCCTGGGTCGGCGCCGAATATCTCGCCGGCAGAGCCGAAGCCTTCGGCGATGAAACCGCCGCGATCTGGGTGCCGAAACCGCGTTAGCGAATCGGCGCCGTCGCCGTCTTGAGCCATTCCGCCGTTGCCGCGTCCACCAGCGGCGTCAGCGTCTCGCGCACGCGGGCATGATAGCCGTCGAGCCAGGCCGCCTCACTATCCGTGAGCAACGCCGGATCGATCAGCGCGCGTTCGATCGGCGCCAAGGTCAGCGTCTCTAACTCAAGCATCGGCAAGCCGTCCTCGCCCGCCGCCGCTTCCTTCACCGCCACCAGATTTTCGATGCGGATGCCGAAGGCGCCAGCCTTGTAATAGCCGGGCTCGTTGGAGACGACCATGCCGGGCTCAAGCGCCACGCGGTTGGGCAGCTTGGAGATGCGCTGCGGGCCTTCATGCACGCTGAGATAATG
>CAMAVH010000067.1 GCA_945861615.1 Rhizobium sp. Q54 | reverse complement strand
AAGGTGACGCAAGCCGCCGCCGAACAGCGGCGCGGCCGCGCCGGCCGCACCGCGCCCGGCATCTGCTATCGCCTATGGCCCGAGCCGCAGACGCGCGGCCTGCTGCCGCGCAACGCGCCGGAAATTCTGCAGGCAGATCTCGCGGCGCTGGCGCTCGATCTCGCCGTCTGGGGCGTGCGCAATCCGAACGAACTCTCTTGGATGGATCCGCCGCCCGCCGGCGCCTTCGCCCAGGCCCGCGGCCTGCTCGCTCAGCTCGGCGCGCTCGATCCGGCAGGCGCCGTCACGGCGCATGGCAAGGCGATGGCCAAGTTGCCGTTGCATCCGCGCCTCGCCCATATGGCGATCCGCGCCAAGGCCCAGGGTCTCGGCGCCGAGGCCGCCTCGCTTGCCTCGCTGCTCGCCGAACGCGATCCGCTATCCGGCCCCGGGGCGATGCGCGACGCCGATCTGCGCCATCGGCTTGAGATCGTCGGCGAAGGCCGCGCTGGCGCGCCACCGGCCGGCACGGAGATTCGCGAAGCGACGCGCCGCCGCATTCGCGAATCCGCCAAGCAGATCCGCCGACTGCTCGACGCGCCGGACCATCCGCTGGATTCGTCCGTCTGCGGCGCGCTCACCGCCCTCGCCTATCCCGACCGCGTAGCCCAGAAGCGGGCGGGCGGCGGCTTTCGCCTCGCCAACGGCCGCGGCGCGGCGGTCCAGCCGGAAGATGCCTTGGCGCGCGAGGAGTGGCTCGCCGTCGCCGCCGTCGGCGACGGAATCGGGACAAGCGCCGACGGCCGCATCTTCATGGCCGCACCGCTCTCGCGCGCCGAGATCGAAGAAGACTTCGCCGACCTGATCGAAGCGGCTGAGACGGTCGCCTGGGACGCTCGCACGGAGAGCGTCCAAGCGCGCCGCCAGCGCCGCCTCGGCGCGTTGCTGCTCGATGATGTGCAATGGGACAAGGCGCCTGCCGACAGAGTGGCCGCCGCGCTGCTCGTCGGCATCGTCCAGATGGGAATCGCCGCCCTGCCCTGGACTCCAGGCGCGCAGCAATTACGGGCGCGCGTCGCCTTCCTACGCGCCCATGATCCGCAAGGCGCCTGGGCGGATTTCTCCGACAGCGCGCTCGCCACGACGCTCGAGGACTGGCTGGCACCGCATCTCGGCGGGCTGAAAAGCCGCGCCGACCTAGCCAAGCTGCATCTCACCGACATTCTCGGCGGCAGCTTCGACTGGGCGGCGCGCAAACGGCTCGACGACTGGGCGCCGACCGAGATCGCCGTGCCGAGCGGCCGCACGGCCGCCGTCGATTACACGCAAGGCGACGCGCCTGTGCTGGCGGTAAAACTGCAGGAATTGTTCGGCCTCGCCGACACGCCGCGCGTCGCGGGCGGCCGCGTGCCGGTCCTGCTGCATCTGCTGAGCCCCGCCGGACGGCCGGTGCAGGTGACGCGCGATCTCGCCAATTTCTGGCGCGACGGATATGCAGCGGTTAAGAAAGACCTCAAGGGCCGCTATCCGCGCCACCCCTGGCCTGACGATCCGATGAGCGCGCCGGCCACGGCGCGGGCGAAACCGCGCGGGACTTAGCGGGCCCGAGCGCTCACGCCCTCGGCGATTTCGCGGCTGAGGTCAGCGAGCAATTGGCTCATCGCCGCGGCGACCGCCGCATAGCCGCCGGATGCGCTGCGCGCCGTCAGGGCCGAGGCCCCCATCGTCGGTTGCGCCGCCGCCGGACCTTGCGCCGGCGGGGCGATCTGCCAGCGCGCGTCCAGCACACATTCGCCGCTCTCGCTGACGCACTCGAAGCGCGAGATGGTGATCGAGATGCGCAAATCGGCGCGGCCGGCCGCTTCCGCCGGAAACAGCGCCACGCGGCTGGTGCGCAGCCGGCGCGACAGATTCTCGCCGATCACCTGCGCCACATTGTCTTCGAGGCGTCCGCCCCAGCGATCGAATTCGGCGACGGTCAGTTCGTTGGCCGTCGGCCGCGTGACGATCTGCGGCCGGTCGAGATATTTCGGCAGCAAGACGGGCCCCACGGACAGGGCGAGGCCCTGGGTCGAACGCTGAGCCGGGGGCTCGATGGCAGACAGCACGTAGAGCTTCGACGGCTGATTGTCGCCGACGCAGGCCGCAAGCAGGGCCGGGAGAAGAGCAATCAGGCATAGCGAAATACGGGTCATGGCCTTGTTCATGGTGCGTTGCCCTTGCCGGTCAGCAAGGCGTTGGGATTCTGCTGCAGATAATCCGCCAGCGCGCGCAGCGCGCTCGCCGCTTCGCGAATGTCTTCCATGGTGCGCGTCGCCTGATAGTTCAGCTGCGAGCCGTCGCCTAGGCCGCCCTGGACGGCGCTCATCGCTTGCTCGGCCTGCATGAGCGTCGCATTGAGCTGTTTGATGGCGCCGACGACGCGGTCGCTGATGACCGGCACCTGGGCATTGGCGTCGCTCGCCAGTTTGCTGACGTCGCGCGAGGCTTTATCGATGTTGCGAACCATGTCGGGGACCGGCTGCAAGGCCGCCGTCATACGCTGATCGACGTTGCCGACCATGCTGTTGGTACTGTTGACCAGACCGGTGAGATCGACCACCAGCTTGTCGAGATCGACCAGCGTGGCCGCAAACTTGGTCATGATCTCTTCGACCGGCAGCTTGCGGAAATCCTCCACCAAATCGCCGAAAGTCGCGCGCAATTCCGACAGGCTCGAACGTTTGGTCGGAATTTCCGGATAGCGCGGCTCCAGGCCGAGCAGGCGCGCCGGAATCGCGCGATCGAAATCCAATTCGATGGTCATCAGCCCCGTGACGAAGGATTGATTGCGCAATTGCGCGCGCAGGCCCCGATCGATCAACTCCGACATATCGTCGAGTCGGCCCGCGCCGTTGACGCGCACGCGGCTCTGATCGAGTTCGACATAGACGGGGATCGCCACCTCGCGCTTGTCGCTGTCGTAGCTGAGCACGATATCCTTGATCGAACCGACGCGCACGCCGCGGAAATTCACCGGACCGCCGACCTGCAGGCCGTTGACGTCGTCGGCGAAAAACATGACGTATGTCTTGGTTGTGGTGAACAGTCGCCCGCCGCCGAGGGCGACGACCAGGAAAATCAAAAGCGCGCCCGCGCCGACAACAAATAAGCCGATGAGTTTGGGGTTGGCTTTTCGGCTCACGGCGATTTCTCCAACATGGCTTGGGGCATGGCCGGATTGTCGTTACGAGTCAGAAAGGCTCGGACTCGCGGATCGTCGCTTTCGGCCAGCAGACGCTTGGGGTTACCCGACGCGATCATGGTCCTGGATTCAGCGTCCAGGAAGACCGAATTGTCGCCGATGGCGAAGATGCTGGCCAATTCATGGCTGACGATCACCACGGTGGCGCCCAGGCTGTCACGCAATTCGAGGATGAGGTCGTCGAGTCGCTTTGAACTGATCGGATCGAGGCCGGCCGAGGGCTCGTCGAAGAAGAGGATATCCGGGTCCAGCGCCATCGCCCGGGCCAGGCCCGCCCGCTTTCGCATACCGCCGCTGATCTCCGACGGGTAATAGTCCTCGAATCCGGCGAGGCCGACGAGCGACAGCTTCAACGCCGCCAGATCGCGTACGTCGCCGGCGGACAGATCGGTATATTCGGCGAGCGGCAAGGCGACGTTTTCCGCCAGCGTCATGGAGCTCCACAGCGCGCCGCTCTGATAGAGCACGCCGAAGCGCCGCATCAGCGCCTGACGCGCCGCGCCTTCGCTGCGCCATAGCGATGCGCCGTCGTAAAGTACCTCGCCGCGCGCCGGCTCCTTGAGACCGATCATCTGCTTGAGCAGCGTGCTCTTGCCGCAGCCCGAGCCGCCCATGATGAAGAAAATCTCGCCGGCCGCGATCTTGAAGTTGAGATCGCGCTGCAGCACGAAGGCGCCGTAGGCCATGTCCATGTGATCGACGGCGATGCGGGGCGCGGTCTGGGCCATGTCAGAGCTTCAAGATATCGAGCACGACGGCGAAGATGCCATCGGCGACGACGATGAGAACGATCGCCAACACGACGGCGGATGTCGTCGCCATCCCGACCGCGGAGGCGCTGCGCCCGGCGAATAGGCCGCGTTGGCATCCGGCGAGCGCGACGATGACGCCGAAGACGCTCGCTTTGATCAGGCCGATGAACAGATGCGTCATGTTCAAGGCGCGGACCGTCTGGGCCCAATATTGCGAGAAATCCAGTCCCATCAATGTGGTGCCGATCAGCGCGCCGCCGAGGATGCCGAGGATATCGGCATAGAGCGCGAGCAGCGGCATCATCAGCACCAGGGCGAGAATGCGCGGCAGCACGAGAAAGTCGACTGGGTTGAAGCCGAGCGTGCTCAAGGCGTCGATTTCCTCATTGGCCTGCATGGAGCCGATCTCGGCGGCGAAGGCCGCGCCGGTGCGCCCAGCCATGATGATGGCGGTCATCAGCGCGCCCATCTCGCGCAGCATGGCGATGCCGACCAGATTGGCGACGTAAATCTCGACGCCGAACTGGCGCAGCTGCACGGCGCCGACGAAGGCGAGAATCATCCCGACCAGGACCGAGATGAGCGTGACGATCGGCAGCGCGCGAGCCCCCGTGTCCTGCAGGATCAACAGGAAATCGGAACGGCGAAAACCTGCCCTGCCGCGCAGCAGGCGCAGGAAAGCGAGAAAGGCTTCGCCGATGAAAGCGAAGAAATCGCCGGTCTCGCGCCAGATGCTCTGCGCGCGTTCGCCAATCCGGGCCAAAAACGACGGCGATGCCGCGACGCGGCGCGCGCCGCTCGGCGCTTCGCTTTGCGCTGCCAGATTCATCAGCCGGCGGACCCCATCGGGCAAGGTCTCATGATGGGCCGTGCCGCCGCGCCGGACGATGGCGGCTTCCAGCTTGCGCAAGGCCAGGAGGAAGCTGGTATCCCACAGCATCCCCTCGCCGATGATCAGATCGACCGGCCCAAGCGGACCGACCGCGTCCAATTGGGCGACGGCCGCATTCAACGGATGGGCGGCGCCAGCCCGCCAATCACCGGCGAAGGCGAGTTGCCAAGCGCCGCTTGCCGAGCGGCGCAGCTCGGCAGTGCCGGGAAAGATTTCGGGCGAAGATTGCAACGGGTCAGCCATCGCGGTCTATTGTGGCCTATCTCAAGGAACGCCACAAACCCCCAAAGGTTCGCCTAGCGATCAGACAGCCTCGTTACAGCCCGCCGCGCGCGACAATGAAGCGGGCGATCTCGGCCACGCCGTGATTGACCTTCAGATTGGAGAACAGAAAGGGCCGGTCGGCGCGCATTTTCCGGGCGTCGCGGTCCATCACGCCAAGGTCGGCGCCGACCAAGGGCGCCAAGTCGATCTTGTTGATCACCAAGAGATCCGAGCGGGTGATGCCAGGGCCGCCCTTGCGCGGAATCTTGTCCCCGGCCGAGACGTCGATGACATAGATCGTCAGATCGGCCAACTCGGGCGAGAAGGTCGCCGCCAGATTGTCGCCACCCGATTCGACGAAGATCAGTTCGAGATCGGGGAATTTCGCCCACATGTCGGCGACGGCGACCAGATTGATCGAGGCGTCTTCGCGGATCGCCGTGTGCGGGCAGCCGCCAGTTTCCACGCCGGCGATACGCTCGGGCGCCAGCGCGCCGGCGCGCGTGAGAAACTCGGCGTCCTCGCGGGTATAAATGTCGTTGGTGACGACGGCGAGGTTGTAGTCGTCCCGCATATGTTTGCACAAGCGCTCGACCAGCGCCGTCTTGCCAGAGCCGACCGGGCCGCCGATGCCGACGCGCAAGGGGCCGTTGCCTGAAATCCTGGGGGTCATGAGCGAAACAACCTCGTGTACTGGGTTTCGTGACGCATGGAGGCCCAATCGACCATCGGCGCGGCGCTGCCGAGCTGATCGAGATCGGCGGCGAGCGCCGCCTCCGCCGCCGCCGCGACGACGGGCTCCAAATCAGCCAGCGTGAGTTGCCCATCAGTCTGGCCGAGCGGCACCAGCCGGACGCCGGCGCTCACCAGGTTGCCGGCGAAGCCAGCGAGATAGCCGGTGAGCGCATCGGCCAAATCCGCATGGGCTGCGAAGGCAACGCCGGCCGCGACCGGCAAGGCGAGCTTGTCGTGCCGCGCCGCCAAAGCGGCGAGCCGCGCATCGGGCCAGGCCTTGATCGTCGTGCTGGCGAAGGCGCTGCCCTGCGCCGCGCTTTCCAAGGCCGTTTCCGCCGTGCCGCGCCAGGCGGCGGCCAGCAGGCTGATCTCGTCGAGCGCCGCGTCATCATCGGCCTTCGCCGCGCGCCAGGCGGCGGCGAACAAGGCGCCATCGATGCGCCCGGCCCCCTGGGTGAGGATCACGCCGATCCAGCCAGCCAGCGTGGCGCGGTCGCGGATCAAGCCGTCTTCCACCGCCCATTCGATGCCGTGGCTATAGCTGAAGCCGCCGATCGGATAGGCCGGGGACAGCCAAGCGAGCAGGCGGTAAAGGCCAGGCCTCGTCTGCCCGCTAGTCATGATGCTTTTGGCCGTGCTTATAGCCGTGACCGTCGCCGACCGCGCCATAGGCGCCCGCTTCCGGCGTGAAAGGCGCGGCGATCATGCGCACGCGCCCGCCGAGCCGACGCAAGAGATCGGCGATCACATGGTCCTCGCGCAGGCGAATCCAGCCCGGCCCGATCTCGATGGCGAGATGGCGATTGCCGAGATGCCAGGACAGCCGCGCGAAATCGCCGGGGCTGTCGGCGTCGACCTCCATCAACGGCTCGGGCAGCGCCTCGACGGCGACATAGCCGCCGTCTTCCAGCTTCAGGCCATCGCCGTCCTTGAGAACTCGTACGTCGGCCAGATCGAGCAGAAACTCCAGCCCGCCGACGGCCTTATAAGTGCGGCGTCGGCGATAACGATCCTCGAAACCGAGGCGCACCACATCGCGCAATTCGCCGCGCGGCCAATGGCCGGCGAGACTCACATCCAAGGCGCGGATCATCGCCATCACCTCAAAACAGGAAATAACGCTGCGCCATGGCCAATTCCTTGGCCGGCGCGCAGGTCAGCAACTCGCCGTCAGCGCGCACCTCGTAGGTCTCCGGATTGACCTCGATCTTCGGCGTGCGGTCATTGAGCAGCATGGACTTCTTCGAAATGCCGCAGCGCGTGTTCTGCACGGCATACATGGTGCGGTGGGTCCCGAGCTTTTTGCTTAACTCGCCGGAGATCGCCGCCTGCGAGGTGAAGAGCACCGAGCTTTCCACCAGGCTGGCGCCATAGGCGCCGAACATCGGCCGGTAATGCACAGGCTGCGGCGTCGGGATCGAGGCGTTGGGATCGCCCATCTGCGCCATGGCGATGGTGCCGCATTTCAGCACCATGTCGGGCTTGACGCCGAAGAAGGCCGGCGTCCAGACGACGAGATCGGCGAGCTTGCCGACCTCGACGGAGCCGACATGCTTGGCGATGCCGTGGCTGATCGCCGGATTGATCGTGTATTTCGCGATGTAACGGCGCACGCGATAATTGTCGTTGCCGGTCTTGTCTTCCGGCAGCGGGCCGCGCTGGCGTTTCATCTTGTCGGCGGTCTGCCAGGTGCGAATGACCACTTCGCCGACGCGGCCCATCGCCTGGCTGTCGGACGAGATCATCGAGAAGGCGCCCATATCATGGAGGATGTCTTCCGCCGCGATGGTCTCCTTGCGGATGCGGCTTTCGGCGAAGGCGACGTCCTCGGGAATGTCACCGTCCAGATGATGGCAGACCATGAGCATGTCGAGATGCTCGTCGAGCGTGTTGACCGTGTAGGGCCGCGTCGGGTTGGTCGAGGACGGCAGCACGTTCGGCTCACCGCAGAGCCGGATGATATCCGGCGCATGGCCGCCGCCCGCGCCTTCGGTGTGGAAGGCATGGATGGTGCGGCCCTTGAAGGCGGCGATGGTGTCCTCGACGAAACCCGATTCGTTCAGCGTGTCGGTGTGGATCGCCACCTGCACGTCGTAATCGTCGGCCACCGCGAGGCAATTATCGATCGAGGACGGCGTGGTGCCCCAGTCCTCGTGCAATTTGAGGCCGCAGGCGCCGGCCAAGACCTGCTCCTTCAGCGCCTCCGGCAGGGAGGCGTTGCCCTTGCCGAAGAAGCCGAGGTTCATCGGCAGGCCTTCGGCGGCCTGGATCATGCGCGCGAGATGCCAGGGGCCCGGCGTGCAGGTGGTCGCCGCCGTGCCGGTGGCGGGACCGGTGCCGCCGCCGAGCATGGTGGTGACGCCCGACGCCAGCGCTTCCTCGATCTGCTGCGGGCAGATGAAATGGATATGGGCGTCGATGCCGCCGGCGGTGACGATCTTGCCGTCGCCGGCGATGATCTCGGTGCCCGGGCCGATGACGATGTCGACGCCGGGCTGCACGTCCGGATTGCCGGCCTTGCCGATCGCCTTGATGCGTCCGCTTAAGATTCCGATGTCGGCCTTGACGATGCCCCAATGGTCGACGATCAGCGCGTTGGTGATGACCGTGTCCATCGCGCCTTGCGCGCGGCTGCGCTGGCTCTGGCCCTGGCCGTCGCGGATGACCTTGCCGCCGCCGAACTTCACTTCCTCGCCGTAGATCGTCCTGTCCTGCTCGACCTCGATGAACAGCTCGGTGTCGGCGAGCCGCACCTTGTCGCCCACAGTAGGGCCGAACATGCCGGCATAGGCGCTGCGCGTGATCTTGATCGCCATGGTCGGCTCCTATTTCTTCTTCGCCAAGGCGCCACGGACATCGCCGCGAAAACCGTGGACGATGCGGTCGCCGGCATAGGCCACCAGACGCACGACGCGCGATTGCCCGGGCTCGAAGCGCACGGCGGTGCCGGCGGGAATATCGAGCCGCATGCCGCGCGCCTGGGCGCGGTCGAACTGCAGCGCCGGATTGGTCTCGAAGAAATGGTAATGGCTGCCGACCTGGATCGGCCGGTCGCCGCCGTTGGCGACCTCCATCTCGACGGCCGGTCGTCCGGCATTCAATTCGATGTCGCCGTCGGCCGGAATGATCTCGCCGGGAATCATGGCTGCACCTCAGCGAATGGGTTGATGGACGGTCACCAGCTTGGTGCCGTCGGGGAATGTCGCTTCGACCTGGATGTCATGGATCATCTCCGGGATGCCCTCCATGCATTGCGCGCGGGCGATCACCTTGGCGCCGTCGCGCATCAGCTCGGCGACGCTGCGTCCGTCGCGCGCACCTTCGACGACGAAGTCGGTGATCAGCGCCACCGCCTCCGGATGGTTGAGCTTGACGCCGCGCTCCAGGCGCTTGCGCGCGACGATCGCCGCCATGGCGACCAGCAGCTTGTCTTTTTCGCGGGGGGTGAGGTTCACGGCTTCCTCTTCTGTTCTTCAGCAGGACCAAACGCGCGGCAGGCGCGCCGGCAGACCGGCGGCGACCGCGCGGAACGCGGCGAGATAGACAGTCAGCGAGCGGCGCACGGCAGACGCGGCGCCGAACCAGCGCACGATCAGCAGGCCATTGACGACCGTCGCAGCGCAGCGCGCCTCGGAGGCCTCCAGCAAAGCGCGCGCCGCTTGCAGATAGCCGGGGGCGTCGTCCGCGACATAGACAACCATGGCCGAGGCTTCCGCGCCGGCGAAGCCGTAAGGCGAATCGATCCGGCCCGCGAAGTCGCCGTCGAGACGCAGGGCGTCCTTCCAAACCAGCTTGCCGGCGCGGCGCAGGTCCCAGCCGTCATGCAGCAGGCCGGTGCCGAAACGCTCGCCATGGGCCAAGCGGCCGAACACGACGAACTCGCAGGCGAGCAGGCGCCCGCCCGGCGCGACGTCGGCGACCGTGCGGCGGTCGAGCCGCGCGCCCTCGAACAGGATGGTTTCCTGCGGCAGCCATTCGCACCATGCCCCCGCTTCCACGGTGAGGCCGACGCGGATGGTCGCCGGCGCGGCCAGGCGCGCGCCGTAGATCTTTTCCGCCGCCTGGGAAGTCACCAGGGCCGAGGCCCCCTCGCCCACCCGCAGATCGATGGCGATGCGGTCGCCGTCGGCCAGGCCGCCGGAGGTGGTGAGCAGCACCGCCTGCGGCAGGTCGCCCGGCTCCTCGCGCGGCGTCAGCACACGGCAGGGCGCGCGCTGGTAGAGATCGGACAGGCGGGTTCGGCCCCCGCCACGCTCGTCTGGGGCGTAGATGAAGTCGATGTCCGCGGCCCCGTCGCCGCGCTCCAAGATCGGTAATGCCGTCGCCATGCCGTCCCCGTCGCCGTCCCTAGACGACAAGATACTTGCGAACGTCCTCTTCCACCATATCCGCGCCGCTGCCGGCCAAAACGACCTCGCCGCGTTCCAGAACGATGTAGCTGTCGGCCAGGTCGCGGGCGAACTCGAAATATTGCTCGACCAGGACGATGGCCATGTCGCCGCGGCTAGCCAACATGCGGATGACGTTCTCGATATCCTTGATGATCGAGGGCTGGATGCCCTCGGTCGGCTCGTCGAGGATCAGGAGCTTGGGACGGGTGACGAGCGCTCGGGCGATGGCCAATTGCTGCTGCTGACCGCCAGACAGGTCACCGCCGCGCCGCCTCAGCATGGATTTCAGCACCGGAAAGAGCGTGAAAATCTCTTCAGGCACATGGCGCTCCGACCGCGGCAGCGGCGCATAGCCAGTCTCCAGGTTCTCCGCCACAGAGAGCAGCGGGAAGATTTCGCGGCCCTGCGGCACATAGGCGATGCCGAGCGCCGCGCGCTTGTAGGCCGGCAGACCGGTGATGTCCTTGCCATCCCAGACGATCTTGCCCGCCTTGGGCGTGTGATGGCCGGCGATCGCGCGCAGCAGGGTCGTCTTGCCGACGCCGTTGCGGCCCATCACGCAGGTGACCTTGCCGATCTGGGCCATGACCGAGACGGAGCGGACGGCCTGGCTGGCGCCGTAGTAGAGGTCGATGTTTTCCACGGACAACATGCTCAGCGCCCCAGATAGACTTCGATGACGCGCTCATTGGCCTGCACGGCGGCCAGTGAGCCTTCGGCGAGCACCGAACCTTCGTGCAGCACCGTGACCTTGCAGTCGAGCGAGCGTACGAACTCCATGTCATGCTCAACCACCATGACCGAATGGGTCTTGGCGATCTCCTTGAGCATTTCGGCGGTTTGCGCCGTTTCCGCGTCGGTCATGCCGGCCGCCGGCTCGTCGACCAGAAGCAATTCAGGGTCCTGCACCAGCAGCATGCCGATCTCGAGCCACTGCTTCTGGCCATGCGAGAGGATGCCGGCCGGCTGATAGGCCGCGTCCTTGAGGCCGATGGTGGTGAGCGCTTCGTCGATGGCGTCGCCCTGTTCGCCGGTCATCTTGAAGAACAGCGAGGCGAGCACGCCACGCTGGCCTTTCAGCGCCAATTCTAGGTTTTCGAACACGCTATGTTTCTCGAACACGGTCGGGCGCTGAAATTTGCGGCCGATGCCAAGATTGGCGATGCGCGCCTCGTCCAATTTGCGCAGATCGATGTCACCGCGGAAGAAGACGTCGCCGTCGTCCGGCTTGGTCTTGCCGGTGATGACATCCATCATCGTCGTCTTGCCGGCGCCGTTGGGACCGATGAAGGCGCGCAGCTCGCCCGACAGCATGTAGAGGCTCAGACTGTTAAGAGCGCGGAAGCCATCGAAGCTGACGTTCACGCCGCTGAGATACAAAAGTGTGCCTTCTCGGCTGCTCGTGCCCTTCACCGACATGTCGGACGCGTCCATCACTTCGCTCATGGCGCGCGCTCCTCTACGCCAGGTGGCGTTCGCAACGAGCGCCACCCCTTGGCCATGCCGGGAAAATTCGGCATCGCGCCGATGATGCCCCGCGGCAGGAACAGGGTGACGGCGATGAACAGCGCGCCGAGCATATAGAGCCAGGCGTCGGGCAAGGCGCTGGTGAAGTAGCTTTTGGCGAAATTGACCAGCAACGCGCCGAGAATGGCGCCATGCAGCGAACCGCGCCCGCCGACCGCCACCCAGATGACGACTTCGATCGAGTTGGCCGGCGAGAATTCGCTCGGGTTGATGATGCCGACCTGCGGCACATAGAGCGCGCCGGCGAGGCCTGCCAACATGCCCGACAGGGTGAAGACGAACAGCTTGTAGAACTCGACCTTATAGCCGAGGAAGCGCACGCGGCTTTCGGCGTCGCGCACCGCGATGAGCACGCGGCCCAAGCGCGAGGCGATGATCCAGCGGCAGAGCAGATAGGCCGCGGCCAGCACCAGAGCGCTGATCGAGAATAGCGCGACGCGCGTCGAACTGGCTTGCAAGTTGAAGCCGAGCAGCTCTTTGAAGTCGGTCATGCCGTTGTTGCCGCCGAAGCCCATGTCGTTGCGGAAGAAGGCGAGCAACAGCGCGAAGGTCATGGCCTGGGTGATGATCGAGAGATAGACGCCGGTGACGCGCGAGCGGAAGGCGAACCAGCCGAACACGAAGGCCAACAGGCCCGGCACCAGCACCGTCATCAGCAGGGCGAAGGGGAAGCTGTCGAAGCCGTGCCAATACCAGGGCAGCTCCTTCCAGTTCAGGAACACCATGAAGTCCGGCAGGATCGGATCGCGATAGACGCCGCGCGGGCCGATCTGGCGCATCAGATGCATGCCCATGGCGTAACCGCCGAGGGCGAAAAACGCGCCATGGCCAAGGCTGAGAATGCCGCAATAGCCCCAAATCAGGTCGACGCTGAGCGCCAGCAGAGCGTAGCAGAGATATTTGCCGAGCAGGCTGACGACATGGGTCGGCACATGGAACGCCGAGCCTGGCGGCAGCAGCTGGTTCGACAAGGGCACCAGAATGGCCGCCGCGACCAACAGGCCGACGGTGAGCAGCGCCGCCATCGGCGAACGCAGCAGGAAGGTGGCGAAGAGCGGTTTGCGCGTCATGGTCATGCTTGCCACCGCCTAAGCCTCCACCGAACGGCCCTTGAGCGCGAACAAGCCGCGCGGCCGTTTCTGGATGAAGAGGATGATGGCGACGAGCACGAAGATCTTGCCCAGCACCGCGCCGGCGTAAGGTTCGAGGAACTTGTTCACCAGGCCGAGGCTGAAGGCGCCGACCAGCGTCCCCCACAGATTGCCGACGCCGCCGAACACCACGACCATGAAGCTGTCGATGATGAAAGACTGGCCGAGATTGGGGCTGACGTTGGAGATCTGGCTGAGCGCCACGCCGGCGATGCCGGCGATGCCGGAGCCGAGGCCGAAGGTCAAAGCATCGACCGCCCCGGTGCGGATGCCGAGCGAACTGGCCATGCGGCGATTCTGCGTCACCGCCCGCATATGCAGGCCGAAAGTGCTGTGGCGCATCAGAAGCGCGATCATGCCGAGTACGACCAGGCTGAAGATGACGATGGCGATGCGGTTGTAGGTCAGCGTCAGGCCGCCGACCACTTCCCAGGCGCCGCTCATCCAAGATGGCGTCGCCACCTCGCGGTTGGTCGGGCCGAAGATCGTGCGCACGGCTTGTTGCAAGATCAGGCTGATGCCCCAGGTGGCCAGCAGGGTTTCGAGCGCGCGGCCATAGAGGAAGCGGATGACGCCGCGCTCGATGGCGACACCGATGGCCCCGGTCAGCAGGAAGGCCGCCGGCACCGACAGCACGATCGACCAATCGACGAGGCCCGGCAGATAGGCGCGAAACAACTCCTGCACCATGTAGGTCGTGTAAGCGCCGATCATGATCATCTCGCCGTGCGCCATGTTGATGACGCCCATCACGCCGAAGGTGATGGCCAGGCCGATGGCGGCGAGCAGCAGCACCGAGCCGAGGCTGACGCCCTGGAAGACGTTGTTGATGACGCCCCAGAAGGCCAGCTTGCCTTCGACCTTGGACAGCGACGAGGTGACGGTGGCCCGCAGGCCTGGGCTGAGATCGCCGGTGAGAAGGCCGGTGAGAATGGCGCGCGTTTCCGGATCGGCGTAGTTGCCGAGCGCGGCGGCGGCGGCGATACGCTGGGCCTCGTCCCCCGCCCCGGTGACGCGAATGGCGGCCAGCGTATGTTCCATTTCGCGCTTGGCGGCCGGATCGGTTTCCTTGGCCAGCGCTGCGGCCAGAGGCTCGGCCATTTCCGGCGGGCGCGAGCGAAACAGCGCCGCGGCGCCGTTGGCGCGCAAGGCGGGATCGGGACTGAACAGCGTGAGCGCGCCGAGCGCGCTGCGCAGGATGCCGCGCAGGCGGTTGTTGACGGTGACGCGGCTCGCCGTGGCGGCGGTCACGCCGGCATCGGCGTTGCTCAGCGCGTTGCGCAGCTTGGCGTCGCGCGCGCCGCTTTCAGCGATGAAGACTTGGCTTTCATGCATGTAGAGATTGCCGTCCATCATGGCCTGCAAAACAAGGATGGAACGCGCGTCGCCGGTGGCGGTCAGCGTTTCGACAGCTTTGATCTTGTCGTCGAAGCCGCCATTGCCGAGTTGCAGCACGAGCGCTTCGTAGCTCGGCGGCGCGTCGGGCGTGGGCGCCGCTTCGACGGCCACGGGCGCATCAGCGCTCGGCGCGGCGTCTTGGGCGCAAACGAAACTGGGAGAGAGAGCGGCGACGGCAAGGGCCATCGCGGTGATGAATCGACGAAGCGAATAAGCGCGCATGGATGGAAACCTCTCGTCTGCCGGGGGAGACGCCGCGCCCGCCGCCCATCGCTTCACGCGACGAACGGCGGGCGAGCGCCTAGCTCAAGTTGGCAGCCGAGCGATTAGTACTTCGGCTTTTCGCAGTTACCGCAGACCCAGGGATAGGTCCAATCGGCGGTCAGCTTGGCGCTTTCCGGGATGAAGTCCGACCAGGCATCGCCCGGGACCAGGTCCTTGGTCTGCGAGACGATATCGAACTGGCCGTTGGCCTGGATTTCACCGATCAGTACCGGCTTGGTGATGTGATGGTTGACCAGCATGGTCGACGTGCCGCCAGTGAGGTTCTTAAACTTCTGGCCGATGATCGCCTGACGCACAGCGTCGACGTTGGTCGTGCCCGACTGCTTCACCGCCTGCACCCACATGTTGAAGCCGATGTAATGGGCTTCCATGGGATCGTTGGTAACGCGCTTGGTGTCCTTGATGAAGGCGTGCCACTTCTTGATGAAAGCGGCGTTCTCGGGCGCCTTCACGCTCATGAAGTAGTTCCAAGCGGCCAGATGACCGACCAGCGGACCGGTGTCGAGGCCCGCCAATTCCTCTTCGCCGACCGAGAAGGCGACGACCGGGATCTGGTCAGCCTTGATGCCCTGGTTACCCAATTCCTTGTAGAAGGGCACGTTGGCATCGCCGTTGATGGTCGAGACGACGGCGGTCTTCTTGCCGGCCGAGGCGAACTTCTTCACTTCGGACACTATCGTCTGCCAATCGGAATGACCGAACGGCGTGTAACTCTCGATGATGTCGGCCTGCGCCACGCCCTTCGACTTCAGATAGGCCTGAAGGATTTTGTTGGTCGTGCGCGGATAGACATAGTCGGTGCCGAGCAGCACCCAGCGCTTCGCCTCCCCGCCGTCTTTGCTCATCAGGTAATCGACCGCCGGGATCGCCTGCTGGTTCGGCGAGGCGCCGGTGTAGAAGATGCTGCGCGAGCTTTCCTCGCCTTCGTACTGCACCGGATAGAACAGGAGGCCGTTGAGCTCCTCGAACACCGGCAGCACGGATTTGCGGCAGACCGAGGTCCAGCAACCGAACACCGCGTCGACCTTGTCCTTGGCGAGAAGGTCGCGCGCCTTCTCCGCCGCCAGCGGCCAATCGGACGCGATATCGACGACGACGGCTTCGACCTTCTTGCCGAGCAAGCCGCCCTTGGAGTTCAGATCGTCCACCATCATCAGCATGGTGTCTTTCAGGGTCGTTTCGCTAATCGCCATCGTGCCAGACAGCGAATGCAGAACGCCGACCTTGATGGTTTCCTGAGCCTGAGCGGAGACCGTGGCGATGGCCGTGGACGCGACGAAGGCTGCCGCAACCGCGGCCGCCCGAACGAATTTAGACATTAAGACCTCTCCCCAATGAGGTTGTGATGCGCAGTTCGAAACCTGTTTCGCAAGAAGCAGGCCAGCGACGGGGGAAATAAGATTTCGCTGTCATAAAAATAGCTGGACAAGGAAACCTTAGGGTTTCGCATGACGAATAATAGGCTTTACCTATAGTAGATTTCGATTTTAGACGTTATGGGGCTGCAAAGCGTAAAGCAGCTGGACATTGGCCGGTCAAAAGGCTTATTTTTTGCCCTAAATACGTCAAAAAATAGGCATAAGTCATTTCTGCATATATTTTTTGCATCGATAATATCGGATGCGTCTATGGACGTGGCGATTGGACCGCGCCAGAACTCTGCGCCAAATGACTGCGATCCGCTGGCAACCCGTAGCCGGCGCTGGTCAGCTTTCGCATCAGTTCTTCCACGTAATCGATATAGGCGCGAAAGCTGCTGCGGCCCTGCGGCGTGAGCGCGATCACCATGCGGCGGCGATCGTTCTGCGCACGGCGCAACTCGACCACGCCGATGGCCTCGAGATCGCGCACCACATATTGCAGCGTCCGGTGCGGACGGCCAATCGTCGTTTCCAGGGTCGA
>CAMAVH010000066.1 GCA_945861615.1 Rhizobium sp. Q54 | reverse complement strand
TTTCCGGCGCGGCCGCATTCGTCGAGGTTTGGACTCGCTTGCCCCGGTGGCGTTGGGTCGCGCGCGCCGCGTCCCTGCCGGGAGCCTTGATGGCCCTGGAGTGGGGCTATAGGCTTTTTCTTCCGGTCCGGCCGTTGGTCTCGCGTGTTGTTGGGCGAGTTCTGCGACTGCAGGACGCCCGCGGCGGCGCCAAGCGCTTATGACGGGGCGGCCACCGCTGTACCATCGCGCCGCACCGTCGGAAGCGAGACGCTGAAGAAACACGCCAATTTGAAGCGTAACCTTGGGTTGTAGCCGGGATGGCGGAGAGGGCGGGATTCGAACCCGCGGTACGTTTTACCGTACGCACGCTTTCCAAGCGTGTGCCTTAAACCACTCGGCCACCTCTCCATCCAGATCGGCGCGCCGTGAGTGGCCGGCGTCCGAGGTCGTGGCGGGCGTCAAAATAGCGGCTCGGCCCCACCCTTTCAACCGCCGCGATCGCCCCGCGACGGCAAAAAAATCAATATTTTCAATGAAGTCGGCTTAAGGCAGCGTTAATCGCTGTCGATCTTCAGGGCGGCGATGAAGGCCGCCTGGGGAATCTCGACATTGCCGACCTGGCGCATGCGCTTCTTGCCGGCCTTCTGCTTCTCGAGCAGCTTGCGCTTGCGGCTGATGTCGCCGCCGTAGCATTTGGCCAGCACGTCTTTCCGCATCGGACTGACCGTCTCGCGCGCGACGATCTTGCCGCCGATCGCGGCCTGAATGGCGATCTTGAACAGCTGGCGCGGGATCAATTCTTTCAGGCGCGCGCAAAGCGCGCGGCCGCGCGGTTCGGCGGAGCCGCGATGGACGATGATCGACAGCGCGTCGACCGGCTCGTCGTTCACCAGGATCGTCAGCTTGACCAGCTCGCCTTCCTGATAGTCCTCGACCGCATAGTCGAAGCTGGCGTAGCCGCGGCTGATCGATTTCAAGCGATCGTAGAAATCGTAGACCACTTCGTTGAGCGGCAGCTTGTAGACCACCATGGCGCGGTTGCCGGCGTAGGTCAGCGTTTCCTGAATGCCGCGGCGCTCCTGGCACAGCGACAGGATGGCGCCGAGATATTCGTCGGGCACCAGGATCGTCGCCTTGATCCAGGGCTCTTCGATGCTGTCGATCTTCACCTGGTCCGGCATGTCGGCCGGATTGTGCAGCTCGATGGCGCTGCCGTCGGTCATGTTGATCTTATAAATCACCGAGGGCGCCGTGGTGATGAGGTCGAGGTTGAACTCGCGCTCCAGGCGCTCCTGGATGATCTCCAGATGCAACAGGCCGAGGAATCCGCAGCGGAAACCGAAGCCCAGCGCGGCGGACGTTTCCGCCTGATATTGAAAGCTGGCGTCGTTGAGACGCAATTTGCCGAGGCTTTCGCGCAGCCGCTCGTAATCGGAGGCTTCCACCGGGAAGAGGCCGCAGAACACCACCGGCACGCTCGGCTTGAAGCCGGGGAGCGCCTGTTCGGTGCGGCGCTTTTCTTCGGTCAGCGTGTCGCCGACGCGCGTGTCGGTGATGGTCTTGATCTGCGCCGTGACGAAGCCCATCTCGCCGGGCCCGAGCTGATCGACGGCCATCGGCTTGGGCGTGAAGCAGCCGACCTGCTCGACCGTATGGATCGTGCCGGTGCTCATCATCTGGATCTTCATGCCCTTCTTGATCGCGCCGTCATAGACGCGGACCAAGACGACGACGCCGAGATAGGTGTCGTACCAACTATCCACCAGCAGCGCTTTCAGCGGCGCGGCAGGATCGCCCTTCGGCGCCGGCAGGCGGGCGACCAGGGCTTCCAGCACGTCGTCGATGCCGATGCCGGCCTTCGCCGAGGCGAGAACGGCGTCCGACGCGTCGATGCCGATGACGTCCTCGATCTGCTGCTTCACGCGCTCGGGATCGGCGGCGGGCAGGTCGATCTTGTTGAGGACGGGGATGATCTCGTGATTGTTGTCGATCGCCTGATAGACGTTGGCCAGCGTCTGCGCCTCGACGCCCTGGCTGGCGTCGACCACCAGAATCGAGCCTTCGCAGGCGGCGAGCGAGCGGCTGACCTCGTAGGCGAAGTCGACATGACCCGGCGTGTCCATCAGGTTGAGCTGATAGGTCTCGCCGTCCTTGGCCTTGTAGAGCAGGCGCACGGTCTGCGCCTTGATAGTGATGCCGCGCTCGCGCTCGATATCCATCGAATCGAGCATTTGCTCCTGCATGTCGCGCGCCTCGACGGCGCCGCAGGCCTGGATCAGACGGTCGGCCAGCGTCGATTTGCCATGGTCGATATGGGCGATGATGGCGAAGTTACGGATATGCGACAGGTCGGTCATCGGCCCACGGAAAATGGCGGAGTTACGGCGAAATGGCCGGAAAGGCAGGCGCGAACATAGGGCCCGGCGCGGCGCCGCGCAATCACCGAAAAAACCTGGAATTCTCGGGTTTTAGGCGCCTTTGCGGCGCTTCGTGGGCGGCGCTTTGGGCTGGTGCGCGGCGAGGAAGGCATCGACCGCCGTCGCGACGCGGAATTTGATCTCGCTGGGCTTGGCTTGCGCATCGACGCAGATCAGGCGGCGGAAATGGATGCCGCCGAGCAAGGCGCCGAAAAACTGATCCGCCGCCACGTCGGCGTCGCCGACGGCGAGCAGGCCCAGGGCGGTCTGGTGGCGGAAATAATCGGCCAAGCCGTTGCAGGACGGCCCCGGCCCGGCGTTCTGCACGGCGCGGCCGAGGGCGGGAAAGCGCGGCGCCTCGGACACGAGGATGCGATAGACCGCCATGACCTCGTCGGACATCATCTTTTTCAGGAACTTAAGACCGACGGCGAGTAGCAGCTCGCGCGGGCCGAGGCCGGCGGCGACCGACGATTCGATATCGACGAGCATTTGCTGGCAGTTATTGCGCACGATGGCGCCGAAGAGGTCGTCCTTGCCCTGGAAATGGCTGTAGAGCGTGGCTTTCGACACCTTGGCCTCGCGGGCGATGGCCTCCATGCTGGCGCCGGCGAAGCCGTCGCGCAGAAAAACGCTGGCGGCGGCCTTCTCGATGGCCGCCCGCTTGGGCGACATCGGCGGCAAAATCGTCCCCGGATGGGCGCAGGCCAGCGCCTCGACAGGGGCCGCAAAGG
The DNA here is from genome assembly GCA_945861615.1 of Rhizobium sp. Q54. Taxonomy (GTDB): domain Bacteria; phylum Pseudomonadota; class Alphaproteobacteria; order SMXQ01; family SMXQ01; genus CAMAVH01. Next base: position 13,490 of record CAMAVH010000066.1, on the reverse strand, counting down.
CCTGTTTTTTGGCCTTTATTGCCATGTTGCTACGCAATAATTTCGCATTGACCGGAACCGCTGGGGGAGATAGGTTGCGCGCGCAAACTAAACCGTACGGTTTAGTTTTGCAACGACGGATGGGGCCCTTCGCGGCCATGCGCGTCACGCGTCTGCCCCGCAGACGCCAAGGGGTGCGCCGCCATCCAGCCACATGACCGCCGCGTAATATCCACACGTAGGTTCGACGGCCGCGCGCCCGTGACCCGGGCCGCCCAGCAACGACACATAAGAGCAAGTTCATGGATCAGCAGAACATGTCCGCGACCCCCGTGGCCCCCGCCTTCCGCAGCGAGACCGCGCGCCCCAAGCCGAAGCTCGTGCGCTGGTTCATCATCGTCGGCATCATCCTCGTCGTCGTTCTCGGCGCCTTTTACGGCTTCGAGCAGTTCCGCAAGAACGCCATCGCCGGCTTCTTCGCCGGCAACAAGCCGCCGCCGACCACGATCAACGTCGCCCTGGCGCAGAGCGAGCCGATGTCGCGCTTCTTCGATGCCATCGGCACCGTCGCGGCGGTCAACCAGGTGACGATCTCCGCGCAGGTGGCCGGCCGCGTCACCAAGGTGATGTTCGAATCCGGTGCCACGGTGAAGCAGGGCGATCCGCTGGTGCAGCTCGACGACGCCAGCGAGCGCGCCGACCTCGCAAACTACGCTGCGCAAGCCAAGCTGGCGCAAGCCAACCTCACGCGCGCCCGCACGCTCGCGAGCGAGAAATACGCCACCCAGGCGACCGTCGATCAGCAGCAGAGCCAACTCGACGTGGCGCGCGCCGGCATCGCCAAGGCGCAGGCCTTGATCGATCAGAAGCTGATCAAGGCGCCCTTCCCCGGCGAACTCGGCATCCGCCAGATCGATCTTGGCCAATATGTCGGCCCCGGCACGGCGATGGTCAGCCTGACCAACCTCAGCGTGGTCTATGTCGATTTCACCCTGCCCGAACAGGCACGCAGCCAACTGACCATCGGCCTGCCGGTCGAGGTGAGCGCCGACGCCTTCCCGGACAAGAGCTTCGCCGCCAAGATCTCGACCATCGAGCCGCAGATCGATCCGCAGACCCGCGCCATCAAGGTCCGCGCCAGCCTGGACAATCCCGAGCGCCTGCTGCAGCCCGGCATGTTCGCGCGCGCGCGCGTCGTGCTGCCGCCGCAGCCCGACGTCATCACCGTGCCGGAAACCGTCGTCGACTACACGGTCTACGGCCAGTCGGTCTTCCTCATCCAAGAGGATGGCAAGACCGACGACGGCAAGACCAAATACAAGGCAGTGCAAACCTTCGTGACCGCCGGCGCGCGCCAGAACGGCAAGGTCGCGATCGTCAAGGGCCTGAAGGCGGGCGACATGGTCGCCAATGCCGGCCAGACGCGCATCTTCAACGGCGCCGCCGTGGTGCCGTCCGACGTCGGCGGCCTGACGACGCCGACCACCACGCCGGTTCAGTAAAGACGGGCCGAACGGACGCGGACCCGGCACAGCGCAGCCGGCCCGCGCCTCTCCGCCCAGGGTATCCCCCTAAGGAACGCTCATGCATTTCACCGACATCTTCATCAAGCGTCCGATCCTCGCCACGGTGGTCAGCCTGCTGATCCTGCTGATCGGCCTGCAATCCTTCTTTACCTTGGCGGTGCGGCAATATCCGCAGATGCAGAACACCGTCATCACTGTGACGACGAGCTATCCCGGCGCCTCGCCCGAGCTGATCCAGGGCTTCATCACGCAGCCGATCGAACAGGCCGTCGCCTCCGCCGAAGGCATCGACTACCTGACCTCCAGTTCGCGCCAGGGCACCAGCACGGTCTCGGCCTACATCAAGCTCAACGAAGATCCGAACAAGGCCATGACCGACGTCATGGCCAAGGTGAACCAGGTCAAATATCTGATCCCGGCCGAATCGAACGACCCGGTGATCCTGAAATCGACCGGCCAGACCTTCGCCGTGATGTATCTCGGCTTCTCGTCCGACACGCTGAACGGCGCGGCGATCTACGACCATCTCAGCCGCGTCGTGCAGCCGCTGCTGACCACGGTCGAAGGCGTCGCCTCGGCGGAGATTTTCGGCGGCCAGCAATTCGCCATGCGCCTGTGGCTCGATCCGATCAAGATGGCTGCCCATGACGTCACCGCCTCCGACATCGCCGCGGCGATCCGCGCCAACAACTATCAAGCGGCCCCCGGCCAAGCCAAGGGCCTGTTCACGATCACCAACGTCACGGCCGACACCGGCCTGACCTCGATCGACGAATTCCGCCAGATGGTGGTCAAGGCGCAAGAGGGCGCCCTGGTCCGCCTGAGCGACATCGGCACCATCGATCTCGACGCCCAGCGCTTCGAATCCTCGGTGATGATGAGCGGCGAGAACGCGCTGTTCATCGGCGTGCAGTCGACGCCGCTCGGCAATCCGCTCAACATCGTCGAGGGCGTGCGCAATCTGCTGCCCGACATCCAGCGCGGCCTGCCGCCGACTGTCGACGCGCGCATCGCCTACGACTCGTCGAAGTTCATCTCCTCCTCGATCGACGAAGTGATCAAGACGCTGGCCGAGGCGATCGTCATCGTCATCGTCGTCATCTTCCTGTTCCTCGGCACCATCCGTTCGGTGCTGATTCCGGTCGTCACCATTCCGCTGTCGCTGATCGGCGCCGGCATCATCATGCTGGCCATGGGCTTCAGCATCAATCTGCTGACCCTGCTCGCCATGGTGCTCGCCATCGGCCTCGTCGTCGACGACGCCATCGTCGTCGTCGAAAACATCTATCGCCATATCGAGGAGGGCAAATCCCCCGTCCAAGCCTCGATCATCGGCGCGCGCGAAATCGTCGGCCCGGTCATCGCCATGACGATCACGCTTGCCGCCGTGTACGCCCCCATCGGCTTCCTCGGCGGCCTGACCGGCGTGCTGTTCAAGGAGTTCGCCTTCACCCTGGCCGGCGCCGTCATCATTTCGGGCATCGTCGCCATCACGCTGTCGCCGATGATGTGCTCGATGCTGCTCAATCACGAGATGTCGCAGGGCTGGTTCCCCAAGAAGGTCGATGCCTTCTTCTCGCGCGTCACCGCCTGGTACAGCCGCAAGCTGTCGCGCACGCTCGACTACCGGCCCGTCGTCGGCCTGTTCGCGGTGGCGATCTTCGTGCTGCTGGCCTTTCTCTACACCCACACGGCGTCCGAACTTGCGCCGCAGGAAGACCAGGGCGCCTTCTTCGCCATCGGCAAAGCGCCGCAATATGCCAATCTCGACTACACGGAGACCTTCTCCAAGCAGCTCAACGACCTCTACATGCAGCAGCCGGAGACCGATCTGACCTTCGTCATCAGCGGCTTCGGCACCGGCGGCGCGTCGCCCAACACCAGCATGTCGGGCATGATCCTGAAGCCCTGGGGCGAGCGCGAGGGCACTGTGATGGAGTTGATCCCGCGTATGCAGCAGAAGCTCAGCCAGATCACCGGCATGAACGTCTTCGCCTTCAACCTGCCGGCCCTGCCGGGCTCGTCCGGCGGCCTGCCCATCCAGATGGTGATCAGCTCGCCGGGCAAGTTCGAGGACATCTTCAAATACATGTCCGAGATCAAGGCCAAGGCGCAGGCGAGCGGCATGTTCATCGTGACCGACAGCGACCTCGACTACAACACGCCGGTCGCCCGCATCAAGATCGACCGACTGAAGGCCAACGATCTCGGCATCACCATGCAGGACATCGGCCAGACGCTGGCGCTGATGGTCGGCGGCAATTACGTCAACCGCTTCAATTTCTCGGGCCGGTCCTACGAAGTGATCCCGCAGGTGCCGCGCGACTTCCGCCTGTCGTCCGACAAGCTGACGCAATATTACGTCCGCACCGGCAGCGGCACGTCCGTGCCGCTCTCGACCGTCGCCCATGTCGAAGATGCCATCGAACCCAACGCGCTGAGCCACTACAACCAGCTCAACGCCGCCACCTTCTCGGCGGTGCCGATGCCCGGCGTCACCATGGGCCAGGCGGTCGATCTGCTCAACAAGCTCGCGGCGGAAATTCTGCCCAACGACTACCGCACCGATTTCCTCTCCGAGTCGCGCCAGTTCGTGACCGAAGGCAATCAGCTCGCCATCACCTTCGCCTTCGCCCTGGTGGTGATTTTCCTCGTGCTTGCCGCCCAATTCGAAAGCCTGCGCGATCCGCTGGTCATTCTGGTCAGCGTGCCGCTATCGATCTGCGGCGCCATGATCCCGCTGTTCATGGGCCTGCAAACGCTGAACATCTACACCCAGGTCGGCCTGGTGACGCTGATCGGCCTGATCAGCAAGCACGGCATCTTGATGGTCGAATTCGCCAACCAGCTGCAGCACAATGAGGACATGGACCGCCGCTCCGCCATTGAGCAGGCCGCCGCGGTGCGCTTGCGGCCCATCTTGATGACCACGGCGGCCATGGTCGTCGGCCTGGTGCCGCTGCTGATCGCCAGCGGCGCCGGCGCCGCCAGCCGCTTCAGCATCGGCATCGTCATCGTCTCGGGCATGTCGATCGGCACGCTGTTCACGCTGTTCGTGCTCCCGACCGTTTATACGGTCCTCGCCACCGACCACCGCAAGGCACGCAGCGCCAAGCGCGACGACGAGATCGCCAGCGTCGCCTGACGACCGACGAAGCGCGCAAATAAAAAGGCCCGGGATTTCCCGGGCCTTTTTGTTTTAGAGCCTCCATACGTCGCCGGAGCCCGATAGAGTCATTATGGCAATTTTCCGCTATCGAGCAACGAGGGCATCGCCTCAGAGAAATCATATGAATGTGTCGGCTGGCCAGCATTCAATTTTGTTTTTATGAACTGATACCGTGCATCCCAGACTTTCTTTGTCATCCGATTCTGACGCGTGACCTGGATGAGTAGATTTTTGCTAATCGGAAAGTCATATATGTTGCCCTTAGTCACATGGAATCCGTCGCCAATGGTCAGCCAATAGGCCATGAACAAGTCGGAAGATAATATCCTTAGCCCACTGCAAAAATCGTCATTATTTTTAAACACTAGGCGATGAGCATTGCCCGCGCCCTCCTCTCGTATGCCGAGATAGTTTCTCGCGACAGAGGCAACGTACAGAACATTTTTACCAGAGTTATCAATCAGGGCGCCAAAGTTCAGACCACCGTCCGCGCGTTCGAGATACCTCATCAATGCTGCAGACTGTGGGCGTGGAAACTGGTCGTCAAATCGATATGAACTCACGTCCACATATTGCGGTGAGCGGGCTAGCAAAGATGCCCGCTTACGCTTTGGCCAGCGCAACAATGGCGTGCTCAACACCTGTTTTTTCGGCCCCCGCAGCAGCGACAGGATCGTGCATCTTTGGCTATTCGCCTTGTTACTGTTCAGGCTCTGAGGCTTACCCGCTTTAAAAATGGTGTCGGGAATATTGTCAAAGTTCGATAACACTATACTCCCACTTACCGCGCGAATATTCGCGCGAAGTTCAGCATAGTCTCGGCTGAAAGCAATTGAGAGTGGTACGATTAAATGAATATCCCCATCCCCCTCAGATAACTTGAGGGAAATTTGCGTGAAATCGGCAAAAGAATTCTTCCAACGCGCACCTTTCTCGTTCGCTACATATGGTGGATTGCCAAACACGACTGTTTTTTTACGCGATGACCCGATCTTCAGCCGCTTGAAATCCGCGCAAATCAACCGAAGCTTTTTAAATTTGACGCCAAAGCGCTGTGAGAGCCAATTAAATTGACGAGTTAAGAAAGCAATGGCTCCCTCGTTGATGTCCACAAGAATGATTTCCATTTCGGAAATCTGTTTCTTGGGAACGCCTTCTTTCGCCAATTTAAGCAGCAGTGCGAACACGAGTGCGCCAGCTCCGGCTGATGGTTCAATCAGCCTCACGTCCTTTGCGAAAACGGAGAATTCATTTTTTGTAGAAATGCCTTTGAGAGCAAAATATTCACGCCAAAAAAAGGCGCAGACATCTGCCGGCGTATAATAAGAACCGCTTTCTTTACGACCCCGCTCCGTCTTGCTTTTAGAAAAGTAGGAGAGATCGTGCTCCGCCTCCTCAGCAGCCGTCAGAGCAGCCTTTAAGTCAGCGACCAATGCGGAGGTCGAGCCCTCGTTGTAAGTATTCATCCGAGGGCTGCAACTCTTCATTAGCGGGGATATCAAAACGCCTATTGGCCAGATTTCTAACTTGCTCTAAACCGGCCCCTTGCCCCGTCTCACTTAAGAACTCCGCTCTGGCTGGATTAAAATGCAGCCTTCTGTCAGGTCCGGGTAAAAGTAGCCCATCATCATATAGACGGTGGTGCTCGATGCATAAGGCCAAGCCATTTGCGACTGAGTTAGGAGAGTTTGGCTCTGAGTGGGGAATAATATGAGCAGCCTGTACTAAACCTAACTGCGGCGATTATATACTTGACGAAAGTTGGCACTGAAAGGATAATGGCCGCAACAGCTTAGGAAATGCGGCCATGAACCTCTCCAATCCCATCTTTCAAGACGAAGCCAAAGCCCGCGAACACCTTGAAGGTCTGCGCTGGGCCGATGGCCGTTTCTGCCCCCATTGTGGCGAGGCTGAAAAGACCAGCCCGGTCACTGGCAAGTCGCACCGTCCCGGCCTCTACTACTGCTTGTCGTGCAAGAAGACCTTTACCGTCACGGTCGGGACGCTGTTCGAGCGCTCCAAAGTGCCACTGACGAAGTGGGTTCTCGCCTTTCATCTCATGAGCGCCAGCAAGAAGGGCATGAGCGCCCATCAACTGCACCGTATGCTCGGCGTCACCTACAAGACCGCTTGGTTCATGGCGCACCGTATCCGCGAAGCCATGCGCCCCGCTGACGGCAGCGAAGGCCCGCTCGGCGGCCAGAACAAGGTTGTCGAAGTGGACGAAACCTATATCGGCGGCAAAGCCAAGAACCGCGCTTACAAGGCCCCGCCGAAGAAAGAGGCGGTCGTTTCCCTGCTAGAGCGCGATGGCAACGTCCGCAGCTTCCATGTCGCCAACGTCACGGCCAAGACCCTGCGCCCGATCCTCGTTAAGCAGATCAGCCGCAAGTCCTATCTCATGACGGACGAAAGCGTCGTTTATCCCAAGGTTGGCGAAGAGTTCGCCGGTCACGGCACCGTCAACCACAGCGCCGATGAATATGTCCGCCACGGCGGTTTCATGCACACCAACACAATCGAGGGCTATTTCTCGATTATGAAGCGCGGCATCAATGGCGTGTATCAGCACGTTTCCGAGCAGCACCTAAAGCGCTACTTGGGCGAGTTCGACTTCCGCTACAACGAGCGCAAGATCAGCGACGGCGAGCGCACTGATAAGGCGCTCAAGGGCATCGAAGGCAAGCGCCTGACTTATCGGCGGATTGACCAAGCCCAAATCGTCTAAGCAGAAGGCGCGTAAGTTTCTACGTTGGCGTATGCGTAAAGGCGTTTAACCAGCTAACCGGGGAGACAATTATGAGCGGTAAATGCCCAGGCTGCGGCAATGTTATTGGGTCGGTCCAACTACAGGCCGTCAATATAAATCAAGGTCTTCGTGCGGCCTACCATGGCGTAAGCTACGTTTGCCCGAACCTTCAGTGCCAGACGGTTCTTGGCGTTGGAATTGATCCAATTGCGATAAAGACTGACATTGTGAAAGAGGTTTTGCGGGGCCTCCGGAAAGCAGTGTGAAGGCCGTGGTCGCCAGTCGATTGTTGGCGTCAACATTCATCATTTCGCGCTCCTGAATCAGGAACCCCGGCTCACTTGGCCGGGGCTTTCTTCTTTGCTTTAGGTTTCGGTTCTGGCTTCGGCGTAAACGGTTTTGGCGCCATCCGTAGCGCGTTCGTCAGCGCCGCGTCGCGGCGCTTCTCTTGATCCGCTTTAGATTCTTTCGGGGGTTTAGTCATGCCGCCTCAGCCTTTGTCTTCAGTCAAAAGTTCCGCTGTCGTCAAATGGGGCGGTGATGCTTTTGAAAAACATCCAGAACTTTCCGTTTTGGTTGTCCGCTGTATCGCCGGCTGGGCACACGCGGAAGGTTTCATGCGCGAATTGCTTGTCCGAATGCTTGGCGCACGGGCCGAGCCGGCCGCAAAAATGTATGCCGCACTAAGCAGTGCGCAGGCCCAATTTTCAGTCCTTCAAGCTGCCGCTAGATGCACCCTACGCACACCCCATCTCGAAATGTTTGAAGCTATAATATCATTAGCACGAAGGACTGCACGCGCAAGGCACCGCCTCGCGCACGATCTTTGGTGTTATTCCGACGATATTCCCGACGCCATGCTTTTGCTTGAGGCCACTGCCGCATTTAATTTTACGATAGAGAAAAATCAATTTTTACAGAACGGAAGCGTGCTTGCCGCCATGTTACAAGGGCAGAAGGCCCCCACTTTCCCCACTGACCGAGTGTATGTTTATCGAGAAAAAGACCTCGCTGAAATTCTCAACGAGATTTTTCAGGTGCAGAATTATCTAGCTCAATTTCAGAATGTGGCAACGCCAGATTCTCCAACAGCAGCATCCAGCTACAGCGAGCTATTGCTTGAGCCTCGCATTCAGGAAGCTCTAGCCCGTCAATCGAAGAAATCTGGAAGCGATCAGTAAGCGCCGCCGATACCGCGCGAACAAATTCAGAATCCGTAACTAAAACGCCGGCCTGTCGGTTCTGATTCTCGCACATCGCGGACTTTCGTCAAGTATACAAGTGCCCTAACTGCCGCGAGCAAACGCAACATGTCCGCTTATACGCTTCCAGTACTTGCTGAGCAAATCGCGGGTCCCTTGGGTAGGCTTGTCTCGTGTATATAAAACGCTCTCTATGCTCTCCCACCTGGAAATGCACTTCACCAGCCTCTCCAAAACCTGCGTTAGAAGTCGCGGAGGGGGCATTACCAAGAACCTGTTGTATGGCCTCCAAAGAATCGAGTCTGTGAAAGTGCTCTATATTTTCTAGATAGAGCCCCAAAGCGCTGGCAGGCAAAGCGATAGCAAAACTTGTTTCACCAAGTAGGCGCGCATTGAATTGATGCACTGCAGCTTGATTCAATTCAGCGCCAACCTTTTGGGATTGCCGCGCATAAACAGAAACAACATGTCGCGCGTTTAAGGAAAAGATATGCCGCGGATCCCAAGCAACAAAAATCTTACCGTTCTCAAAGAATCCAGTGAATGCGACTTTTTCTGCTTCGTTTGCTCGGCGTCGCAACTCTTCAATTAACTGGCGGCTAATCTGGATGCGAACTTCATCATCGTTTTCACGAGCATTACCGGAGTCATGAACATAAGAGACATGAACTGAGTAATTTCTCCCATTGAGACGAAACTTAACGGGATTTCTCTTGTCTAATATTTGAAAATTTTCCGAATACTGCCTAAGCGGATCTTTAACGAAATTATAAAGAAGGCCGCTATTTAAAGTCATTTAAGATGCTCAATTAGATGCTCAACCATCCTTCGCCCCAATAGGCACGGCACCGCATTACCAATCTGCTTTTGAACTGAGCGACGATTACCGAAGAACTTGTACTTGTCCGGAAATGTCTGAATGGCAGCTGCTTCAGGAACACGCAAGCGCCTATTATCCCAATGAAAGGGACCGACCCAAGGGCCCGGCTGAGCAGCAATCGTAATCGACGGCTCGTCAGGGTGAAGCTTTTGCAAAAAATTCCAGAACCGGCCGCCAGCGCGGAACGTCCTGCCTTTGTAGTCCTTCAGCTTTCCTAGGGCGATGTAGTTCTTGCCGCGCGGCACATGACACAGTTCGTAATAATACGTGCCCTTACTCGCATTTTCTTGCGGCTCGGCGAACGCGTCACCAGCAAATTTCTCGATAAAAGAACCAACCCCCACGTAGGGTTTATAGCCATTCATTAACTCAGGCTGATGTGGATCAGAATGTGTAATCTCAGGCAGCGGTATCTTGTTTTTCAAGCCGCGAATGCCGAACACAAACACCCGCTTTCGCTTCTGAGGGACGCCGTAATCGGCAGAGTTCGCCCGATACACAGTACAGGCGTAACCCAATTTCTCAGCCGACTGAACAAAGCCCTGAAAGGAAGCAATATTTGTCGGGTGAAGTATGCTTTCCACATTTTCGAATAGAAAGCCGTTTGGGCGCATCTCTTTCAGAGCGCGCAAATACTGTCCGATCATGTTACGGGGGTCGTCGGCGATCAAGCGATTGTCATTCTTGACCCAATAGCCATTCTTAGAGAATGGCTGACATGGCGGCCCGCCTATCAGAATACGGTCGCTACTATCATTCCACCGCTTGAATGAAATGTCCTTTATATCAGCCTCAAAAACTTCTGCTTTCAACTTGGTATGATTTAAACGCAAAGTCTCAGCGGCATCGTGATCATACTCCACGCATGCCACTAGCTTCGCGCTAGCCTGCGTAGCGCCTATATCCAGACCGCCAGCTCCTGAGAAAATGCTAATGCAGGCGACCACTTTTCCGTCCTAAGCCCAGTCAATGAAGCAGTACTCGTTAATATTATGTATCCCGCAATCTAACACTATATTTTGTATGGTGAGACTGTTGGGTTTCCATAAGTAGAATAACCGAGAAAAATAGCGAGACAAAGCGGAAGAATGCCTCGCTGTCTCGGCAACCTAACTCCGCAGGCTGCCGCCCGTCGCCTTGGCGACCGCGGCGACGATCTTCTGGCTCGCCGCTTCGATCTCCGGCTCGGTCAGCGTCGCGCTCGGCGACTGCAGACGCACGCAGATCGCGACCGACTTCTTGCCCGGCTCGATGCCCTTGCCCTCATAGACGTCGAACAGGCTGACGTCCTCGATCAGCGCCTTGTCGGCGCCGCGCGCGGCGCGCAGCAGCGTTTCCGCCGACACCGACGCGTCGAGCAGGAAGGCGAAGTCGCGCTCGACCGCCTGGAAGGGCGACGGCGCATAGCCCGGACGGGCACGGCCGGCATTCTTGGCCTTCGCCTCCGGCACAAGGTTGAGATAGACCTCGAACAGCACGACCGGGCCCTTGAGATCGAAGGCGCGCGCGACCGACGGATGCAATTCGCCGAAATGGGCGAGCGCCGTCTTGGGGCCGAGCCGCAAGCTGCCCGAGCGGCCGGGGTGGAACCAGGCCGGGGCGTCCGCCGTCACCGACAGGGAGCCGACCGGCGCGCCGGCAGCGGCGAGCGCCGCGAGAGCATCCGCCTTGGCATCGAAGGCATCGGCGGCGCGCGGCTTGGCGAGCCAATGGCGCGGGCCGGACTCTCCGAGGCGCAGGCCGGCCGCGACCAAAAGCTGGCCGCCCGGCGTGTCGTCACGGTAGGCCGGACCGACCTCGAACAGGCCGTGATTGGCGAAGCCGCGTGCCACGTTGCGCGCCGCGCCGGCCAAGAGATTGACCAGCGGCGTCGGCCGCATGACCGAGAGATCGGCGCTGATCGGATTGGCGAGCTTCAGGCTGTCCGGCTGGGCGGCGAACAGGGCCGTCTCCACTTCGCCGGCGAAGGAGTAGGTCACGGCCTCCATCAAGCCACGCGCGGCGAGCGCGCGCTTGGCATCGCGGCCGCGGCGCTGGGCCGGGCTCAGCACCGGCTGGGCCAGGGCACCGGCCAGGCCGAAGGGCGCCACCGGGATCTTGTCGTAGCCGTTGACGCGCAGCACGTCCTCGACCAAGTCCGCTTCCTGATGCAGGTCGTTGCGCCAGGTCGGCGGCTGGCAGGACAGGCCCTCGGCCGTCGGCGTCACGGCGAAGCCGAGCGCGCTGAGAATGCGATGGCTGACGTCGGCCGGAATGTCGATGCCGCCCAGATGGCTGACGCGCGCCGGGCGCAGCAGAATGGCGGGCTTTGGCGCCGGCACCTCGCCGGCCACCACCGCCTCGCTCGCTTCGCCGCCGCAGAGATCGAGAATCATGCGCGTCGCGGCGTCGAGGCCCGGCAGGGTGCTGGCCGGATCGACCCAGCGCTCGAAGCGGTAACGCGCGTCGGAATCGACCGCGAGCTTGCGGCCCGTGGTCGCGGTGCGGATCGGATCGAAGGCCGCCGATTCGAGCACGACGGTGGTCGTACCCTCGGTGCAGCCTGAGGATTCGCCACCGACCACGCCGCCGAGGCTGAGCACGCCGTCGTCGTCGGCGATCACCGTCATGCCGTCGTCGAGTTCGTAGGATTTGGCGTTGAGTGCCGCCAGCGTCTCGCCCGTCTTGGAGAGGCGCACCTGCAGATGGCCGGCGAGCGTGTCGGCGTCGAACACATGCAGCGGACGGCACTGGTCGAGCGCGAAAAAATTGGTGATGTCGACCAGCGCCGAGATCGGCCGCAGGCCGACGGCGCGCAGGCGATCCTGCAGCCAGGCCGGGCTCGGGCCGTTCTTCACGCCGCGGATGACGCGCAGGCCGAACAGCGGGCAGGCATTGGCCGCGCCCTCCGGCAGGTTGAGCGTGATGTCGACCGGGCTGACGAAGCCGCCGCGCACGGCGGCGTCCTTCAGCGGCTTTAGCGTGCCGTAGCCGCCGGCCGCCAGTTCGCGCGCCAGACCGCGCACGCCGAGCCAGTCGCCGCGATTGGGCGTGACCGACACGTCGATCACCGGATCGTTGACGCCGAGCGCGTCGGCCGCCGGGCTGCCGATCTTGGCGCCTTCCGGCAGTTCGATGATGCCGTCGTGATCCTCCCCGAGGCCGAGCTCGCGCACCGAGCACATCATGCCCTGGCTTTCGACGCCGCGGATCGTGCCCTTCTTCAGCACGTCGCCGCTCACCGGAATGACGGCGCCCGGGCGGGCGAGAACGACCTTGATGCCGGCGCGCGCATTGGGCGCGCCGCAGACGACCTGCACTGTCTCGCTGCCGGTCTCGACCATGCAGACGCGCAAACGGTCGGCATTGGGATGCTGCTCGGCCGCTTTCACATGGGCGACGATGAAGGGGGCCAGCGCCTTGGCGCGATCCTCGATGCCTTCGACCTCGATGCCGAGCGCGGTGAGCGCCTCGGAAATCTGATCCAGCGTGCGGTCGGTCTCGAGATGCTCAAAGAGCCAGGAGAGGGTGAATTTCATCGCGCGGGCCCTCCCGCGAGAGAGGGGCCCACGGGCGAGGGGCCGAAGGCGAGGCTCGGCACGTCGAGCGCAGCAAAGCCGTAATGGCGCAGCCAGCGCAGATCGGCCTCGAAGAAGGTGCGCAGATCGGCGATGCCGTATTTCAGCATCGCCAGGCGCTCGATGCCCATGCCGAAGGCGAAGCCCTGATATTCGGTGGGATCGATGCCGCAATTGGCCAGCACGTTGGGATGCACCATGCCGGCGCCGAGAATCTCCAGCCAATCGTCGCCGGCGCCGATCTTCAGCTCGCCGCCCTTGCGCGAACAGCCGATATCGACCTCGCAAGACGGCTCGGTGAAGGGGAAGTAGCTCGGGCGCAGGCGGATCGGCACGTCGTCCAGCTCGAAGAAGGCGGCGAGGAACTGCGTCAGGCAGCCCTTGAGATGGCCCATGTGCGTCGCCTTGTCGATCACCAGGCCTTCGAC
>CAMAVH010000065.1 GCA_945861615.1 Rhizobium sp. Q54 | reverse complement strand
TGGGCGGCGACCGGCTGCGAGCGCGTCGTCGTCGACTGGACGCCGATCTCGGACGCCGCCTCGGCGCAAGCCTTCGCCCAAGCGGTGATGAACGGCCCGCGCGGCTATTGCCCCGGCGGCAACGCCATCGGCGACGCGATCAATTTCTCTGCGGCGAGCATGGCCAGCAACGCCTTCCAGGGCGAGCGGCTGGTGATCGACGTCTCGGGCGACGGGCCCAACACGGTGGGCAGCCGCGTCGAGCGGGCGCGCGACGCCGCCGTGGCGCAAGGCATCGTCATCAACGGCCTGGCCTTGATCCGACCGGGCCGCACCTGGGGCGGCGGCTACGGCCTCACCGAACATTACAAGACCGCGATCATCGGCGGCCCCGGCGCTTTCGTCATGGAGACGGAAAAAGGCGAGCAATTCTTCGACGCCGTGCTCGCCAAGCTGGTGCGGGAAATTTCGGCGCTGAGTCAGCCCGGCCCGATTCCGAACTAGGCCGCCAACGCCCGCTGAATCAGCTGCAGCCGGTCGTCCGGCAAAGCCTTCGCCAAATCGAGCGCGGCGGCATGTCCCGCCGGCGACATCTTCTTCCAGGTCTTGCGCAGGATATCGATAACCTTGTCGTCGTCATGCTTGCGCGAGAAGTCGGTGTAGAAATTCTCCAGGAAGACCAGGCAGGCGACGTCTTCCAGCGTCTGCATGTCCGCGTCTGTCTTAATGTTCTCTTTGCGCAGCAACTCGCCGACCCGCGAGATGATGCCCGCCTCGATGCCGGCCTCGGCCAGCAACCGGCCGGCGGTGTCGGCGTGAAAGACATAGAGCGCGCGGCGCCATGTGTAATAACCGGCCTTGTCCATCGGGAAGTCGCTGCGTGGACTGCTCCAGCGGCCGATATGCTGGGCGCGCGCCGCGAGCTGTAGCGCGGGGCTGGCGCCCGGCGCGATCTTGTCCAGCCAGGCCGTCATGCGCCGCGCGTAATGCAACTCCTTCGGCACCGGCTGGCCATCCACCGTCACGCGGTTGGGATCGCCGGCGTTGAAGGCGTCGAGCTTGGCGAAGGCGGCGGCGAGATCGGGCATGGTGAAACCGGCGATGATTGACCCGCTCATCATAGCCCAAAGCCTATGCTAAATTGCAGCCATGGAAACGCTGCCCCAGACCATGACAGCCATCGAGATCGCCGAGCCCGGCGGTCCCGAGGTGCTGCGCCCCGTCACCCGCCCGCTGCCCACCCTGGCCGCCGGCGAGATTCTGATCAAGACCGCCGCCGCCGGCGTCAATCGGCCGGACGTCTCACAGCGCAAGGGCGGCTATCCGCCACCGCCCGGCGCCAGCGACATTCCCGGCCTCGAACTGGCCGGCACGGTGGTCGCCGTCGGCCCTCCCGCAAAAGACCAGGGCGCCGCGCGCTGGAAGATCGGCGACCAGGTCACCGCCCTGGTGGCGGGCGGCGGCTATGCCGAATATTGCAGCGCGCCGGCCGGCCAATGCCTGCCCTGGCCCACGGGCTTCGATGCCGTCCGCGCCGCCGCCCTGCCGGAGAATTATTTCACCGTCTGGAGCAATCTGGTCGGCCGCGCCAAGCTGCAGGCAGGCGAGACGATCCTGGTGCATGGCGGCTCCAGCGGCATCGGCACCACGGCGATCCAGATCGCCAAGAGCCTCGGCGCGACGGTGCTCGTCACGGCGGGCAGCGACGAAAAATGTGCCGCCTGCCTCAAGCTCGGCGCGGCGCGCGCCATCAATTACAAGACCGAGGATTACGTCGCCGTCGCCAAGGAGTTCACCGGCGGCAAAGGGCTCAACGTGATCCTCGACATGGTCGGCGGCGACTATATCGCGCGCGACATCGCCGCGCTGGCGCCGGAAGGCCGCCTCGTCTTCATCGCCTTCCAGAAAGGCCGCAAGGCGGAGATCGATTTCCAACCGATCATGCTCAAGCGCCTGACCGTGACCGGCTCGACGCTGCGCCCGCGCGACATCGCCTTCAAATCAGCGGTGGCGCGCGAATTGGAAGAGCGGGCGTGGCCGTGGCTCGCGTCGGGCAGGATCGCGCCGATCATCCAGGCCAGCTTCCCGCTGCGCGAGGCTGCGGACGCGCACCGTCTGATGGAAGCGGGCGACCATATCGGCAAGATCATGCTGACGCTATGAGCCGCCCGGCTCAGCCGTGGCGAATCTTGCAGTAGAGGATGATCGCGACCAGCACCAAGGTCACCGCGTTGGCGAAGATCAGCGGCGCGTCATCGATCATCAGGCCGTAGATCAGCCACAGCACGATGCCGGTCGCCAGCACGAGATACATGCCGAGCGAGATGTCGCGCGTCGAGCGCGTACGCCAAGCCTTCACCACCTGCGGGGTGAAGGCCACCGTGGTCAGACAGGCGGCGGCAAGGCCGATGAGGGTGACGAAGGTCATGACGCGGCGTTTCTGCCGCGCCGGCCTCAAGCTGGCAAGGAAAATCGCCCGAACCGCGGTGCCGAGCCGCTCAGCGCCCGCCGATATATTCGCGCAGAACCTCGGTTTCGCTTTCCAGCTCCATCAGCCGGAAGCGCACCACGTCGCCGATGCTGATGATGCCGGCGAGCCGGCCTTCGCGCACCACCGGCAAATGGCGGATGCGCCGATTCGTCATCAGGCGCATGAGGTCCTCCAGCGAGGTATCGGGCTCGCAGGTGATGACCGGGCTTGTCATCACCGAACCGATGCGCTCGTCCAGGGTCGCGGCGCCGTGCTGCGCCAAGCTGCGCACCACGTCCCGCTCCGACAGAATGCCTTGCAACTCGCCACGTGGTCCGACCACGACGACGGCGCCAATCCGGCGTTCGCGCAAAACCTGAGCGGCCTCGCCGAGGGTTTCTTCGGCGGACATGGTCATCACGTCCGCGCCTTTATCTTTGAGAATCTGCATCACTTGCATGGCGACGTCTCCTGTTCGGCCCCGGGTCAACACGCGGGCTAAAACGCGACGGCATAGGCAAAGCGGCGGCAAAGCGGCAACAATAGGTGGAACGTCATGCCGGCGATGCGCGAACCAGCGGATCGCGAAACTATCGTCGGCGGCAGCCTCCCGGCCAGGGTCCCCATTGGGGCCGCGGCTCTTGGTTAAGAGAAGTCTAGCGCGAAGCGGGCCGCGCCGAAAGGGCCGCGAAGTGGGCCGGCAAAGCGGGCCGCCCGGATCGGCGCGGGCTTATTGGCCGAGGCCGAGCTCGATGGCGCGGCGCGCCGCCTGGGTGCGGTTGGTCACCTGCAGTTTGCGGAACAGCGCCTTGACGTGCAGCTTCACGGTGACTTCCTGGATCCCCAGCTCGCGGGCGATCTCCTTGTTGGAGAGTCCGACGCTGATATGCCGCAACACCTGGCCTTCGCGTTCGGTCAGATGCATCGCCTGCGGCGGGCGCGTGTCGCCCATGCTGCCGTCGGCGTCGAGAATAAAGGACGGCAAATAGCGCTCGCCCGACAGCATCAGGCGCAGCGCGCTAATCATCGCCTCGCCGCCGAGCAGCTTGGGCAAAAAGCCGATGGCGCCGGCTTCCAGCGCGCGCAGCACGTCGTTGCGCTCGATCGAGCCCGACAGGATCGCCACCGGCACGCCCGGCAGGCGCTTGCGCACGAGATCGATGCCGGCGAAGCGATTCATGCCCGGCATATTGAGATCGAGGATCACCAATTCGGCGCCGCCCATCTGATCGAGCAGAGCCATCACTTCGTCAAGAGTCCCCGCCTCGTGAACGACGACGCCGGGTTCGAGCAATTGCAAATAGTCGCGAATGCCGCGGCGCACGACTTCATGGTCATCGGCCAGCACGATGCGCAGAGATGTTTGGATAATCGGATCCGGCAAAATCGTACTCGCTTGCACGGTTCAATGACCGTTGAAGACAAATTGAATCATAAGGATTTTTTACCCAATAACAACCAAAGCTCAAACGCTTTGTGAGGAACGCGTCAGAAACTGAGTTCCCAACGCCTCATGGCCTTATTCTGCCACATCTTTACCTAATCGTCCCGTCGCACCGCTCATCAGGTCGTTTTATGCCTAACTGTCTGATCTTGGTAAATAGCGAGAGCAACTTAGGGCCATGGCCGCCGCCTCGCCTTAGATGGCTGCGCACAGGCCTAACACGCCGCTAGCGCGCGCGGGGAAGATCTGACGTGATGCTAGAGGAAACTTGGCGTGTGGACTTTATGGCCACAACTCTAGGCTGTAGGGCAGCCCGCTTTAAGGTGCGAGTTCCAGGGCCTTGAGGACGAACCGGCTCAGCGTGCGGAGCGGAATGGGCTTTTCGATCACGGCGAAAATATCGAGCTTTGTCGTATTCGCCCGATAGAGCGAATCGGGGTCGCCCGTCATGAGGATGATTTTCGGGTGGTAGCCCAGGGTGGGAATGACCTGCGCGGCGGCGATGCCATCGAGCACCGGCATGCGCACATCCATGATCACGACGGCCGGATGGACGCGCTTGATCGTCGTCAGGGCCGCATTGCCCTCTTCTTCCTGCAGCACCTCGATGCCGAGATCGGACAGGCAATCGATCAGCTGCATGCGCTGCAGCGGATCGTCGTCCACGACGATCACTGACCGGGTTCCTTTGGGTTTTTCCAGGTCGCTCACGAGGTGCAATGCCATCTCACTCATCCCGAGCCTCAATTGATAGTTTAAGCTCTTCCGGCTAAGAATCGACTATCTTACAAGATATACTCGCCCCCGTACTTCAAGGGGCCAGACTTCCCCGTCACCGGCAAGAGGAACTCTGGATAGGTTTGCGCGTTAATTGGCCGTATCACTTACGATTGTTTTCATGCCCCATATTCAACGCTTTACCGTCGCCGGCGTTCTTTTGCTTTCGCTCAGTCTGGTCACGCCCCTCCATGCGCAGGATGGGACTTCAGGCGCGGATGACGATCGCCTACGTCCCCAGGACCTCAAGGCCCAGCAGAACCCGCCGGATTTGCGCGGCACTTGGTCGGCCGTGATCGAGAACGACAAGTTCATCTCCGGCACGGACCGCGACTACACGACCGGAACCCACTTTTCCTGGCTGTCGGCGGCCGACGACGTTCCCGCCTGGGCGGCCAACTTGGCGGCGTCGATTCCGCTGCTCGCCCGCGAGGGCCAGTACCGCATCGGCTATAATTTCGGCCAGAGCATCTTCACGCCGACGGATACCGAAGCCTCTGCCCTGGTGCGGAACGAGCGGCCCTATGCCGGCTGGCTCTATGGCGGCGTCGCGCTCTTGTCGGAAAAGCCCAACACGCTCGACACCTTGGAGCTCGACCTCGGCGTCGTCGGCCCGCTCGCCATGGGCGAGCAGGTGCAGAACAGTTTCCATCGCCTGATCGGTTCGCCCGAATCGAACGGCTGGGACAACCAGCTCGACAACGAGCCCGGCGTGTTGCTGATCTACGAGCGCAAATGGCGCACGCCCGATTGGAGCATTTCCGACGCGAACAGCAAACTCGGCTTCGACGTGACGCCCCATGTCGGCGCGACGCTGGGCAACGTCTTTACCTATGCCGCCACCGGCATCGGCCTGCGCCTCGGCCAGAATCTGCCGAGCGATTTCGGTCCGCCGCGCATCCGCCCCGGCCTGCCGGGCGCCGGCTTCTTCGACCTGCCGGCCGGCGACATTGCCTGGTATTTCTTCGCCAGCGCCGAAGGCCGCGCGGTCGCGCGCAACATTTTCCTCGACGGCAACACCTTCAGCGACAGCCACAGCATCGACAAGGAAACCTTCGTCGGGGATTTCCAGCTCGGCTTCGCTTTCATGATCAACAGCATGCGCATCACCTATGCGCAGGTGTTCCGCACAGCCGAATATACCGGTGACGAGGCGTTCGACAGCTTCGGCACCCTCAGCATGTCGCTGAAGTTCTAAGCCGCGTTAGTTCGCCGCGACCACGATATTGACCAAATGGTCGGACCTGCGGCCCTTCGTGCTCGCGGCAATGGCGGCGCGAAACACTTCGGCGGTCCGCGCGTCGGGGACAGTCACTGTCTGCGGCAGGCCGGTGATCGCCGTTCGCATGCAAGCCGGCGACAGGCGCTCGATCGCCAAGGTCACCAGCTCCACGCCGCTCGGGCCCTCGACGGCGATCTCCGCCTGAAACTCCTGAACATCGAGAAACCGCTCCAAGCCGTCGATCATGCCGATTTCGGCGAAGACGCCGTAATCCGCGCGATAGTCCATCTCGGCTTTCAGCTTGGCGGCGCGGCGCGCCCGCGCGGCGAGCCAAACCTTGGTCAGAGCGCTTTTCATCTTGTCGCGGATGACGACGCTTTTGGTTTCCGGCATCTCGCTACGCATGACTGCCTCCCTTGTTCATCACCCGGCCCCGCCTGCGCGTCCGGTCATCTCGCGCGGAGGGGTAGCAGGGATATGTTACAAAATGGCGTCCCCCGATAAGGTAGGGGAGTGCGCAAGAGACGCCAAGGGCTTGTGTGACGCCGGCTAACGGCAGGGTATTTCATGGCTTTTCGCGCCCTGAGAACCCGGCCCCGGCCAGCCTTGCGCGAGGGCCTGTTCCATGCACAATGCCGCCCCCTGACCTCTGCGCTTCTCCCACCTCACCCCGTCGTTTTAAGGAACGAACTTCGCCATGACCGATGATCGCGAGAACAGCCTGCATATCCATCTCAAGGACGGCCTCGTCGTCATCCGCCTGCGCCCCGATCTGGCGCCCAAGCATGTCGAGCGCATCAAGGAACTGGCGCGCGAAGGCTTTTACGACGGCATCGTCTTCCATCGCGTGATCGACGGCTTTATGGCGCAGACCGGCGATCCGACCGGCAGCGGCATGGGCGGTTCGGGCAAGAAGCTGCCGGCCGAGTTCACCAAGACGCCGTTCGATCGCGGCACCGTCGGCATGGCGCGGTCGCAAGATCCGAACTCGGGCGACAGCCAGTTCTTCATCTGCTTCGCGCCGGCGCATTTCCTCAACGGCCAATACACCGTGTGGGGCGAAGTGACCGAGGGCATGGACTTCGTCGATTCGATCAAGAAGGGCGAGCCGCCGTCGAACCCCGACAAAATGATCAAAGTCCTCGTCGGCGCGGACGACAAATAAATAATGGTCGGCGCGGACGACAAGTAATCCACTTATTCGCGACAAGGACGAACGAGACCATGGCCCAAGCAGCAGCCAAGAAGAACACCGGCGGCGTCGCCGCCGACCAGCTCCGCAGCTTCATCGAGCGCATCGAGCGCCTTGAGGAAGAAAAGGCGACGCTGGCCAACGATATCCGCGAAGTGTTCGCCGAAGCGAAGATGACCGGCTTCGACACCAAGGCGATGCGCCAGATCGTCAAGCTGCGCAAAATGGAGAGCGCCGACCGCGAGGAGCAGGAGGAAATCCTCAAGCTCTACAAACACGCGCTCGGCATGGACGACGAATAGACGTCACAGCCCCGGCAAACGCGGCGCTTTATCGTCGCTTTTACCGACATAGACGAGACCTTCCGGCCGCCGTATGGCGGCCGGATTCATTTCGGCGGCCGCGATCGCGTCCTTCATGATATGGCGGACGTCATGGCCCTCGGCGAGCAGGCGGTCGGCGATGAGCTGGCGGTGGCAGTTGCGCCAATCGGCCTCGGCGCACATGAACGCCGTCGGCCGTTCTTCGGCGAGCGTCGCCAGTTCATGCAAAGCCGCGCGAAAGGCCGGCGTCAGCGCGTAATCGGCGAAGCCGCGGAAACCTTCCTTCAAACCGACGTTCGGCGAATCCGGCCGCGCCTTGCGCAGGCCGCCGAGCGCCGCCATGGCGCGATAGTCGATGCCGGCCGCACGCAATGCGCCTTCGAGGGCCTCGCGGTTATATTGCGGATTGAAGCGCGAGCGCGGCACGGCGCGCACGTCGACCAGCCGCGTCACGCCCGCATTCCGCAGCAGGTCGAGGAAGGTCTCGATCGGCCGCGTCGAATGGCCGATGGTGTAAATTGCTTGCGACAAGGCTCAAGCCCATAATTTCCACGCCGCACCGAGCATAGCGCAGCCGATCAATAGCGGGATCATCCCAATCTTGAAACGGTATGCGGCGATCAACGCCGCCGCTGCAAGCAGCAAGGCGGCAAGATCGAGGCTGGCGAGGCGCGGCAGATCGAGTTCCAATCCGAGGACCGGTTGCCGGATCATTTCGGCGAACAGCACATGCAGCGCGAACCACAGCGCGAGATTGGCGATGACGCCGACCACGGCGGCGGTGATCGTCGCCAGCGCGCCGGCGAGCGGTTTGTTGCCGCGCAAGGCTTCGACATAGGGCGCGCCGAGGAAAATCCACAGGAAACAGGGCGCGAAGGTCGCCCACAGCGTGATGCAGGCGCCGAGCGCCCCAGCGAGTAAGGGATCAAAGCCGCCGTGGCGGTAGGCCGCGAGGAACCCGACGAACTCCAGCACCAGGATCAGCGGCCCCGGCGTGGTTTCCGCGAGTCCCAAGCCGTCGAGCATCTCGCCGGGCGCCAGCCAGCCGAAGCCGCTCACCGCTTCCTGCGCGACATAGGCGAGCACGGCATAGGCGCCGCCGAAGGTGACGACGGCCATCTTGCTGAAGAATAGGCCGAGCTGGGTGAACACATCGTCGCCGCCGAACATCAATGCGAGCCCGGCAATCGGCGCGAACCAGATCACCAGCCAAAGCGCCAGCACGCCGGCCGCGCGCTTGGCGTTCGGTTCGGTGTGCGGCAGCGCGCCCGCCGCCAGCGCCACATCGAGCGCCGCCGTTTCCGCCGGCGCGCCGGCTTTCGCCGGCGGCGGCAGGAAAATGTCGGGCCGCGCCTTCGCGCCGAGCCAGCCGATCAGGCCGGCAGCCAAGACGATCAAAGGAAAGTCGATCTGCAGCAGGAAGATCGCGACGAAGGCGGCGACGGCGATCGCCACCATCCAGCCGTTCTTCAGAGCGCGCTTGGCGATGCGGAGCAGCGCCTCGATCACCACGGCGAGCACGGCAGCCTTGATGCCATAGAACAACGCCTGGACCAGCGGCACATCTTGGAAGCCGGCGTAAAGCGCGCTCAAGCCCAGGATGACCAGCGCGCCGGGCAGCACGAACAACAGGCCAGCGACCAAACCGCCCGCCGTGCGGTGCAGCAGCCAGCCGACATAGGTGGCGAGCTGCTGCGCCTCGGGGCCGGGCAGCAGCATGCAGTAGTTGAGCGCGTGGAGAAACCGCGCCTCGCCGATCCAGCGCTTCTCCTCGACGAGCAGCCGATGCATCAGCGCGATCTGGCCCGCTGGCCCGCCGAACCCCAAGAGGCCGATTTTCAGCCAGAGCTTCGCCGCATCGCCGAAGGAAATGCCGTGAGAGGGCGTCATGACCGCGAGTCGATGAGGGAAATATTGCCGAATCCGGGCAGCTTGAGCGCCAAGCCGCCAGGATCGACGCCGACGACGAAGCCGAGCAGGTTGAGCTCGAAGCCTTCGTCGCGCGCCAGCGTCACGCCCAAGACGCCCCACAGCGAGACCTGCCAGCCGGTGCCGCTCGGCGCGCGGGCGAAAACCGTGCGCGGTCCGAGATAATCCTTGCCGAGCGCGTTGGGCGGCAAGGCGAGGCGCAATTCGGGCAGTTCGCGGGCGATGGCGGCGATGAAGCTGTTGCTGTTGGGCCCCGGCCAGATCGTGTAACGGTCGCGGTCGGGATAGTTCTCCGCCGCCGCCAGGATGCGCGGGATCAGCGCCTGGGCCTCCGCGCCGCGCCATTCCTGGATCAGCTCGGGCCGATTGCCGAACCATTCGCCGTCGGCGACGCCGGGGCCGATGCGCACGGCGCGCAGGCCGCGCTGCACGCCGAAGCCCATCACTTCGGCCCGCGTGTAGCCGGCGGCGTTCTCCGGCTTGAGGGCGAACCACATATGCACGCCGAAGGCGCCACGCCAGGCGAAGGCGCGCGCGGCATAGACCTGGATGACCGCCTCGGCGGTCGTCGCGGCGGCCGGCGCCTGGCCGGTGGCGGCGCGGCTGGCCCGGCTCCAATCGCCGGTCAAATCGCCGCCGCGCAGCAGATAGAGCGCGGTGCTGGCGGCCAGCGGCAGCGCGATCAGCAGCAGGAGGATCAGGGGGGCCAGAAGCCACATGCGGCGCGGCTTTCCAGCGGAGGCCAAACGGGAGGAGACGGTCATGCCGTCTGGGTGCCACAGGCAGAGCGCCCCGGCAAGCGCTTGGGAGTCCGTTGGGAGTCCGTTGGGAGGACGTTGGGAGAAAATCCGCTCAAACAGCGGAAAGCCCCGCCGAAGATCCGGGGATCTTTTAAATGGCGGGGCTCCGGTTTGTTTGCGGGCGATGCCGCTGTCCGTCCTAGACGGGCTGTTTTCTCATCCGGGAGGGTCGCTCCCGGTCATGGGCTGCTGTTAACCGACTGTCGGACAGCTCGCCTCCTGATGGTTATCGAGGGCGGCGGGCTGCGGCTTTTCGGCGTTGGGCGGAAAAGCCTCTATCGCTGACTGGGTGGATCTTCCATGCTCGACGCACCCTCCCTGTAAGTTGACCCGATGTGGCTCTCTGCCCGGCGAATGGGCCTGGACCCTGCCGACCGGTTCGATGACGCCGCTGGCGCCAGGTCTGCGTCACCGTTGCGCGTTCGGGCGTCGTCCTGTCCCCAGGGGTCTGGGGAGCCCTTCCGGATGAAGGGCGCCCCTCTCGTCGAGGGGCTGCCGTCCAGGAGCGGCGCGAAGCCCGCGAAGGCTTGGAATGCGCGATCCGATGGCCGAGGCCACAGATTTGAGTTTGCGACGATGGCGGGGAATTTCAACAATTATATTATTACTTTAGGCTTCAAGAAATAATATTATTACCCAAATATCGCGGCCGGTCACCGGTAGAACCCTTCCCAGCTATGGGCTTTAGCCTTGAGTTACCTTGCTTTTCTGCCCGTGAGACGGTAATTTTCCGGCCGTCAACTCGTCTTGGGTCGGCCCGTCCTTCAAGTCACTTGATCCGACCCGGTCTTCTCGAATTCGCAGCTGATATCCGCAGCGCGGCATCGCGCTGGCTAATTTTTATTGGAGAAGACTCTCAATGGCGACCGGCACTGTTAAGTGGTTTAACTCGACCAAGGGCTATGGCTTCGTCATGCCCGAAGACGGCTCGAAGGATGTGTTCGTCCACATCTCCGCCGTCGAGCGCTCCGGCCTCGGCACCCTGAACGAAGGCCAACGCCTCAGCTACGATCTCGAGAGCGGCCGCGAAGGCAAGGTCTCGGCGGTCAATCTGAAGAACGCCTAAGGCCATTGGCCTGAGACTCCGGCCTTCCCCAACGGGTCAAGGCCGATCGGATTCGGCGCAGGGTGCGGCCGCAAGGCCCACCCTGTTCCACCCCATTCGTTATGTTATTTTTATCGCGTGATTTTCGGCGCGCCCGTCCGTCATCAAGCTGTGGACGCGGCCCGTCTCGTCATCAAGGAATAGGCATGGCCAAAGAAGATATGTTGGAGTTCGACGGTGTCGTGCTCGAAGTTCTGCCCGACGCGCGCTTCAAGGTGAAGCTCGACAACGGCCACGAAACCCTCGCCTACTCGGCCGGCAAGATGCGCAAGAACCGCATCCGCATCCTGGCCGGCGACCGCGTCACCGTCGAGATGACGCCCTACGACCTGACCAAGGGCCGCATCACCTTCCGCGCCAAGGACGAACGCAGCACCGCCATGGCGCCGCGCCGGCCGCAATTCCGTCGCTAAAGGCCGCTGCGATGAGCGTCACGATCTATCACAATCCGCGCTGCACCAAGTCGCGCGAGACGCTCGCCCTCCTCGAAAAGAAGGGCGTGAAGCCGACGATCATCGAGTATCTCAAGACGCCGCCGACGGCCGCCGAGTTGAAGAAACTTCTCGCGATGATGGGCAAGAGCCCGCGCGAGGCGATCCGCAAGGGCGAAGCGCCCTACAAGGATCTCGGCCTGGCCGAAGCGAGCGATGCCCAACTGATCAAGGCGATGGCGGAGAACCCGATCCTCATCGAACGCCCGATCGTCGTGAAGGGCAGCAAGGCCGCCCTCGGCCGTCCGCCCGAATCCGTGCTCGCCATCCTTTAGCCGACCCGCGACCAAAACGACGCCGCCATTCGGCAGCGACGTCGAACGAATGATGCCGACGTCAGGGACCGTCGCCCTTCGGGGTGTCACAAGGGGGAACCGCGCGCCATGAGCGCTGCCACATCATTCACGCTGCAGGTGAACGGCCGGACGCAGAGCGTCACCGTCGCACCCGAAACGCCTCTTCTCTATGCGCTGCGCAATGACCTCGGCCTGGTCGCGGCCAAATATGGCTGCGGCGCCGAGCAATGCGGCGCCTGCGCCGTGCTGGTCAATGGCGACAAGGCCTTTTCCTGCACGCTGACGGTCGCGGAGGCCGCCGGCAAGGCGATCACGACCCTGGAGGGCCTCGGCACGCCGGAGGCCCCGCACCCCCTGCAGAAGGCCTTCGAAGCCGAGCAGGCCGTGCAATGCGGCTATTGCACCAGCGGCATCATCGTCGCCGCCAAGGCGCTGCTCGACGCCAATCCCGACCCCGACCTGCCGGCCATCCGCCTCGCGCTGCAGGATCATCTCTGCCGCTGCGGCACCCATAGCCGCGTCTTCCGCGCCATCCGCCGCGCCGCCCGAGAGATGAAAACCGGGGAGATGCGCCCATGACCGACGCTCCCGAGAAGAAGAAGCTCGCCCCTAAGCTTCCGGGCAGCCTCTCCGTCGATGCGCGCATCGACAGCTGGCTCAGCATCGATGCCGGCGAGACCGTCACCCTCAAGACCGGCAAGACCGAGTTCGGCCAGGGCATCAAGACCGCCATCGCCCAGATCGGCGCCG
This sequence comes from Rhizobium sp. Q54, assembly GCA_945861615.1. Classification (GTDB taxonomy): domain Bacteria; phylum Pseudomonadota; class Alphaproteobacteria; order SMXQ01; family SMXQ01; genus CAMAVH01. The sequence goes on along the minus strand of CAMAVH010000065.1, from coordinate 3,869 downwards.
ACGAGCTCGACATCTCGCTGGCGCGCGTGCGCGTCCAGGAGGCCGACAGCGACCTGACGGTCGACGAGAAGCTCACGGCGGGCTCCGAATCGGTGCAGCAGAGCGGCGTCGCCATGCGCTACGCCGCCGCCCAGGCACGCCAAATCCTGCTGGAAAAAGCCGCTGCCCATCTCGGCCTCGCGGTCGAAGATCTCACCGTCGAGGACGGCCTCGTCAGCAGCCGCTCGACCAACCGCCAAGTCAGCTATTGGCAATTGATGGCCGGCCAGGCCTTCAACGCCGAAGTCACCGGCGACGTCGTGCCGCGCAGCCCGGAAAGCCGCCGCCTCGCGGGTCAGAACGTGCCGCGGCTCGATATTCCAGCCAAGCTGAGCGGCGGGCGCGCCTTCATTCAGGACATGGAGCTGCCCGGCCTGCTGCACGGCCGCGTGCTGCATCCGCCCGCCTACAAGACCGAGCTCGTCAAGTTCGACGCCGCCGCCATCAAGGCGATGCCCGGCGTCGTCGCGGTGGTGCAGGACGGCCGCTTCCTCGGCGTCGTCGCGACGCGCGAGGATCAGGCCGTGCGCGCCTGGGAGGTCATGCGCGAGACGACCGAATGGCGCGAGCTGCCCTCGTTGCCCAACGAAGACAATCTCGCCGACTGGCTGGTGAGCCAGGAGAGCAGCGACTGGCTGATCGACGGCGGCAATCCGATCGACGGCCCGATCCCCGACATTGCCGAGCCCGCCGGCGCGGCCAAAACCCTCGAGGCGATCTATACGCGGCCCTATCTGATGCACGCGCCGATCGGTCCGTCCTGCGCCATCGCGCGCTGGGACGGCGACAAGCTCACCGTCTGGGAGCAGAGCCAGGGCGTCTTCCCGCTCCAGGCGGCGCTGTCCTGCGCCTTCGCCATGCCGGCCGAGAACATCCACTGCATCCATGCCGAAGGCGCCGGCGTTTACGGCCATAGCGGCAGCGACGACGCCGCGATGGACGCCGCCATGCTGGCCCGCGCTCTGCCGGGCCGCCCGGTGCGTCTGCAATGGATGCGCGAGGACGAACATCGCTGGGAGCCCTATGGCTCGGCCATGGTGATCGGCCTGCAGGCCAGCGTCGATGCGGGCGCCAAATTGCTCGATTGGAATTGCGACGTATGGACCAACGCCCATGCGGGCCGGCCGCGCGCCAAGATGGACAGCGCCGGCTTCGTCGCCGCCTGGCATCGCGAGAAATCCCTGCCGGCGCCCAAGCCGGCCGACAACCAGGGCAAGCATGGCGGCGGCCATCGCGGCGCGACGCCGCTCTATGACCTGCCGGCGATGCGTATCGTCAAGCATCTGGTCAAGCCGCATCCCATCCGCGTCTCGTCGCTACGCGCCCTCGGCACCTTCGGCAACGTTTTCGCGCAGGAATCCTTCTTGGACGAAATGGCCCATGCGGCCGGGCAGGATCCGGTCGCCTTCCGCCTCGCCCACCTGAAGGACGCGCGCGCCCGCGCCGTGATCGAGAAGGCCGCCGCCATGGCCGGCTGGAATCCGGCGTCCTGGGGCAAAGGTTACGGCCAGGGCCTGGCCTTCCACCGCTACAAGAACAACAAATGTTTCGTCGCCGTCGCGGTCGAAGCCCATGTCGATGAGGCCAAAGGCACCATCGCCATCCCGCGCGCCTGGATCGCCTGCGACGCCGGCGAAGTGATCAACCCGGACGGCGCCGCCAATCAGCTCGAAGGCGGCTTCCTGCAGGCCATGAGCTGGACGCTGAAAGAGGCCGTGCGCTTCGATGCCGCGCGCATCACCAGCGTCGATTGGGAGAGCTATCCGATCCTCAGCTTCGCGGAAGCGCCGGAGATCGAAGTCGGCTTCGTCGCCCGGCCGAACGATCCGCCGCTCGGCGTCGGCGAAGGCACCGCCGGCCCGACGCCGGGGGCCATCGGCAACGCCGTGTTCAATGCCATCGGCGTCCGCCTGCGCGAACTGCCGCTAACGCCGGAACGCGTGCGCAAGATGATCGTCGCGGCACGGCGCGCATAAAAAGGGGGACGGCAAGCGTCCCCCTTTCCTGATCCTTGCCGGACTGCGTTACATCCCCGCCCAAGCGGCGATGTCGATCAGATTGCCCTTCACGCCGTCGATCTTGCCGACCGCCGTCGCCTTGCCGGTCGCGAGGTCGACCTGATGCAAGGTGCCGCCGGCCAGCAGCCAAGCGGAATTGCCGCCCTTGCCGTCCGACAGGATATCGAAGGCCATCGGACCCGACGCCGTCACGCCGAGCTTGCCGACCGCGTTGAGCACGCCGTCGTTCGGCGGCGCCTGCTTGATCAGGCCGCCGATGGTGCCATCGATGTCGAACAGCGCCGTCTCCTTGGTGCCCTTGAACGAATTGGTGTAGGCGCCGGCGACGATGTTGGCCTTCTCGCCTTTGTGCATGTCGCTATCGGCGAACTTAAGCGCACCGTCCGTCGTCACCATGCCGTCATCGACATTGGCGCGCAGATTGCTACCGTCCGAGCCAATGACGCGCAGCCGGTCGGCGACCGGGTTGAAGTCCACCGTGGCGGTGGCGCCGGTCGGCAGCATGGTCGAGAGCTTCGACTTCTGCGTCGCTTTGCCGCTGGCGACGTCAACGGTGAAGACCGTGCCGTCGGCGGCCAAGCCATAGAGCATGCCGTCGGCCGGACGCTGGTCGATGCCGACGAGGGCGGGCGCGCCGCTGATCGCGACCGTCTTGGTCACTTTCTTGGAATCGCTGTCGATCAAGGCCAGGCTTTTGCCGTCGACCAAGCCGACGAGGGTGCCGGCGGCGGCCGGCAGAGCGGCGAAGCCGCCAGCCACCAATGAGGCGGCGAAGATGGCGAGAGGACGAATCGTGCGAGTCATGAGGTCTACCTCGGTGTTGCCTATGGGATACGGCGTTTTCGCCGATACCTCAGAGAAACCCGCGGGCCGCTCGATTGGATGCAGCCCGAAAATAACAATTTTCCGCGGAACTTTTCTTGGCGCGCTGCATCCGCAATGGCGCACGGCGGGTATCGCCCTCAAGATCGTGTGATCGATCCGGCCCGCACAGCGCTCGCGCCGGGCGGCTCGGACGGTTACAGTCGCCCCGCAAGATGGACCCGCGACGGCAATCGAGGATGCGCTTGGACCACGGAGCCCCTGATGACGCGTTCGATGCGCGCGCCGCGCTGCGCGCCTGCGCCGACGGCGATCAAGCCGCCTTGCGGGCGCTCTACGACCGTGAGGCGGGCCGCATGATCGCCGTGGCGCTGCGCATCCTGCGCCGCCGCGACCTCGCCGAGGACGTAGTGCAGGACGCCTTCGTCCGCATCTGGCGTCAGGCCGGGCTTTATAACGCCGCGCTCGGCTCGCCGCGCGCCTGGATCTACACCATCGTGCGCAATCTCTCGCTCAACCACCTGCGCGACGGCGCCCGCGAGGACTTGGTCGACGACCAGCGCCTGACCGAGTTAAGCGACGCGCAGCTCACCGGCGACGATCCGCTCGCGCGCCTCGCCGACGGCAGTGCCTTGCGCCGCTGCCTGGAAGGGCTCGAACCGCAACGACGCCTCAGCCTGCTGCTGGCTTATACCGAAGGCCTCACCCATGGCGAGATCGCCGGCCGCCTCGGCCTGCCGCTCGGCACGGTCAAGGCCTGGATTCGCCGCAGCCTGCTGGCCTTGCGGGAGTGCATGGCATGAGCGCGGCCGACGATCTGCAAGCCTTGGCCGGCGAATATGTCCTCGGCCTGCTCGAGCCCGGCGAGGCGCGCGAGGTCGAGCGCCGCATGACGCACGACATGGCCCTGCGCGATGCCGTCGCCGCCTGGCGCGATCGCCTCGTCGAGATCGATGCGGCCGCAGAGCCTGTCGTGCCCTCGGCCGCGCT
>CAMAVH010000064.1 GCA_945861615.1 Rhizobium sp. Q54 | reverse complement strand
CGCGAGGCCGGCCTGGGCGATTTCCATGATGGCCTTGCTTTCGGGATCTTTGATCAGATCAAACACGTAGGGACCGGGAATGGCCGGCACTTTTTCGGCGCCGTAATAGGTCAACACTTTGATTTTTTTCTCGGCGAGCCAGTGCGGATAATTGTTGTTCAAGCTCGACCAGAAGGGCGAAGCGTTGCCTTCGTTCTCTCCCCGTTCCATGGCGAGAAAACTATCTGTCTGCGATTTGTAGCCGGGGATGATCTTAACCTTGATGTCGAAGATCGAGCGTAAGACGCGGGCATAAAAGGCCGGCGTCGATCCAGTGCCGCTGGCTGACAGGATAAGCTCTCTCGTCTTCGCGTCTTCGATGCTATTCACCGGCACCGTATGCCAGACGATCAAAAGCCCGGTTTCTCTACTCGGCGTGCCGAGCCAGTTGAACTTCGTGGCGTCGAATTGCGCCTGCTTGTTGCCGTAAAGCGGATCGAAGGCCAAGGTGTTGTTGATCATGGCGATCGCCATACCGTCCTTCGGCGCGGCGTTGTAGAGCCAGTTTGTTCCGCGCAAGCCGCCGGCCCCAGGCATGTTCTGAACGATGAAGCTGGGCTCCCCAGGGATATTCTTGGGAAGATAGCGCGCCATCATGCGCGCGAAGGCATCGTAACTGCCGCCGGGAGCAGAGGTGACGGTGAAGTTGATCTGCTTATCCTTGTAGAAGTCCTGAGCCTTGGCGGCCGAGGCGGCTAGGCAAGCGGCACCGAACGCGACGGCGAGCGAGGCGTTGCGGAAAAGGCTGCGGCCCGAGGGCGTGAAGCGAGTGTGGGAGAATTGAGCCTGCGAAAGTGTAGTCATCTATCCGTCTCCTGTTACGGCCAGACTTGGCCGGGTGCATTGAGCGGCTCTACCTGCGAAAGAGATGCGAGCGGGCATGATCAAGAACAGAGCAAAGGATGTGCCAGTGGGAAAACCTTAGTCTTTGGCGGATGGCGAGGATAGTCGCCTAGGAGCTAGGCAATCGGACGGGCAACAACGCGTGACAGACGCTAAATGTAGCAGACTGATATTTCACTATGCGGCATGTGGAGTGCCGCGCTATTTCAGTTCTGACGTAGTTCGGCGGGAAACAGGCCGATGACGATCTGGTCAGTCAGTTTGCGGAAGTTCTCGTCATCGAGGGTTTTGGGTGCCGGGCCTTCGGCATAGAGCCATGAAATGCTCTTGCCCTCGTAGCAGACGTTGGCGGCGATGCGCAGCGTCTTGCCGCCGCTGGACTGGGTCTTTGGCGCAAAACCGGGGCCGCAGACGACATCCATGCCCGAATCGCGGAAGGCCGGATTGAAGATCAGTACGACGGCGAAGTTGCGATCGATCGTCGTCGGCGTCGTGGTGAAATGGACGCTGCGCGGCAGCCAAGCCGGCGACCGAATGGCGGCGGCGATGTCGCGCGCATCGACGGCCTCGGCGAAGGGCGCGCCGTAGAGCCGCAAGGGCAATTCGCCGTCTTTGGCCAGTTCGGCGACCAGCCCGCGCGAATAGGGCAGGAATTGCCCCTGGTGCGTGACCTTGACGGCATTGTCGCAAGCCGAGGCGATGACGGCGAGCAGAGGCGAGACGAGGAGACGAAGCATGCGCATGGCGCGATCAAAGCCCAGCTTGGTGCCGCTGTCCAGCGGGTGGACTGATTTGGCAGGATTCGTCTCATTCTTTACGAAATCGGGGTGATTTTCCACCCGGCCGATTCGTGGCACTGTCTGGTCAGGGAAACGAGGCCAACAGGGGACAAGGGGAGCCATATGCTCGATACGCCGAACGAAACGGGTGATAGGTCCGCGGTTGTGTGGGGGCCCTATACGCAAGCGGAGCTCGATGCGCAATACAACCAGATGAGCGCGATGAGCGAGGCGGAGCGTCAGCATCATCATCATTTCAAAACTGCCGAAAGCGCGCGCGTGCGCGCAGCTTTGGCGCAGGATGCGCTTTTCAATGTCGCCTACGGCGCCGCCGCGGCGGAACGGCTCGATGTCTTCAGGCCTTCGGCTCACGACCAACCGAGGCCGGGCTGGCCGATCCAGATCTATTTTCACGGCGGCGCCTGGAAGGCGGGCAAGAAGGAAGATGTCAGCTTCATCGCCGAGCCTTTCGTCGCGCGCGGCGTGATGTTCGTAGCCATCGATTATGACCATGTGCCTGACGTGACGCTCGATGAGCATGTGCGGCAGGCGCGCGCGGCGGTGGCGTGGATCTATCGCAACGCGGAGAGGCTTGGCGGCGATCCGTCGCGCATCTTCATCAGCGGCCATTCCTCCGGCGGCCATGTCTGCGCCGCAGTGGCGGTGAGCGATTGGCCGGCGCTTTATGGGCTGCCCCAGGATCTCATCAAAGGCGCGGCGCCGATCAGCGGCATGTACGATCTGGTCCCCGTGCGCCTGTCATGGCGCAACAGTTATCTCTCGCTCGATCCGGCGGCCGTGGAGCGCTTGAGTCCGATCCGGCATATCCCGGAGCGTGCTTTGCCGATGGTGGTCGGCTATGGCTCGCGCGAGCTCGATGAGTTCAAACGGCAGGGCCGCGACTTCGCGACGGCATGGCGGAGCGCCGGTCATCCCTGCGTCGAGATGGAGTTGCTAGAGCTCAATCACTTTGCTGTCAGCCATGCCTTCGCCAATCCGCAAGGGCCTCTTTTAAAAGCAGTTTTCACCCAAATGAACGTCTAATTGGCAGCGATTGCAGCGATCTGTGGCAACTTATGGCCTCATTGTCCTCGCCATGTCATGTAATGGATGATAATAATTATCGATCAATTATCTACCGGCTGGCTTGCTACGCCTGCTTCCCGCTGCGCTCCGGCTTCCCCGACTAGCTTAATTGATCGGTCCCGCGACGGACGCGTGGAAGTTGGAACTCGCCCACCAGGAGATGACGATGGCGACAGGCACCGTGAAGTGGTTCAACCCGACCAAGGGTTTTGGGTTCATTACTCCCGACGAGGGCTCGAAAGACGTGTTCGTTCACATCACGGCCGTTCAGCGCGCCGGCATCCAGGCTTTGACCGAAGGCCAGAAAGTCACCTACGAACTGGCGACTGAGCGGGGCAAAACTGCTGCCGTCAATCTTCAGCTCGGCTGATTTGCACAGCCTCTCGGATCGATCGCCTTCGCGATAAGAAAACGGCGGCTCTTTGAGCCGCCGTTTTCTTTTGATGCTCATGACGCGACGATTAGGCCACGGCGGCGGCTGCGGAATTCAGCACTTCGATGATTTTGCCCGCCAATTCCTTGCGCTGGTAAGGCTTCTTCAGCAAATACATACCGGCGGCAAGGCGGCCGTCGGTCGTGATCGCGCTTTCGTCGTAGCCGGATGTGAAAAGCACTTTCAGATTCGGCCGCCGTTCGACGGCGCGCTCGGCCAATTCGCGGCCGTTCATGCCGCCCGGCATGATGACGTCGGTAAACAGCAGATCGACGTGGCCGGCGCTTTCCAGCTTGGTCAAACCGGCCGGGCCGTTCTCCGCCTCGATGACCTTGTAGCCGAGACTTTCGAGCTGTGCCGTCACATAAGTGCGGACCATATCGTTGTCTTCGACCACGAGGATCGTTTTCCGCGAGGCCTCGAGCGTCGTCTCGTCACTCTGCGGCTTGGCCGCGTCTCTGACGACGGCGCGGGGAAAATAGATTCTCACAGTCGTACCCTTTCCTATTTCGCTTTCGAGCCGCACGAGGCCGCCCGATTGATTGACAAAGCCATGCACCATCGAGAGGCCGAGGCCGCTGCCTTTTCCGACGCCCTTGGTGCTGAAGAACGGCTCGAATGCGCGCTTGAGAACGTCTGGCGTCATGCCCGAGCCGGAATCCGTGACTGTGATGGCGACATAGTCGCCGGGTTTCGCTTCGCCGGCCGTCTCGACGAGGCTGAGAGACGCGTTGCTCGTGGCGATGGTGAGAGAGCCGCCGTTCGGCATGGCATCGCGCGCGTTGAGCACGAGATTGAGCAAGGCTTGATCAATCTGGCCGCGATCCAGAGTGGCTTGCCAGAGGTCTTCTTCCATAGCCGTGGAGACGGCGATATGTTCGCCGATGGAACGTTCAATGAGGGGGCTGAGGTCGGAGATCACCTCGTGCAGATCGACGGAGACGGGCTCCAGTGTTTGACGCCGAGAATAGGCGAGCAGCCGCAGCGTTAGTTCGGCGCCGCGATCCGCGGCTTCCTTCGTCATGTTGGCCCAGCGTTGCAAGCGGGGCATGTCTTCCAGGGATTCGATCAAGATTTCCGAGTTGCCGATGATGACCTGCAACAGGTTGTTGAAGTCATGGGCGATGCCTCCCGTCAGTTGGCCGATGGCTTCCATGCGGGTGGCTTGCCTCGTCTTTTCTTCGGCGATCCGCTGCGCGCTGATGTCGCGCACCATGCTGACGAGGCCTGTGCAGTTGCCGTCATCGTCGATCAGGCGCGTGTTGACCCATTCGCAGAAAATCCCCCGGCCATCTTTGGCGCGGTTGAGGCTGACATGACTTGTGGTTTCTTCGCCGCTGTAGGCGCGGGCCACGCTGGCTTCGATGATTACGCGTTGTTCCGGCGCGACGATAAGGTCGAAAGGATCCATGCCGAGCGCTTCGGCTTTGCTGTAGCCGAAAATCTGCTCAGCGGCCGGATTCCAATCAAGGATGCGACGATGATTGTCGAGCAACAGGCAGCCTGCCGGCATGTTGTCGATCATCTTGCGCAGGCGGTCGGCGAGGGCCAGTCGGCGCAGTTCGGCGATTTTTTGGTCATGGACGTCGAGGACGAGGATCAGCGTGCCGCCTTCCTTGTCATGCTGTTCGCGGATCTCGACCCAACGCCCTTTGCGCTCGACTTCCTGCACATAGGGAAGATCGTGATGCTGCGCCATGCGGCGCGCGATCCATTCCTGCTCCTGGCCGATGGCTTCGGGAATCAGTTTGTGTTCAACGCATTCTCGCAATAAATCCTCGAAGCTCGACCAGCGCACCAGGCTATTGGCGACCGGCGCGTAGAGCTCTAGAAAACGGGTATTGCAGACGACGAGGCGATCATCGGCGTCGTAAAGCGCGAAACCTTCCGACAGGCTTTCGATCGATCGCAGAAAGCGGTCGCGGCTGCGCTGAGCGCGCTCTTGCGTCGTCACTTGCGCCGTCATGTCCCTATAAGTGCCGCGATAGCCGAGGAATTTACCCTGTGCGTCGAAGAGCGGTTTGCCGCTCACGATGCGATGGCGCACGCTGCCGTCTTCTTTCGCACGGACATAGCGAAAATCGCGGAACGTGCGATGGGCGTCCATGTCCGCCTTGTGCTTGAACCAAAGGGGGTTCTGGTCGGGGGCGATGCCGAAATGCTCCCATCTTGTCTTGCCGATGTAGCTCGGCGGCGCGCCCGTGACGCCGCTATGCCAAATCAGACGATGTTCGGCATCGGTTTGCCAGAAGCGGTCGGAGGCCGCTTCTGCGAAATCGCGGAAGACCTGCTCGCTCTCGCTGAGCGCCGCGATAAGAGTTTCGCGGCGCCGGCTGTCGCGTATTGCAATGAAGCCGAAAAGGCCGATGGCAGCGACGATCAGCGCGGAGATACCGGCAAACAGCATCCATTCGCGGCGCCAGCCGCGCAGCAGCATCTCTTCATTCACGCCGGCAAGCACGTAGATCGGCATGTCAGGCACGCGATGCAACGCATAGATGCGACGCACGCCGTCTAGCGGGCTTTCGGTGGTGAAGATCGCGCTTCCGCCTTCGGCACGCGCCATCATGTCGGCGCTCAGGAATGGGCTGCCGGTGGAGGCCGCTTCTTCCGGCGAGCGGAGTAGAAGAGTGCCATTGGAGAGGAACAGCGCGATCTCCGCGCCTTCGCCGAGATTGGCGCTGTCGAACACGGAACGCAGGCGCGATAAGTCGCTGCTGGCGACGACGACGCCGTCGAAGGTGCCGTTCGTCTTGTCGATGCGCCGGCTGGTCGCGATGATCCAGTCGTTTGTGACGCGGCTGAGCATGGGCGAGCCAACGAACAGGCCCGTCTGCGGATAGAAGCGATGCATGGTGAAATAAGGGCGATCGCTCAGCTCTAGATCAGACGGCGGAAAGTTCGCCGACTCATTCAAGAGTTTGCCGTTCTCATCGACCACGAACAGATTGCGAATGACGCCGGAGCGATCCTGCTTCGTCTTCAGGTATTCGTAAATCTGCAGACTGTCAAAATGCCAGTCGATCTGGTTATAGCGCAGAGCGTCGAGCACGCCCTGGAGGGTGAGATCGATGGTCTGCACCGTTCGCGCGGTTTGTTCGGCGATGACATGGGCCATGCCCTTCACCGATTGGCCCGTCCGTTCGCGCAACTCTTGGCCCTTAGACCAAGTATGCAAACCGAGCGCGCCGAGACCGAGGAGAATGGCGAAGGAGATCAGCAGCAAAAAATGCAGCACCGGGCGCGCGCCATGCGCCGGGGGTGGCACGGGGGACGGGAGTGATTTTAAGCGTGTCATCAAGGTCTGCATGGCTTCTACAATTGGTGCGCCGGGAGTGAAATTATAACTAAAGGCATATAAATAAAGTCCTAAAGAGCAGGGGGCTGACAATTTCTGTTTCAAGCCATTGAAATTCATAACTTTTTAATGGCTCTTTATTTATCGAGCGATTGCCAGATGAGGGCGCGGTCGATAGGCTGATGGCAAAACAGCGTCGGAGGCTCCGAATGACGACCTTGCATCGGCCCGTATTGGCGGGCGCCGTGGCTTTATCAGCGTTGCTGGCGAGTGGATGGGCGGCAGCGCAAGCGCCGGCCGAATTCTATAAGGGCAAGCAGCTGACGTTCATCGTCGGGGCGAGTACGGGCGGCGGTTATGACGCGCAAGCCCGCTTGCTCGCGCGGCACTTCACCAAGCACATGCCGGGCAATCCCAGCATCGTCGTGCAGAACCTGCCGGCGGCCGGCAGCCTGCAAGCCGCGAACAACCTCTATAATATCTCGCCGAAAGACGGCTCGACCTTCGGCATGGTCCAGCGCGGCATGTTGACGGCGACGCTCACCAATCCGACCGGCGTTCGGTTCGACATCGCCAAATTCAACTGGATCGGCAACATGGCCTCAGAGACGGCCGTGGTCGTCGCCTGGGCCGATTCGCCGATCCAGACGACGGAGGATCTCTTCAGCAAGGAGATGATCGTCGGCGGCACCGGCCCGACCATCGACACGGAAACCACGCCGCGCCTGCTGAATGCGTTGATCGGAACCAAGTTCAAAATCATCTCGGGCTATCCAGGCACCACGGAAGTGACTCTCGCCATGGAGCGCGGCGAGGTCATGGGTCTCGGCGACTGGTCCTGGTCGAACGTGAAGAGCCGGCGCGGCGATTATCTCCGCGACAAGAAAATTCGGATCCTGATGCAAAGCGCGCTCAAAAAAGAGCCGGACCTGCCGGACGTGCCGCTCGCGCTCGATTACGTGAAGAATCCGGAAGATCGTCAGATCATGGAATTGATCATGGCGCAAAAGACGGTGGCCCGCCCGCTGGTCGCGCCGCCGGACGTTCCGCGGGACCGCATCACAGCGCTGCGCACGGCCTTCATGGCGACCGGCAAGGATGCGGCTTTCATGCAGGATGCGGCGAAGAGCAAGCTCGAAATCGGCCTGACCTCGGGCGAGGACGTCGATAATGTCGTGGCGCGCATCGTCAAGACGCCGCCCGCGCTTGCCGAAAAATTGTCGGCCGCGATCGCGCCTCCCAACCGTTAGCGCGAGAGACGAATGTTGGTGAAAGACAGTTAAAGCCCATTCGTTAGACAGTTTCGATCCGAAAAAATGCGACGGCGCCTCGAATGTGATCGAGGCGCCGTATTTCTTTATGGTGGAAAGGGTCTGAAACATCGGCAGATGTCTAGAGTAGGAAAACGCTCGAGCGCCTTTACCAGGCAGCGTTTCATGTCTCGTGTAATGAGACTCGCCGGCTCTGTCGGCATTGTCGTGAGTGCGAAGATGACCTGGATCGGCAACCTCGCGCCCGAAGTCGCCACCATCCTGGCGTGGAAGACTTCGCCGGCGAAAACCACCGACGACCTGTTCTAGCAGAAGCTGATTGCCGGCGGCCCTGGCCCGACGCTCGATCCCGAGACGGTCCCGCGCCGGTCTCGCCGGCGCGGGGTTTTCATGGCGCCCATACCCCGAGGTGACAAGCCCGGCGCAGGCGTGTAAAAATCTCGGCAAGCGGTGAAAAATGACCGCATAAAACAGGGAGCCATTGATGCCGAATTCTTATCAAGTGCGGAGTCTGTCTGCGGCTGTGGGTCTGTTCGCGGCCGTGGTCGCCGTAGATGCCGCCGCCCAATCCACCGGCGAATCGTTTTACAAGGGACGTAGCGTCGACATGATCATCGGCGCCGCCCCCGGCGGCGGCTATGACGTTTACGGCCGCGTCGTTGCGCGTCATATGCCGCGCCATTTGGCCGGCAATCCGACGATGGTGCCGAAAAACATGCCGGGCGCCGGCAGCAGCAAGGCGGCCGAATATATCTACAGCGTGGCGCCGAAGGACGGTTCGGCCATCGGCATCATCTTCCCGGGTTCGATTATGACGCCGCTGCTCGAAGAAAAGCGCAGCACGCAATACGATCCGCCGAAGTTCAGCTATCTCGGCACGGCCAACAAGGAGGTCCGCGTCTGCGCGTTGCGCAACGGCGCGCCGGCGACCACAGTGGCCGCCGCCATGAAGACAGAAGTGGTCATGGGTGCGACGGCCGAAGGCGGCTCGACGCAGGATTATCCGGCGGTCATGAACGAGGTGCTCGGCACCAAGTTCAAGATCATCCGCGGCTACAAAGGCACGCTCGACATCACGCTCGCCGTCGAGCGCGGCGAGGCGGACGGCCTCTGCGGCTGGGCCTGGACCAGCCTGAAGACCCAAAAGGCCAACTGGCTCACCGACAAGTCGGTCACCGTCGCCGTGCAGTTCGGCATGGAGAACGATCCCGATCTCGACAAGATGGGCGTGCCGTCGATCTGGAGCTTCGTCAAAAACGACGCCGACAAGCAGTTGCTGGAGCTGATGATCGGCCAGCAGGTCTTCGGCCGCCCGTTCGTCGCGCCGCCCGGCGTACCGGCCGACCGGCTCAAGATTTTGCGCGATGCCTTCGCGGCGACGATGAAGGACAAACAGTTCCTCGCCGATGCGCAGAAATCGAAGCTCGATATCGACTACGATTCCGGCGAAGCGGTGCAAAAACTCGTGGCGCGCATGTATGCCACGCCGAAGCCGGTCGTGAACCGTTTGATCGCGGCGATGAAATAGACCGTGGTCAATCGTCGCCGCCGGGACGGCGGCGGTGGGACTTGATATGGGAGCGGTTGGCCTTGTCGGCCAGCCGCTTCTTTTTTTGCCCCTTGCTGACGCGCGTCGGCAGGCGCGGACGCGGCGGCAGCCGGGCAGCGCTGACCAGGGCGATGAGGCGCTCCAGCGCGTCGGCCTTGTTGCGCTCCTGGCTGCGGAAGCGTTGGGCGTGAATCACGAGATCGCCATCGTTGGTGACGCGGCGGCCCGCAGCCTCTTCCAGACGTGCGCGCACGCCGGGCGGGAAGGGTACGGCACCCAACGCCAGGCGCAGCACCACGGCGGTCTCGACCTTGTTGACGTTCTGGCCACCGGGCCCGCTGGCGCGGGCGAACTGCCAATCCAAGGCCCGCTCGTCGATGGAAATGCCGGGCGCCAGACGAATCATGCTCATCGTTTGTCCTTTCGCGACGCATCCTAATCGGCGTCGGTCCCCGAGGCGAGAGGCCATCCCGCGGCGGAAAGGACCATGCTAGGTTGCCCCGAGCACTCGGGGAGGGAGAGATGATCATGCGGCGAGCTATTGGCTTGGCGATCGGAAGCCTGCTGATCTGGGGCGCCTTTGCGCCGGCGCTGGCCTTTAGCGCGCCGGAGCCGCCGGCCAAGCCGGCGGCAGGCGGCGACATCGTCGTGCCCTACGAGCCGACGCCGGACATCGTCGTGCGGAGCATGTTGCGCATCGCCGACCTTGAACCGGCCGATAGCGTCATCGACCTCGGCTCGGGCGACGGCCGCATCGTCATCAGCGCGGTCAAGGATTTCGGCGCGCGCGGGCTCGGCGTCGAGCTCGATGCCGATTTGGTCAAGCTGAGCCGCGCCAATGCTCTGGCGGCGGGCGTCGCCGACCGCGCGAGCTTTCGCCAAGAGGATATCTTCAAGACGGATTTGAGCGCGGCGACCGTCGTCACCATGTTCCTGTATCGGCGAATCAACCTGCAGCTGCGCCCAAGCCTGCTCTTGCTCAAGCCGGGCACGCGCATCGTCTCGCATTTCCACGACATGGGCGAATGGCGTCCCGACAAGGCCGAGCTGGTCAAGTCGTCGGCCCATTACGGCGAAAGCTGGGTGCGCCTGTGGGTGGTGCCGGCCAAGGCCGAAGGGGCCTGGCTATGGCGCGAAATGCGGGCGGGCGCCCTGCAGCAGCACCGTCTCGTCCTGGAGCAAGAGTTCCAGGAGATCGCGGGCGTGCTGGAAACCGAATCGCTGCGGACCATCGAGATCCGCGACGCCAAGCTGTCTGGAGCGGAGATCGCCTTCTGGCTGCCGATCCGCGAGGGCTCGCACACGCTGCGCTGGGATTATCGCGGCCGCATCGACGGCGACCGAATCGTCGGGCGCGCGGAAAGCGGCAACGCCACGGGCAAGCGCGTCGTCGAATGGTCGGCGGCGCGCGAAGGCCGCTGATCCGTCACATAGGGGCCGTCAGGAAGTGGCTTTGGCGCCGAGCAGTTGATTGACGAGCGTCAGGAGCTGCTGACGGCCGAACGGCTTTGGCAGGGCGAGATCGGCGCCTAGGCGCTTGGCGATCTTGAGGAAATCCATGTTTTCGGTACGCACGCCGCCGGATATGGCGATGATCTTGATGTCGGCGTATTTCTGGCGCACTTCCATGATCGTCTCGATGCCTTCCTTCTCCGGCATCAAAATATCGGTGATCATGAGATCGGGCTTATAGCCGTCGAGCATGTCGATCGCTTCGCGACCGTTGCTGGCTTCGCGGACTTGATGACCCTCAAGTTCGAGGCTGGAGCGAATCTGCATCCGCACCATATCCTCATCATCGACCAAGAGAATCTGTGCCGCCAAAGCCATCGCTCCGTAAATTGCCTTTTCCGGAATATAGCATAGAATATGACACAAAATTTATTAAGAATCTTCAATGGCTTCCGCAATCTAAAGTGGCGGAATTAAATTCCCTCAACTTTTAGATGTATGGCAACCCGACAGGAAGAGGGTCCGAAAATGACGAAACCAACAGAAAACGAAACACCGGCTGCGAATTTGAACGACGAAGAAAAGAAAAAGCAGGATGCCGAGCGCCGTCGCCGCGAATTCGAAGAAAAGCTGAAGCAAGAGCAATATCAGCGCGACGATATGTAAACGGCGCATCGCCTGCGCGATGGAAAAACGCCCGGATGAGAAAATCATCCGGGCGTTTTCGTTTCGTCGGTTCCGTCGCGCGATGGTTAAAGCACGGTTAACATGCTGGCGACCAGCGGGTGGCGAACGATGTCGCGGTCCTGCAGGTGCACCACTGAAATGTCCGGCAGGGATTCGAGGCGTTTGGCGATATCGGACAGGCCCGACATGCCGGGCAGCAGATCGGTCTGATCGGGATCGCCGGTCAGCACCATCGTCGAGTGCCAGCCGAGGCGGGTCAGCAGCATCTTGATCTGCGTGTAGGTGCAATTCTGCGCCTCGTCGATCACGACGAAGGCATTGTTGAGCGTGCGCCCCCGCATGTAGCCGACCGGGGCGATTTCGATCGAGCCGTCGCTGAGCATGGTCTTGAGGCGCTTGCGCCCCAAACGGTCGCTGAGCGCGTCATAGAGCGGTCGGAGGTACGGCGCGAGCTTCTCCTCAAGATCGCCGGGCAGGTAGCCGAGGCTTTCGCCGGCCTCGACCGCCGGGCGCGACAGCATGATGCGTTCGATCTTGCCCGCTTCGAGCGCCTCGACCGCCTTGGCGATGGCGAGGTAGGTCTTGCCGGTGCCGGCGGGGCCGAGGGCGAGCACCAGGTTCTTCTTGTCGATGCATTCCATCAGTTGTCGCTGGTTCTCGCCTTGCGGCCTAACCTTGCGGACGTAGCTTTTATCGCGATCGTCGTCGGCATGAACCGGTCCCCCTTTCGGAAACAGCGCGTGGACCTCCGCATCGAACGCGGGGGAGCGCCCTGTAACCTGACGCGCTGCGGCAGCTTGGCGTTGGGACCGTTTAGCCATCGACACCTCCATAAAGGGAAACGAAAGACACAAACGAAAAACGCTTCCGGAACGGAAGCGTTTGGGCAGGCTTAATGTTGAAAAGCGAAGCAAGAACTGCGGTTGGGCGCGAGATCCTAAAGGACGGATCAGCGGCCAGAGGCGGGGGTAGGGCTCCGGGCGGCGAAGCCGTCACGCAAGAGGCTCTTGCGTTCGAAACCAAGGAGAGGGGCAACAATATATAGTGCACGCGCTCCAACCCGTTACTAACTCACTGACGTATTTCTACATCCAGTATGTGAACGCTACATGAACGCTATGGATATTTCCATCGTTTTTAGAAAGAGCCGCTTTCCTCGGAAAAGCCCAGTTCTGTCACCGACCTGTCATGGCCCTGTCCCTATGATCCGGCCGTTTTCACCGTCCGGGAACCCTAGGGATGACAGCCTCCAGCACGGCCGGCAACGGCGTCGAGATCACCCGTCTGGCCAAGGCGTTCGGCGGGCTTCGCGCCATCGACGGCGTCGATCTGACTATACAACCTGGGGAATTCGTCGCCCTGCTCGGCCCCTCCGGCTGCGGCAAAACCACTTTGCTCAGAGCCATTGCCGGCTTGCTGGCCCCCGACGAGGGGTCTATCCGGCTCGGTGACCGGTTGGTCGCCGCCCCTGAGGCCAAGCTGTTCGTGCCGGCCGAACGGCGCAATCTCGGCATGGTGTTTCAGGACTATGCCCTATGGCCGCACATGCGAGTGCGCGAGAACGTCGGCTTCCCGCTGGCGGCGCGGCGCATTCCAACCGCCCAACGCGCCGCGCTGATCGAGACGGCCCTGCGTCGCGTCTCGCTGTGGCATTTGGCGGACCGCTTTCCCGGCGAACTGTCCGGCGGTCAGCAGCAGCGCGTGGCGCTGGCGCGCGCCATCGTGGATTCGCCGCGCGTGCTGCTATTCGACGAGCCGCTGTCGAACCTCGACGCAGCGTTACGCGACAGCCTGGGCCGCGAGATCGCCATGCTGGTGCGCGATCTCGGCGCCACGGCGATTTATGTCACCCACGATCAATCCGAAGCCCTGAGCCTCGCCGACCGTATCGCCGTGATGCGCGCCGGCCGCATCGTGCAGGCGGATACGCCCGAGCGGCTTTACAAGGATCCGGCCGACGCCTGGATCGCCGCCTTCCTCAAATCCGGCAGTCTGATCCGGGGCCATGCCGAGGAGGGCGCGTTTCATCCCGAAGGCGAGGGCGCTAGCCTGCATCTGCCGCAGCTCGTCAACGGTCACTCCGGTCCCTCCACCCTGATGCTGCCGAGCGCCGCCGTGCAGCCGGGCGGCGAGGGCGAACTGCGCTTTTCCGTCGCCTCGGCCCATTTCAAGGGCGACCGCTACGAGATTGCCGCCCGTTGGGGCGCCCGCGATCACGGTCCTGTCGTCCAATTCTGGCATGACCGGCCCCTGAAGCCTGGCGACATGGTCTCGGTCACTCTCGACCGCGACCGCTTGCGCCTTTTTCTCGGCGACGTCCCGCCGGACGCCGCCCTCTGATCCGCCTTTCGCTTTCCACCAGACAACAGGAGACTTTCGATGATCCGCACGACTCTCGGCCTCGCGCTGGCCGCCACTCTGTTCACCGCCGGCGCCGCCGGCGCGCAGCAAATCACCGTCTATACGGCGGGTCCCGCCGGCCTCGCCAAAAACCTGGCGGCGGGCTTTGAAAAGAAAACCGGAACGAAAGTCAGCGTGTTTCAAGCGACGACCGGGCAGATCATGGCGCGTCTCGCGGCCGAGAAGGCCAATCCGCAGGCCGACGTTCTGATTTCGGCGTCGTGGGACACCGCCGTCGACATGAAGGCGCAAGACCAATTGCTGGCTTACGAATCGCCGAATGCCAAGACGGTGCCGGCAGCGCTGAAGGATAAGTATTACGTCGCGCAGGGCGCGGCGGCGCTCGCCATGATCTGGAACCCGAAATCGGGCAAGCCGAAGCCGACCGATTGGTCGGATTTGGCGAAGCCGGCCTACAAGGACGCGGTGACGATGCCCGACCCGGCTTCGTCGGGCTCCGCCTACGGCATGGTGAGCGGCTTGGTGTCGCACCCGTCCTACGGCTGGAAAACCTTCGAGGCCCTGAAGGCCAACGGCATGATCGTTCCGGGCGCCAATGCTCAGGCACTCAATCCCGTCATGCAGGGGGCGAAGGCGGCCGTCATGGGCGGCGTCGATTACATCTCGCTCGGCGCCAAGGCCAAAGGCGAAGCGATCGAGGTGATCTATCCCAGCTCGGGCACGGTTCTCGAATCGCGCCCGGCAATGATCCTCAAGACGACGAAGCATGTGGCCGAATCCAAGCAGTTCATGGATTACCTGCTGTCGGACGAAGGTCAGAAACTGGTCGCCGACACTTACTTGCTGCCGGCGCGCACCGACGTCGCCGCCAAGCGTCCGGGTTGGAAGGAGATCAAGTTGCTCGATGTCGGCGAATCGACGGCGCAGAAGCGCAACGAAACGCTGGCCAAGTTCAAGACCACGATGGGCTTGAAATAAACCGATAGCGTAGAGTTTGAATATGGAACGGCAAGGCGGCGGCGTGATTCTCGGGCTCTCTCTCGCAGGGCTCGTCGTCGTCGTCGCCTTGCCGATTTTTTTCGTCGTCCTGCAGGCGGTATTTCCCCATCTGACGGACAGTTCCTTCGCCGCGCCGTTTTCGGCTTTCGCCACCGCGCTCGCCGATCCGCGCCTGCCGGAATTGTTCGGCAATACGCTCATGCTCGGCTTGGGCGTCGCCGCCGGATGTCTGCTACTGGCTCTGCCGCTCGCGGTGCTGCGCGGCATGACCGACTTGCCCTGGGGCGGGCTGTGGGATTTGCTGCTGCTGATCCCGTTCATGATTCCGCCTTACATAGGCGCTTTCGCTTGGGTGCTGACGCTGCAACCGTCCGGCTATAGCACGCAGCTGTTAGGTTTCGACGCCGGTGCTTTCTTGTTCTCCTTGCCGGGCATCGTCGTCGTCATGACCCTGCACCTTTTCCCGGTGGTCTATTTCGCCTTGTCGCGGACCTTGGCCATGATCGGCCGGCGTTTTGCCGACGTGGGCCGCGTGTCCGGAGCCAGTCCGTTTTACGCCTTTTGGCGCATCACGCTGCCCTTGTCGCTGCCGGGCTTGGCGGCGAGCCTGTTGCTGGTCTTCGCGCTGACGATCGAGGAATATGGCACGCCCTCGGCGCTCGGCAAGCGCAGCCAGTTTCTCGTCCTCGTTACCAGCATCGAGGAGAAATTCGCCGAATGGCCGATCGATTTGCCGGGCGCCGCCGTTCTGTCCCTCGGCCTCGTCGTCTTGGCGCTCGCCGCCTTCCTGCTGCAAAACTGGATCGCGACCCGACGCTCTTACGTCGCGGTGAGCGGCAAGCATGGTCAGATGGCAATGATCGAATTGGGGCGTTGGCGCTGGGCGGCTGTCGCTTTCTGTGCCGTCGTCGCGGGGTTCGCCGTGGTTCTGCCGGTGGGAGCAGTCGTGCTGACGGCTTTCAGCGAGACTCTATCGGGGGGGCTGAGCTGGGCAAACATGGGCCTGCGTCATTTCGAGTCGGTATTCGCCAACGAGACGGGGGCGATGGACGCCTTGGTCAATAGCCTGTGGCTCGCCGGCGTTGCGGCAGTTGGTGCGGGTCTGCTCGGCAGTCTTGCGGCTTATGTGACCGTGCGTAGCCAGATGCGTGGACGCGGCCTGGTCGATGGCCTGTCGATCCTGCCCAATGCCCTGCCCGGTATGGTGATTGCCGTCGGGCTGATTCTCGCCTGGAATCGCAGTTGGTGGCCCTTTCCGGTTTACAACACGCCGATCGTGCTGTTGCTCGCCTACATCTGTCTCCTGCTGCCTTATCCCGTGCGTTACGTCGGCGCCGGCCTACGTCAGGTCGGCGCGTCGCTCGACGCGGCGGCCCGAGTGAGCGGAGCGGGGATGGGGCGCACGATGTGGAAGGTTTTGTTGCCGTTGATCGCGCCCAATCTGTTCGTCGCGATGCTGCTGGTTTTCGCTATCGCATCGCGCGAACTGGTGGCCTCGATCATGTTGGCTCCATCCGGCATGCCGACCGTGGCCACCTACGTATTCAATCAGTTTTCGCAGGGCTCCCCTGGCGAAGGCATGGCGCTTAGCGTTCTTGCCATTTTCTCCTCGACGGCGATCCTGGTGGCGCTCGGCGCGCTTTATAAGAAGACCGAGCGTTAAAGGTCGCAGCCGGCATCGAGCAGGACGCGGGCGGGCGCGAAGGCGGCCTCCCAGGCCGTGCGAGCCTTGGCCGCGTCGCCGAAGGCCGGCAAGACTTGGCGCGCGCCGACACTGCGGACCAGCGCGGCATTGTCACGCAGGCGAGGATGGATGTTCCAACGCAAGAATTCGGCTTGGCCGCTGTCGAGCAGATCGCCAGCCGGCGTGCCGGGCGGCGTATAGCCAGTGAAGACGACACGGACGTCGGGAGCGCTTATCAAGCGTTGCGCCAATTCGCTCTTCGCCGTCGCCGGAGCGACGAGGATGACCTTGGCTGCGTC
>CAMAVH010000063.1 GCA_945861615.1 Rhizobium sp. Q54 | reverse complement strand
TCGAGATTCCCCAGGCGGCCTTCATCGCCGCCCTGAAGATCGACAGCGATTAACGCTGCCTTAAGCCGACTTCATTGAAAATATTGATTTTTTTGCCGTCGCGGGGCGATCGCGGCGGTTGAAAGGGTGGGGCCGAGCCGCTATTTTGGCGCCCGCCACGACCTCGGACGCCGGCCCCTCACGGCGCGCCGATCTGGATGGAGAGGTGGCCGAGTGGTTTAAGGCACACGCGTGGAAAGCGTGCGTACGGTAAAACGTACCGCGGGTTCGAATCCCGCCCTCTCCGCCATACCGCATATCGCCAAAGCAAAAGGCCCGCTTCAAAGAGCGGGCCTTTTGCTTTGAAAGGAAGTTTTTTCCCGCCACGGGAACTCGTGGAACCTGACGCCGTTCGTCGTACTGGGGTTCTTGCGCGCGAGCGCGGGAGGGGGCGGCTTACCCTGCCGGAATAGGCAGGTTCGTTAGTACGGGAGCGGGCATGAGCGGCGAGTTGGAGCGGACGGCTCAATCGAATGTGGCGCAGGTCAATGGCGCTGAACGCCGACGTAGATTCTTGGAGGCCATCGTCTCCAGCACGCCGGACCTGATCTATGCCTTCGACCGCAATTATCGCTTCATCTTCGCCAATGAGGCCTTGCTCGAGATGTGGGGCAAGAGCTTCGATGACGCCATCGGCAAGACCCTGATCGAGAACGGCTACGAGCGCTGGCATGCGGAGATGCATGAGCGCGAAATCGACCGTGTCGTCGCCACCAAACAGCCGATCCGCGGCGAGGTGTCCTTCCCGCACGCCACCCTCGGCCGGCGCATTTACGACTATATTTTCGTGCCGGTGACGAACGCAGCCGGCGAGGTCGAAACCATCGCCGGGACGACGCGAGACATCACCGAACTGAAGCGCGAGGAGCAGCAGCGCAAACTGCTGCTCGACGAACTGAATCATCGCGTGAAGAACACTTTGGCGACGGTGCAGTCCCTGGCGCTGCAGACGATGCGCTCGACCAGCGCCCCGGCGGAGTTCCAAAAGGCCTTCACCGCGCGGTTGATGGCCTTGTCGCGCGCGCATGATCTATTGACGCGCGGCCATTGGCAGGGCGCCGGCCTCGGCGATGTCGTCCGGCAGAGCCTGCAGCCCTACGCGGAAGGCGCCGAACGACGCATTGCCCTGGTCGGTCCGGAGGTCATGCTCGGCCCGAGCGCGGGAATCATGCTCAATCTCGTCCTGCACGAACTGGCGACCAATGCCGCGAAATATGGCGCGCTGTCCACGCCTGACGGCAAGGTGAGCGTCACCTGGGCCGAACTTGTTGGCGACGGCTTCAGGCAGGCCGAGTTGCGCTGGACCGAAAGCGACGGCCCCGCCGTCGCGCCGCCATCGCGCCGCGGCTTCGGCATGCGGCTGATCGAGCGCGGCATCCGCGAGGAGTTGGACGGCGAGGTCGATCTCCGTTTCGACCCTGCTGGCGTGCATTGCCACATCCGTCTGCCCTTCGAGAAGAATGTCGTCTCCGGTGGCTGAGGCGGACCGATTGCAAGGGCTTCGCCTCCTCATTGTCGAGGACGAAGCCATCATTGCGATGATGCTCGAGGATATGCTGGACGATCTCGGCTGCGCCGTCGTCGCCAGCCTGCGCAGCGTCGCCGCCGCGCTCGACGGCATCAAGCAGATGGAGTTCGACGGCGCGATTCTCGACGTCAATCTGCGCGGCGAGCGGGCCGATCCGATCGCCGACGCCTTGGCGGCGCGCGGCGTGCCGTTTATCTTCGCGACCGGCTATGGCGAAGTCGGCATTTCGGACCGATTCAAGGGAGTTGTGGTGCTGCAAAAGCCGTTCGAATCGACGCTGCTGCGTCGGGCGCTTTTACGCGGCGTGGCCGAGCGATAACCGCTCAGGCGGCGATGCGAAGCCGTTGTATCAGCGGCGTCACCTGCAGGTCGGTGCCGTAGGATTGGCAGCTTGTGCACAGCAGCTTGGCCTCCCACCAGCGCTTGTTGCGGCCATGCCGGCGCAGCAAGCTGGCGGCATCCCAATCATGGACATGGCCGCAATTGCGACACGTGACCCGCAGCGGAATGCCGCGATCGAACAGGACGCCGAGACTGTCAGAGGAAAACGGGGCCATGGTTGCTCCTGAATATTCAGGCGGGACTGTCATATATCCAACGCCTAGTGGGCTATGCGGTTCCAACCCCTACATTTGCGCAAGTTTAAGTTAAAAACGTCTTAAACAGCGACGGCGCCCCCGGCCTGCCGCAGGCGGGTTACAGCGCGCAATTGCGAGCGGTTCGCGCCGATCGCCATGGCGCTGTGAGCGCGCGCGATTCCGGCTAGGATCGCGCCGCCGTCGCCGGCCGTTCCGGCCTCGGCGGACACGGCCCGAAACCCGGCCGCATCTCCCGTCATGTTGATATGGCCGCGCCCAGTTTAAAAAAACGACCGACGTTCGGCGAACGGCTGGTGGCCTTCCACCATCTATGGTCGCTGCTGCAATTCGTCCGCCAGGCAAGCCCGACGCTCACCGCGGCGAGTTTCGCGCTGCGCATGTTGCGCGCCATGCTGCCCGTGCTGATGCTCTATGTCGGCAAGCTGATCCTCGACGAAGTCGTCGCCCAGGCGCAGATGCCGTCTCCCGGCGCTACGCTGCAGGCCTGGCTGGCGAGCGATCGCTTGCAGACCGTCGCCGAGCTGCTCGCGCTCGAATTCGCCTTGGCGGTCGCGTCGGATCTCTTGGCGCGCGCCAGCTCGCTGGTCGACGGGCTGCTCTCCGAGCTCTACAGCAATTTCGCCAGCGTGCGTCTGATGGAGCATGCGGCGATTCTCGATCTCGAGCAGTTCGAGCGCAGCGATCAGCAGGACGGCCTGGAACGCGCGCGTCGCCAGGTCATCGGCCGCACCACGCTGCTCACCCAGGTCTTCGGCCAGGTGCAGGACGTGCTCACGGTGCTGTCCTTCGCCGCTGGCCTGCTGGCCTATGCGCCCTGGCTGCTTGCCCTGCTGCTGTTCGCCCTGGTGCCGGCCTTTCTCGGCGAAACCTATTTCAACGCCCAGGATTATCGCCTCAACTAC
This sequence comes from Rhizobium sp. Q54, assembly GCA_945861615.1. Taxonomy (GTDB): domain Bacteria; phylum Pseudomonadota; class Alphaproteobacteria; order SMXQ01; family SMXQ01; genus CAMAVH01. The sequence continues at coordinate 14,533 of CAMAVH010000063.1, read as the reverse complement.
CAGCGCACGCCGGAACGCCGCCAGCTCGATTACATGCGCTATCTCGGCGCCAGCGTCGACACGGTGAAAGAGGTCAAGCTGTTCGGCTTGAACGACTTCCTCATCGAACGTTTCCAGCTGTTCGCGGCGAGGATCTTTCTCGACAATCGCCGGCTGGCGATCCGCCGCGCCGCTTGGGGCGGCGGCTTCGCCGCCTTCGGTTCGCTCGCCTATTATCTCGCCTATGCCGTTATCGTCTGGCGCACCCTGGGGGGCGAGTTCAGCATCGGCGACATGAGCTTTCTCGCTGGCTCCTTTCTGCGCCTACGCGGGCTGTTGCAGGGATTGCTGCTCGGCTTCTCGCAGATCGCCGCGCAGACGATGTATCTGGGCGACCTATTCGCCTTCTTCGAGGCCCGGCCGAAGATCACGTCGATCGCCGATCCCGTGGCCTTTCCCGACCCGCTGAAGACCGGACTTCGCTTCGAGAACGTCAGTTTTCGTTACCCGGATTCCGAGCGCTGGGTCGTGCGCCACCTCAATTTCACGCTGAAGGCCGGCGAGGTGCTGGCCCTGGTCGGCGAGAACGGCGCCGGCAAGACCACCATCGTCAAGCTGCTGGCGCGGCTCTATGATCCGACGGAGGGCCGCATCCTGCTCGACGGTCGCGATCTGCGCGACTACGACCTGCTGCAGCTGCGCAGCCATATCGGCGTCATCTTTCAGGATTTCGTGCGCTTTCACTTCACCGCCGGCGAGAATATCGCCATGGGCCGGGTCGGCGATGCCGACGATCGGGCCCGGGTGCGGGCCGCCGCCGAGCGCAGCCTGGCCGACCAAGTGGTGGCGCGCCTGCCCAAAGGGTTCGACCAGCCGCTCGGCAAGCGGTTCGACGAGGGCGTCGAACTGTCGGGCGGCGAATGGCAGAAGATCGCCATCGCCCGTGCCTACATGCGCGACGCCGACATCCTCATTCTCGACGAGCCGACCGCCGCGCTCGATGCCCGCGCCGAATATGAGGTATTCAAGCGGTTCCGCGATCTCAGTCAGGGCAAGACGGCGATCATCATTTCGCATCGCTTTTCGACGGTGCGCATGGCCGATAGAATCGTCGTGCTCGATGCCGGCGAGATCGTCGAGGCCGGCGCGCATGCGGAACTGGTTGCCGCCGGCGGGCGCTATGCCGAGCTGTTCGAACTGCAAGCCGCAGGGTATCGCTGACGAGCGAGTGGCATAGAGGAACGGGGGATGTCGATGCGCGTGCCTTATCTCGATTACCGGGTGCCGGACCCGGCAGAGCGGGCCCGCTATCTGGCGGCCATGGATGGCATTTTGCGCGAGGGGGATATCATCCTCGGCGGCGCCGTCGAGGACCTGGAGCGCCGCCTGGCGGACTATTGCGGCACGCGCTATGCCGTCGGCGTCGGCTCGGGCACCGAAGCGCTGGTGCTGGCGCTGCAAGCGCTCGGCATCGGACCCGGCGATGAAGTCATCACCGCATGCTGGTCTTATATCGGCACGGCCAATGCCATCGCGCTGACCGGCGCGACGCCCGTGTTCGTCGATATCGGCGCCGACTACAATCTCGATCCGGCGCATTTGGCGGCGGCGATCGGCCCGCGCAGCAAGGCCATCATGCCGGTTCATTTCGCCGGACAGCTGTGCGACATGGCTGAGATCCGCGCCGTCGCGGACCGCCATGGCCTGCCGGTCATCGAAGACGCCGCCCAGGCGATCGGCGCCAGCGACCCGGACGGACGCAAAGCCGGCAGCTTCGGCCTCCTGGGCTGCCTCAGCCTCAATCCGATGAAAATTCTCAAAGCGTTCGGCGAAGGCGGCGTCGTGCTCACCGACGACGCGACGCTCCGTGACCGCTTGTCGGCCTTGCGCGACAACCGCTATGCCGAGGTCGGCGGCCGCATCGTGCCGGGTCATAATGGCCGTCTCGATACCATTCAGGCGGCCGCGCTGCTGATCCGTTTCGAATCGTTGGAGGCGACGATCGAACGGCGCCGCTTCATCGCCGGTCGCTACAGCGCCGCATTGGCGGATTTGATCGTGCCGCCGCGCCAATTGAATGGTTATCGCGACGTCTATTACAGCTACACGTTCCAAACGAACCAGCGCGATGCCCTGCAGGCTTGGTTGACCGAGCAAGGGATCGGCACGCGGATTCAATATGGCGAGCTGATGCCCGACCAGCCGGCCTTTCGGGCGGGAACCCAAGCCGCCTATGCCCGTGGCCACGCGGCGACGGGTCGGGTTCTGTCGCTGCCCTGTTATGAGCAATTGACCGACGGACAGATCGATCTGGTGATCTCAGCCGTGCGGGATTTCTTCACGAGATCCTAGATTTAAGCGGTTTTTCGCGCGGGGTCTGCGCATCGAAGCGGGGTCGTCGAAGCCGGCGGGTTCCCTGGCTGCGGCTTTACAAAAATTGGGCGAATCCGGTTAGGATTATGCCGAGGCGGTTTGATTGTTCCGCCGGCCCTTCCCATATCGGTAGGCTATGCCGACATCCGTGTTTCATCCCATCGTCGCGAGCTGGTTCGCGGGCGCCTTTCCGGCGCCGACGGCGGCACAGGCGCAGGCTTGGCCGGCGATCGCGGCGGGACGCAACGTGCTGATCGCCGCGCCGACCGGCTCTGGCAAGACGCTGGCGGCCTTCCTCGCCTCGATCGATAAGCTGCTGCGCCAGGGGCTTGCCGGCGAACTGCGCGACGAAACCCAGGTCGTCTATGTCTCGCCACTGAAAGCGCTGTCCAACGACATCCAGAAGAACCTGCAAATCCCGCTCGCCGGTATCCGCGATGCTTTGCGCGCGGCCGGCCTGCCCGACGTCGAGATCACCAGCTGGGTGCGGACCGGCGACACGCCGCAGGCTGAACGCGCCAAGGCGGGCAAGAAGCCGCCGCATATCGTCGTCACCACGCCCGAATCGCTTTACATCCTGCTCGGCTCGGACTCGGGCCGCAAAATGCTCGGCACAACGCGCACGGTCATCGTCGATGAAATTCACGCGCTCGCCGACGACAAGCGCGGCGCGCATTTGGCGCTCTCCCTCGAACGGCTGAACGCGCTGTGCGGCGGCAAGCTGCAGCGCGTCGGCCTGTCGGCGACGCAAAAGCCCATCGAGGAGGTCGCACATTTGCTCACCGGGCGCGGCGCTGAAGACGGGCCAATTCCCGATTGCGTCATCGTCGATACGGGCCATGTCCGCGAGCGGCACCTGGAGATCGAGGTCACGGACTCGCCCCTCGAAGCCGTCATGGCCAAGGAGGTCTGGGCCGAGGTCTATGACCGCATGGCGGCGCTGATCGCCGAGCACCGGACGACGCTGATTTTCGTCAACACCCGGCGCATGGTCGAGCGCGTCACGGCGCAACTCGGCGAGCGGGTCGGCGACGAACATGTCGCCGCGCACCATGGCAGCCTGTCGAAGGAGCAGCGACTCGCCGCCGAGCAGAGGCTGAAGACCGGCCAGCTCAAAGCATTGGTCGCCACGGCGTCGCTCGAGCTTGGCATCGATATCGGCGATGTCGATCTCGTCTGCCAGCTCGGCTCGCCGCGCTCGATCGCCAGCTTTCTGCAGCGCATCGGCCGTTCGGGACATTCGGTCGGGGGCACGCCGGACGGCCGCCTGTTCCCGCTGTCGCGCGACGATCTCGTCGAATGCGCCGCATTGCTCGACAGCGTGCGGCGCGGCGAATTGGATATGCTCACCATCCCGAGCCAGCCGCTCGACGTGCTGGCGCAGCAGATCGTCGCTGAGGTGGCCGCGCAAGACTGGTCCGAGGCCGATCTCTACGCCTTGATGCGCCGCGCCTGGCCCTATCGCGATCTGCCGCGCGCCGATTTCGATTCGATCGTGAAAATGTTGGCGGACGGCTTCACCTTCCGCCGTGGCCGGCGCGGCGCGTTGATTCATCACGACGCGGTGAACGGCGAGATTCGCGGCCGCAAGGGCGCGCGCCTGACCGGCCTGACGTCGGGCGGCACTATTCCCGACAATGCCGATTACCGTGTGCAGATGGAGCCGGAAAACATTTTCATCGGCACCGTGAACGAGGATTTCGCCGTCGAGAGCCTGGCCGGCGACGTGTTCCAGCTCGGCAACCGGTCTTATCGCATCTTGCGCGTCGAGCGCGGCACGGTGCGCGTCGAGGACGCGCAAGGCCAGCCGCCGACCATTCCCTTCTGGCTCGGCGAGGCGCCAGGCCGCAGCGACGAATTGTCCGTCTCGGTCTCGCGCCTGCGCGCCGAGATCGCTGGCAAACTCACCGAAGACAAAAGCGGCGCCAGCGTGCGGCGCTGGCTCGAAGGCGAAGTCGGCCTGTCGCCGGTCGCCGCCGAGGAGCTGACCGCCTATCTCGCCGCTGCCCATGCCGCGCTCGGCACCCTGCCGACGCAAGAGACGCTGGTGTTCGAGCGCTTCTTCGACGAGGCGGGCGGCATGCAGCTCGTCATCCATTCGCCCTACGGCAGCCGGCTCAACCGCGCCTGGGGCCTGGCGCTGCGCAAGCGTTTCTGCGGCAAGTTCAACTTCGAGCTGCAGGCGGCGGCGACCGAGGACAACATCATCCTGTCGCTCACCTCGGTGCACAGCTTCGAGCTGGCCGACGTGAAGGCCTATTTGCATTCGTCGAGTGTGCGCAAGGTGCTGATCCAGGCGCTGCTCGACGCGCCGATGTTCCTGACGCGCTGGCGCTGGGTCGCCGGCATCGCCCTCGCCTTGCCGCGCTTCAGGGGCGGGCGCAAGGTGCCGCCGCAATTGGCGCGCATGGATGCCGAGGATCTGGTGGCCAATGTCTTTCCCGATCAGCTCGCCTGCGCCGAGAACATCGTCGGCGAGCGCGAGGTGCCGGATCATCCGCTGGTCAACCAGACGATCGACGATTGCCTGCAGGAGGCGATGGACCTCGCCGGCCTGGAAGAATTGCTGCGCAAATTGGAGTCCGGCGCCATCCAGGTCGTCGCCTGCGATCTCGTCGAGCCGTCGCCGCTCGCCATGGAAGTCTTGTCGGCGCGGCCCTATGCCTTTCTCGACGATGCGCCCTTGGAAGAGCGCCGCACCCAGGCGGTCATGGGCCGGCGCTGGATCTCGGCCGAGGATGCTTCCGAACTCGGCAAGCTCGATCCCGAGGCCATCGCTCGCGTCCGTGAGGAGGCCTGGCCCGATGCGGCGAGCGCCGACGAATTGCACGACGCCTTGGTCTGGCTCGGCTATTTGACCGAGGCTGAAGCCAAGGCAACGCTGGGCTGGCCAGATCTGCTCGATCAACTGGCGAAGGCCAAGCGCGGCGCGCAATTGACGACGCCGGCGGGCCCGCTATGGCTCACGGCCGAGCGCCTGCCGCAGTTTCGCGCGCTGTGGCCGGGCGCGTCCCTGCGGCCGACCATTGCTGCGCCGGGGTCTTACGCCTTGCAGGAGTGGACGGCGGAGAGCGCAGCTGTGGAAATTCTGCGCGGCCGGCTCGAAGGGCAGGGGCCGGTGACGCAGGCGATGCTCGCAGATTCGTCGGGCCTCGCGCCCGATGTCGTATCGATGGCCCTGATGGCGCTCGAAGGCGAAGGCTTCGCCTTGCGCGGCCGCTTCACTGCCGATGCAGTCGAGGATGAATGGTGCGAGCGCCGTCTGCTCGCGCGCATTCATCACTATACGATCAAGCGCCTGCGCGCCGAAATCGAGCCGGTCGCGGCGCGCGATTTCCTGCGCTTCCTCTTCGCCTGGCAGCGCGTGCAGCCCGGCGCCCGCATGGAAGGGCCGGACGCGCTCGACGCCATCGTCGGCCAGCTCGAAGGCTTCGAAGCGGCGGCGGGTGGCTGGGAGCGCGAGATTCTGCCGGCGCGCATCGCCGAATATGAACCGGCCTGGCTCGACGAGCGCTGTCTGTCGGGCCGCGTCTCCTGGGCGCGCCTACGCCCGCGGGTCGCGCGCGCCGAGGCGCGCAACGCCGGCCCGGTGCGCGCGACGCCGATCACGCTGATGGCGCGCCGCCATGCCGGATATTGGACCGCGCTGTCGGCGACGGACGCTCCCGCAGAGCCGAGCGGCCGCAGCCGCGCGGTTTTTGAAACCTTGTGCGATCATGGCGCATTGTTCTTCGACGAATTGGTGCAGCAGACCAAGATGCTGCGCGCCCAGGTCGAAGAGGCGCTCGGCGAGCTGGTCACGCTCGGGCTGGTCACGTCCGACAGCTTTGGCGGCTTGCGCGCTTTGATCGCGCCGGCGGCCAAGGCGCCGTCTTATGGATTGCGCCGCCGCCGGCCCGTGGTGTTCGGCATGGATGATGCTGGCCGCTGGGCCCTGGCGCGCCGCGCGCCGGCTGCGGATCGCGAATTTACCGAAGACGCGGTCGAGCATGTGGCGCTGACCCTGCTGCGCCGCTACGGCGTGGTGTTCTGGCGCATGCTGGAGCGCGAGGCCGACTGGCTGCCGCCCTGGCGCGAGCTGCTGAAAGTCTATCGCCGGCTCGAAGCGCGCGGTGATATCCGCGGCGGCCGCTTCGTCGCCGGCTTCTCCGGCGAACAATATGCCTTGCCCGAAGCGGTCGGCAAATTGCGCGAGGTGCGACGTGCCGAGCCCAAGGGCGAGTTCGTCTCGCTGTCGGGCGTCGATCCGCTCAATCTCGTCGGCATTCTCACGCCGGGCGCCAAGCTCGCCGCCGTGATCGGCAACCGCGTGCTCTATCGCGATGGTGTCCCGGTGGCGCTGCTGGCCGGTGGCGAGGTCAAGCCGCTCGAGGAGATGGACGCCGGAACGCTCTGGCAGGCGCGGAAAATCCTGCTGCGCCAAGGGCCGATGGCCGAGCAACCTGCCGAGTAGGTGACCACTTACCTACGAGGTAAGTCGGTTACTTCCGACAGATAAAATTCACGGCTTGGTCGCGAATGAGGGATTCTGATCCTCGCGCGATGGTGCTACGACTCCGCTCCGTTTTCCTTCCAGCACGGCTTGCATGTCATCTCCCATCATTTCCGTCCCGATCATTTCGGTTAAGGGTCTGTCGAAAACCTACAAGTCGGGTTTCCAGGCGCTCAAGACCATCGACCTCTCTGTCGAAAAGGGCGAAATCTTCGCGTTGCTCGGGCCGAACGGCGCCGGCAAGACGACGCTGATCGGCATCATCTGCGGGATTCTCAACGCTACGTCCGGCACAGTGACCGCCGACGGCCATGACATCGTCAAAGATTATCGCGGCGCGCGCTCGAAGATCGGCCTAGTGCCGCAGGAACTGAGCACCGATGCCTTCGAGACGGTCTGGGCGACGGTGAATTTCAGCCGCGGCCTGTTCGGCAAGGCGCCCAATCCGGCCCATATCGAGAAGATTCTCCGCGAGCTGTCGCTGTGGGACAAGAAGGACAGCAAGATCATGACGCTGTCCGGCGGCATGAAGCGCCGCGTGATGATCGCCAAGGCGCTGTCGCACGAGCCGAGCATCCTGTTCCTCGACGAGCCGACCGCCGGCGTCGACGTCGAATTGCGCCAGGACATGTGGCGCATGGTGCGCCATTTGCGCGAAACCGGCGTCACTATCCTCCTGACGACCCATTACATCGAGGAAGCCGAGGAGATGGCCGACCGTATCGGCGTCATCAGCAAGGGCGAGATCATCCTGGTCGAGGAGAAGAGCGAGCTGATGCGCAAGCTCGGCAAGAAGCAGCTCAGCCTGCAGCTGCAGGTGCCGCTCGACGCCGTGCCGCCGGAACTGGCGGATTACCAGCTGGCACTCGCCGCCGGCGGCAACGAGCTGGTCTATAGCTACGACACGCGCGGCGAGCGCACCGGCATCACCTCGCTGCTCGCCGCGCTCGGGGCGGCCGGCATTCGCTTCAAGGATTTGCAGACGACGCAAAGCTCGCTCGAGCAGATTTTCGTCGAGTTGGTGAGGGATCGCACATGAACTTTTATGCCGTCCGCGCGATCTACAAGTTCGAGATGGCGCGCGCCTGGCGCACGGTGATGCAGAGCATCATCTCGCCGGTGATCTCGACCTCGCTCTATTTCGTCGTGTTCGGCGCCGCCATCGGCACGCGCATAACCGCCATCGAGGGCATCAGCTATGGCGCCTTCATCGTGCCGGGCCTGATCATGCTCTCGCTGCTGACCCAGAGCATCGCCAATGCCTCCTTCGGCATCTATTTCCCGCGCTTCACCGGCACGATCTACGAACTGCTCTCGGCGCCGGTTTCGCCGATGGAGATCGTTATCGGCTATGTCGGCGCGGCTGCGAGCAAGTCGATCATTCTCGGCCTCATCATTCTGGCGACATCGACGCTCTTCGTGCCGCTGGAGATCGCCCATCCCCTGTGGATGCTGTTCTTCCTGCTGCTGACTGCGATCACCTTCAGCCTGTTCGGCTTCATCATCGGCATCTGGGCCGACGGGTTCGAGAAGCTGCAGATCGTGCCGCTCCTGATCATCACGCCCTTGACCTTCCTCGGCGGCAGCTTCTATTCGATCGATATGCTGCCGCCGTTCTGGCGCACGGTGACGCTGTTCAACCCGGTGGTCTATCTGGTGAACGGCTTTCGCTGGAGCTTCCACGGCACCGCCGACGTCCATATGGGCATCAGCCTCGGCATGACGCTGCTGTTCCTCGCCGGCTGCCTCGCCATCGTCGGCTGGATGTTCAAGACTGGCTATCGCCTGCGCAACTGAGCGGTCCGCTCGCTGCCGAGCGGCGAGCAATTGCAGAAGATCGCCGAAGCGGTGACATCGACCGATCCGGCGATGATCGCCAAGGCCAAGGCGGTTCTGAAATAAGCGAGCCGAGACTGGATAGGGAGGATGCTATGTCGGACAGCATGACGCAGCTGCGCAAGGTCGGCGGCAAGGCCGCCTGGCGCGGTCCCGACATTACCGACAGCGACGAGTGGAAATACCATCTCTCGGAGCCGCAGCGCGCCGAGATTCTCGCCGCGTTGCGGCACTACCAGAAGAGTGGCGTCGCGCAACTCGACGCCACGCAGGCCGATTTCCCCTTGCCGACCGTCGGGCCGACATTGCAGACGCTGATGCGCGACATGGATCGGCAGCTCGGCATCCTCCTGGTGCGTGGGGTGCCGGTCGACGGCCTGAGCGAGCCGGAAATCCACCAGGTCTATTGGGGCATCGGCCTCTATCTCGGCGTCGTGCTGGCGCAATCGCAGCATGCCGAGTTGATCGGCGACATTCGCGCGCGTGGCACGCCGGGTAGCGATGCGCGCGGTTATACCTCGGGCAAATCGCAGAGCTTCCACACCGACGAAGCCGACGTGGTGCTGCTGCTCTGCCGTCAGCGCGCCAAGGCGGGCGGCGCCAGCAAGCTGGCCAGCACGGCGGCGATCCACGATTACATGGTCGAGACCCGGCCGGACCTGGTGGAGGAACTCTACAAGGCCCATGCCATCGCCTGGGTCATGCCCGATCCGGTGAGCGGCGAAGCCTGGTTCACCACGCCCTTCTTCGGCTTCTCGCGCGATGGCAGTTTTGCCAGCCGCTACAGCTACAACCGCACCCTGAAGGCGCAAAGTTTCCCCGATACGCCGAAGCTGACGCCGCTGCAGCGCGAGGCCGTCGAATACGCCTTCGAGCTGGCGAACGATCCGTCGTTCTATTTCGAGATGTATTTCGAGCCGGGCGATCTGCAGTTCGTCGTCAACTATCAGGTGATCCACGGCCGCTCGCAGGTCATCGATTATGACGAGGTCGAGCTCAAGCGCCACGTCATGCGCATGTGGCTATCGACGCCTTACGGCCGGCAGTTGCCCGACAGCTGGAAGCACGCCTACACGTCGATCGAACCGGCTTCCGTGCGCGGCGGCGTGCCCTGGTGGTGGTTCACCAAGCAGTTCGGCGACTATCGCAAACGCACCGCCGCCGCCCTCGGCATGATCGCCACGCCGGACGGGCCGAAGACGCAATAAGGCTTTCAGTAGCCGAAGTTCGGAATCGGGCCGTCCTGCTCCGTCGGGCGGTCCGAGAGGTCAAAGAAGACCTCGTCGACATAGCACCAGCCCCAATGTTCCGGCGGATCGTAGCCCTCGATGATCGGGTGCTGCGTTGCGTGGAAATGCTTGGTGGCGTGCTTGTTCTTCGACTGGTCGCAGCAGCCGACATGGCCGCAGCTGCGGCAGACGCGCAGATGCACCCATTCGTCGCCGCTCTTCAGGCATTCTTCGCAGCCGCGCGCCGACGGCGTGACGGTACGGATGCTGTGCAGATGCGTGCAGGCGTCGGCCATGGCGGTCTCCTTAGGTCTGCGGCAGATCGGCGAGATATTTATGCAGCGCCGACGTAACTTGCGCGCCTTCGCCGATGGCGGCGCCGACCCGCTTGACCGAGCCCGAGCGCACGTCGCCGACGGCGAACACGCCGGGCACGATGGACTCGAGCGCGTGCGGCTTGTGGCCCGGCTCGGTCGATCCCTCGCCGGTGACGACGAAACCGGCCTGGTCGACGGCGACGCCGCAGCCCTGCAGCCAGTCGGTCGAGGGGTCGCCGCCGGCGAAGATGAACATATTGCGGATCGGACGGGTGGTTTGTTCGCCGCTCCTGCGGTCGCGCCATGTCACTTGCCGCAGGCCGTCCTCGGCATTGCCTTGGAGCGCCAGCACGTCCGTCTGCGTCATCAATTTAATGTTGGGCGCCGCGCCGATGCGGTCGATCAGGTAGCGCGACATGCTGGCGGCCAAGCCGTCGCCGCGCACCATCATGCGCACCGTCTTGGCGTGGCCCGATAGGAACACGGCAGCCTGACCAGCCGAATTGCCGCCGCCGACCAGCACGATCTCCTCGCCGGAGCAGAGGCGCGCTTCGACGGCGGAGGCCCAATACCAGACGCCGCGCCCTTCGAAGTCGGCGAGGTTCTCGATCGCCGGGCGGCGGTAGCGCGCGCCGCTGGCGACGACGACGGCCTTGCCGCGCACCACTTTGTCGCCGCCGAGCGCAAGCTTGAAGGCGCCGTCGGCCCGGCTGCAATCGAGTGCCAGGGCCTCGGCGGGGATCATCATTTCGGTGCCGAACTTCTGCGCCTGGACGAAGGCGCGGGCCACCAGCGCCTGACCGGAAATACCGGTGGGAAAGCCGAAATAATTCTCGATGCGCGCGCTGGCGCCGGCCTGGCCGCCGTAGAATCGGCAATCGACGACGAGGACCGTCAGGCCTTCCGAGGCGGCATTCACCGCGGTGGCGAGGCCGGCCGGGCCGCAGCCGATGACCAGCACGTCATAGAGGCTGCGCTGCGCGCCATGACGGAACATGCCGACGCTCTGCGCCAGTTCGGTCTCGTCCGGATTGCGCAGCACGTTGCCGTCCATGCAGACGACCAGGGGCAGGTCTTGCGGCGTCGGCGTGTAGCGCGCGATCAGCGCGGCGGCTTCCGGGTCGGTCTCGGGATCGAGCAGATGATGGGGCTGGCCGTTGCGGTTGAGGAAGGCCTGGATGCGCGCGGTGCCGCCGGCGCCGGCCGGGCCGATGATGACAGGACCGCCGAGGCCGCTCTGGATCAAGGCGACGCGGCGCAGGATGAGCGCGCGCAGGATGCGCTCGCCGAGTTCGGCTTCGGCGATCAGCAGGGCGCGCAGCCCTTCGGGCGGGATGAGCAAGACCTCGACCGCGCCCTTGGCCTGGCCGTCGACCAGGGCCGTGCGCTCCGACAGCTGGCCGACTTCGGCGAGGAACTGGCCGGGGCCCTGGGTCACGACGGGCGTGACGCGGCCGAGGCCGTCGCGTTGGGTGATGCGGACGCTGCCCGACAGGATGACGAACATGCCGGGGGCCAGTTGACCGGCCTGGAACAGCCAATCGCCATCGGCATAAGTGATGACGCGGCTGGCGAAGCGGCGGACGCGTTCGATCTCATGCGCCGTCAGCAGCGGAAAGGTTTGCTGATGGCGGGGATGCAGCGGCGAACCGGCCGCAGCCGCCGGGTCGGAAAGGCCAGCCATGGGCGTATCGGACATGCGCGACCCCGAAAAGACTTACGGCCGCCGAGGTCATTCGGCGGCCGCAAAATCCTAGCATGGCAGATCGGCCGGCTTAAACGGCCGCGATGAGGTCTCCGGCTTACGCCGCCGCGACGACGATGATTTCGACCAGATATTGCGGGGCGGCGAGGCGCGCCTCGATGGTGGCGCGCGCCGGGGTATGGCCTTGCGGCACCCACTGGTCCCACACGCTGTTCATCTCGGCGAAGGTCGAGATATCGCGCAGGCAGATTTTGACCGACAGGATTTTTGTCTTGTCGCTGCCCGCTTCCTTGAGCAGCGCGTCGATCTGGGCCAGCACCTGGCGCGTCTGGCCGGCGACGTCCTGCGACGGATCGGCCGCCACCTGGCCGGCGAGATAGACCGTGCCGTTGTGCACCACCGCTTCGCTCATGCGTTTGCCCGGCTGCAGGCGCCGAATGTCCATGTCTCGTCTCCTATGATGAAATATGACGGCTAATAGGTGCCCGGATAGGCGCCGCCGTCGATCAGCAGATTCTGGGCGTTGATATAGCCGGCCTTGGCCGAACAGAGAAAGGCGAAATAGGCGCCGAACTCCGAGGGATCGCCGTAGCGTTTGGCCGGGCTGCCCGCCGCGCGTTCCTGCCAGACCTGCTCGAAACTCTTGCCGAGGCCGGGCAGCATGCCCTCGATATGGCGCTTTTGCGCGCCGCTGTCGAAGATGCCGGCGAGCAGGTTGTTGATCGTGACATTGCGCGCCACGGTCTGGCGCGCCAGGCCGGCGGTGAAGCCGACGAGGGCGGAGCGGGCGGCGTTGGACAGGCCGATCTCGCTCTGGGCGATCTTCACGCTGCGCGACGAGATGTTGACGATGCGGCCGAAGCCGCGATCCATCATGCCGTCGACCGTGGCGCGGATCATTTCGATCGGGCCGAGCGTCATGGAATCGAAGGCGCCATGCCAGTCCTCGCGCGTCCAGTCGCGAAAATCGCCGGGTTCCGGCCCGTCGGCGTTGTTCAGCAGAATGTCGGGCGCGGGGCAGGCGGCGATCGCCGCGGCGCGGCCTTCGGCCGTGCGGATGTCGGCGGCGACCGGCGTCGCGCGCACCCCGGTTTCCTCGGCAATGGCCTTGGCCGCCGCTTCGATCGCGGCTTTGGTGCGCGCCACCACGGTGACATCGACGCCCTCGCGCGCCACCGCCAGCGCGCAGGCATGGCCGAGACCGCGGCTCGCGCCGAAAATGAGCGCCTGACGGCCCTTGATTCCCAAATCCACGCCAATCCTCGCTTTGTTCGTGAAAACGCGTCGCGATCTTAGGGAAAATCGCCGTACAACGCTAGGAAGCCTTTGATTTAAATCGGTGATTTGATTGGTCTCGTTTGGCGTCTTTTCGGCATCAAACCGGCTCCGGAGGGCCGCTTGTGCTTGGTCCGGCAAGGTTTTATGACTATCTCTAAGAAGAGCTTCAATCCGCCACTGGCCATGCCGCCAATAGACCCGAGGGAGGTCACCATGAACAAGATCGCTGTCGATGCCGATGTCCGCCGCGAGGAGGCGCACAACAGCGCCACCTCCAGCCACCCCGCCGAATATGCCGGCACCTCGCCGATCAAGATCAATAAGCTCGGCCACTTCGTTTACGAAGTGACGGATATCGAGCGCACGGTGAAGTTCTGGACCGAGGTCATGGGCTTCATCGAGACCGATCGCAACGACAAGGGCATGGTGTTCTTCCGCTGCGGCGCCGATCACCACGCCATTGGCCTCAAACCCATGCCGGCAGGCAAGGCGCCGAAGCGCGACATGAAGGCCGGCCTGCAGATGGAGCATCTCGCTTTCGAAGTCGATGACATCGAAGTGCTGAAGAAGGCCAAGGCCTATCTGAAGGCCAACAACATTCCGATCGTGTTCGAAGGGCGCAAGGGCGCCGGCTGCAACGTCAGCATCAACTTCCTCGATCCGGACGGTTTCGAATTCGAGATCTACTGCGAGATGGACCAGATCGGCCCCGATGGCCGCCTGCGTCCGCCCGAGATGTTCCGCAAGGCCAATCCGCTGGAAGACGCGATCGCCAATCCGGTGTCGAAGACCTGGTAAGGCCGCTAGGATCCAGATCAGGCGCCGGCGAGCGATTGCCGGCGCCTTTTCTTTGTTTGCAAGAAAACCGGCGGCAGCGAAGCCGCCCGACGACAGGGGCTTTCGATGAAATTATGCCGTTACGATGCCGACCGGCTGGGCGTGGTTCAGGGCGATCGGGTGATCGATGTCTCGGATCTGCGCGACGAGATCGCCGCCGCGCCTTGGACCGGGCCGGGCGACGTGGTGATTGCCCGCTTGCCGCAGTTGCTCGCGCGCATCAAAAGCGAAGCGCCGAATCGGCGGGGCGCGGCGCTCTCGGGCGTCAAATTGCTCAGTCCGGTCAAATGCCCGAGCAAGCTGCCGGCGGCGCCGACCAACTATCGCGCCCATATCGCCGAAATGCAGAAGGTCTCCGCCAATTCGCCGGTCAAGCGGTCGCAGGACATCGGGACATCCGGCATGTTCCTGAAGGCGACCTCGTCGATGGTCGGCCCGTCGGAGGGCATCCAGCTGCGCTTCCTCGACCGGCGCAACGATCATGAGG
>CAMAVH010000062.1 GCA_945861615.1 Rhizobium sp. Q54 | reverse complement strand
CTGCCGCTCGCCACCGAAATCTTCCATCGCGTGCAGTCGCGCCGCGCGCTCTATCTCGCCGTGCTGCTGCATGACATCGCCAAGGGCCGCGGCGGCGATCATTCCGAGCTCGGCGCCGAGGTGGCGCTGAAGCTCGGCCCGCGCCTCGGCCTGTCGGAAGAAGAGACGGAGACGGTCGCCTGGCTGGTGCGCCATCACCTCGCCATGAGCAAGGTCGCCTTCAAGCGCGACATCAGCGATCCCTCCGCCATTCGCAGTTTCGTCGATGTGGTGCAGTCGCCCGAGCGCCTGCGCCTCTTGCTGCTGCTCACCGTCGTCGATATCCGCGCCGTCGGCCCCAATGTGTGGAACGGCTGGAAGGCGGCGCTGCTGCGCGATCTGTTCTACGCCGGGCGCGAAATGATGTCGGGCGGGCTGATGGCGGAAGGGCGCGCCGCGCGCGTCGCCGCCGCCAAGGATGCCCTGCGCGCCGCCTTGCCCGACTGGTCCGACGAGGAGTTCGCCGAGCATGTGGCGCGCGGCTACCTGTCCTATTGGCTGGCTTTCGACACCAAGGGCCATGCCCATCACGCGCAGCTGATCCATGACGCCGAGATGGAGGAGACGCCGCTCGCCATCGACGTCGTCGCCGATTCCTACCGCGCCGTCACCGAGGTGACGATCTACACCGCCGACCATCCCGGCCTGTTCGCCCGCATCGCCGGCGCCATGGCGATGAGCGGCGCCAACATCGTTGATGCCCGCGTCTTCACCCTGGCCAACGGCATGGCGCTCGATTCCTTCTGGATCCAGGACGTCGAGGGCGGCGCTTTCGAGCGTCCCGAGCGGGTGCGCAAATTGCGCGGCGCCATCGAGGGCGTGCTCGCCGGCAAGATCCGTCCGGCCCGCGAGCTCGCCGGCAAGCGCAGCGGACCGGCCCGCGCCCGCGCCTTCCAGGTGCTGACGCGCGTGCTGATCGACAACGACGCCTCGGCGACCCACACGGTGATCGAGCTGAACGGGCGCGACCGCCCCGGCTTCCTGTTCGACGTCACCACCGCCTTGACCGACATGGCGCTGCAGATCTCCAGCGCCAAGATTTCCACCTACGGCGCCCGCGCGGTCGACGTTTTCTATGTGAAGGACCTGTTCGGCCTCAAGGTCACCCACGAGGGCAAGCTCGCCCAGTTGCGCGAGCGCCTCATCGCCGCCGTGCAAGATCCCGACGAGGCGCCGGCCAAGCTGGCGGCCAAGGCGCCCGGCACCTCTCACTAAGCCATTGAAAAGATACGATAAGCGCCGCAGCGATTTTCTGCTATGATCGCTGTACCCAGTGATTGCCCGGAGCAACCCCGCGCCATGTTGGCCTTTGAGCTGACGCTCGTCGTTCTGCTGATTCTTCTCAACGGTTTTTTGGCCATGTCAGAATTGGCCGTCGTGTCATCCAGGCTCGCCCGCTTGCGCGCTCTCGAATCGGCCGGCGTGAGCGGCGCCGCCACGGCGATCCGCCTCGCCGAAGACCCCAGCAAATTCCTCTCCACCGTGCAGATCGGCATCACCCTGGTCGGCGTGCTGGCCGGCGCCTTCTCGGGCGCCACCTTGGCCGAACGGCTCGGCCTCTATCTCGCCGAGCAGGGCATGGCGGAAACCTGGGCCGACGCGGTCAGCTTGGTCGGCGTCGTCGCCATCGTGACCTATCTGTCGCTCATCATCGGCGAATTGGTGCCCAAGCAGATCGCGCTGGGCAATCCCGAGCGTGTCGCCGCCTTCGTGGCGCGACCGCTGCTCTGGATCGGCCGTATTTTCGCGCCGGCGGTGATGCTGCTCGACGTCTCGTCCCGCCTCGTCCTCAAGCTGCTCGGCCGCGAGGGCAAGTCGCAGGAAACGGTGACGGAAGAAGAGATCAAGATGCTCGTCGCCGAAGCCGAAAGCGCCGGCGTGCTGGATCCGGCGGAAAAGCAAATGATCAGCGGCGTGCTGCGCTTCGGCGACCGCCCGGTGAGCGCCTTGATGACGCCGCGCCACGAGGTCGATTGGGTCGATCTCGAGGACAAGCAGTCGGAGATCCGCCAGAAGCTCACCGCGAGCCGCCATTCGCGCCTGCCGGTCGGCAAGGGCAGCGTCGACGAGGTGGTCGGCATCGTCCAGGCGAAGGACCTGCTCAATGCCTATCTGTCGGGCGAGGCGGTCGATATCCGCGGCCATGTGAAGGACGCGCCGATCATTCATGAAAGCGCCGACGCGCTCGAAATGCTCGAAGTGCTCAAGCGCGCCACCGTGCATATGGCGCTCGTCGTCGACGAATACGGCACGTTCCAGGGCGTGGTGACGAGCGGTGACATTCTCGAAGCCATCGCCGGCGCCTTCCGCGAGCAGGGCGAAGAGAGCGAAGATGCCGTGCGGCGCGACGACGGCTCTTGGCTGCTGTCGGGCTCGATGCCGCGCGACGAATTGTCCGACCTGCTGCTGCTGCCGATTCCGGCCGACGCGATGTTTCACACGCTCGCCGGCTTCATGCTGGACAATCTCAAGCGGATGCCGAAGGTCGGCGATTCCGTCGTCGTCGGCGGATGGCGTCTCGAGGTCGTCGACATGGACGGCCGCCGCATCGATCGCGTGCTGGCGCAGCGCATGGCGGGCGACAGCGAAGAAGGCACCTGGTGAATTCGCTTTTCGCGAAAGGCCGCTAGCCCATGGCCTTGATGCGCGCCATCACGACCGTCGGCGGCTTCACGCTGATCAGCCGCGTGCTCGGCTTCGGGCGCGACATGTTGCTCGCCGCCTTTCTCGGCGCCGGGCCTGTGGCGGACGCCTTCGTCGTCGCCTTCAAGCTGCCCAATCTGTTTCGCCGGCTTTTCGCCGAGGGCGCCTTCAGCGCCGCCTTCGTGCCGATGTTCGCGCGCAAGCTCGCCGGCGAGGGCAAAGAGGCGGCGCGCGCCTTCGCCGAGCAGGCGCAGGCCGCGCTGCTGGTGGCGTTGATCGTCGTCGTTCTTCTGGCCGAAGTTTTCATGCCCTGGGCGCTCGCGCTCATCGCGCCTGGCTTCACCGACGAGCCGGATAAATTCGCGCTCGCCGTCGAGCTGGCGCGCATCACCTTTCCCTATCTGCTGTTCGTCTCGCTGGTCAGCCTGGTCGGCGGCGTACTCAATGGCTTGGAGCGTTTCGCCGCCACCTCGGCGACGCCGGTGTTCCTCAACCTCGTGATGATCGCCGGCCTCGCCGGCTGGCAATGGTACGCCCCGTCCGCCGCCCATGGCGCGGCCTGGGGCGTCGCCGTCGCCGGCCTCGCGCAAATGGTCTGGCTCTATCTCGTGATGCGCGCCGCCGGCTTCGGCCTGCGCCTGCGCCGGCCGCGCCTGACGCCCGAGGTCAAGCGTCTGCTCGTCCTGATGCTGCCGGTGGCGCTCGGCGCCGGCATCTATCAAGTCAACGTGGTGGTCGATATCGCCATCGCCTCCTTCCTGCCGTCGGGCGCGGTGTCTTATCTCTATTACGCCGACCGCCTCAACCAACTGCCCCTCGGCGTCGTCGGTATCGCCATCGGCACGGCGCTGCTGCCGATCCTGGCGCGTCAAATTCGCTCGGGCGACATCGCGGCGGCGCAGCACAATCAGAATCGCGCGCTCGAAGTGGCGCTGCTGCTCACCTTGCCGGCCGCCGTGGCGCTCGCGGCGCTCGCCCATCCGATCATCCAGGTGCTGTTCGAGCGCGGCGCGTTCGGCGCCGTCGAAGTGGCGGCGACCGCGGCGGCGCTTGCCGCCTATGCCGTCGGCCTGCCGGCGCATGTTCTGGTCAAGGTCTTCACGCCGGGCTATTTCGCGCGCGAGGACACCGTCTCGCCGGTGCGCATCGCCATCGGCTGCATGATCGGCAACGCCGTCCTCGCCGGCGCCTTCATGCTGGCGCTCAGGCCCTACGATCTCGGCCATCTCGGCATCGCGCTCGCCACCAGCCTGACCGGATGGATCAACGCCCTGCTGCTCGCGCGCGGCCTGGCCAAGCGCGGCCATTTCCGCATCGACGCGCGCGCCAGGAAGCGGATCTGGCCGATGCTGGCGGCGAGCCTGACGATGGGCGCGGCGCTGGTCGGCCTGGCCGGCCTGCTGAGCGATTGGTTCGCCGGACCGGAACATTTGCGCATCGTCGCGCTGGCGCTGGTCGTCGCCGCCGGCCTCGCGGTCTATGGTCTCGGCGCGCAGCTGATGGGCGCCATGGATCTGCGCGAATTGAAAGGCCTGTTGCGCCGGCCGCCGCGCGCCGCAGCCTCTCCCTCCGACCCGGCCGGCGGCCCCGATCTGACCTGAGGCAGCGCATGGCCGACATATTCAACATTTACGGCCAGCCGATCGGCGCGCCGGTCGAGGACTGGTCGCCGCGGCCCCGGCCATCGGTCGCGCCGTTGGTCGGCCGCACCTGCCGCCTCGAACGGCTCGATGCGGACCGTCACGCCGCCGAGCTGCATGCCGCCCATCGCACGGCCGCCGACGACAGCAACTGGACCTATCTCATGGTCGGCCCGTTCAAGACCTTGGCGGCTTACGAGAAATTCTTGCGCGACGAGGCGGCCAAAAGCGATCCGTTCCATCACGTCGTGATCGACGCCGTCACCGGCAAGGCGGTCGGCATGGCGAATTTCATGCGGATCGATCCGGCGAACGGCGTGATCGAGATCGGCCATATCGCCTATTCGCCATTGCTCCAGCAAACCATCGCCGGCACGGAAGCGGTCTATCTCCTGCTGCGCCGCGCCTTCGACGAGCTGGGCTATCGCCGGGTCGAATGGAAATGCGACAGCCTCAATTCGGCCTCGCGCAGCCCGTCGGAACGCTACGGCTTTCGCCATGAGGGCATTTTCCGCCAGGCCACCGTCTATAAAGGCCGCAGTCGCGACACCGCCTGGTTCTCGCTGATCGACCGCGACTGGCCGGGGGTGCGCACCGCCTTCGAGCGCTGGCTGTCGCCGGACAATTTCGACGCCGCCGGCCGCCAGTACCGCACGCTCACCGACATCCGCGCCCATCCTTAAGCCTTCCCGCGCCCTCTCCTTGACCGGGGCGGGTGGGGGCGCGATAACAGCGGCCCCGTCGTCTCTTTGCGCATTTGGCCCTCATGAACCGCATCTTTTCGGGCGTCCAGCCCACCGGCAACCTGCATCTCGGCAATTACCTGGGCGCCATCCGCAACTGGGTCAAACTGCAGAAGGACTACGATTGCATCTTCTGCATCGTCGATCTGCACGCCCTCACCCTGCCGCAGAACCCCGACGAGCTGCGCAAGCACACCCGCGAGGTGACGGCCGCCTATGTCGCTGCCGGAATCGACCCCGACGCCTGCACGATCTTCAACCAGTCGACCGTGCCGGGCCATTCCGAGCTCGCCTGGCTGCTCGGCACCCTGACGCCGCTCGGCTGGCTCAACCGCATGACCCAGTTCAAGGAAAAGGCCGGCAAGCAGAAGGACAACGCCGGGCTCGGGCTCTATGCCTATCCGGTGCTGATGGCCGCCGACATCCTGCTTTATAAGGCGACCCATGTGCCGGTCGGCGAGGACCAGAAGCAGCATCTCGAACTGGCGCGCGACATCGCCGGCGCCTTCAACCGCCGCTTCGAGACGGACTATTTTCCGCTGCCCGAGCCGCAGATCCTCGGCGAGGCGACGCGGGTGATGAGCCTGCGCGACGGCTCCAAGAAGATGAGCAAGTCCGACGAGTCGGACTATTCGCGCCTCAACATGACCGACGACGCCGACACCATCGCCCAGAAGGTGCGCAAGGCGCGCACCGATCCCGAGCCGCTGCCGAGCGAAGTGGACGGGCTCGCCGGCCGCCCCGAAGCCGACAATCTCGTCACGATCTTCGCCACCCTGGCAGGCCGTAGCCGCGCCGATGTGCTGGGTGAATTCGGCGGCAAGCTATTCTCCGAATTCAAGGGCGCCCTGGTCGATCTCGCCGTCGCCACCCTCGGTCCGATCGGCGCCGAGATGCGCCGCCTGACCGCCGACACGGCCTATGTCGATGCGATTCTCAAGCGCGGCGCCGAGCGCGCCGGCGAAATCGGCGCGCGCCATATGAACGAGGTGAAGGACATCATGGGCCTTCTGCGGCCCTGAGCCTGTCGCCTTTTTCTTCGCCGCGCCGCTATTTTTGAACGACGACCCGAAAGGCTGCGCGTATAGTCGGCGGATCACGCGTTAGGACAACCCTAAGATTCTGCCGTCATTCGTCGGCGAGCGGAACGGATCAGGCCTATGGACATCTATCTGCCGATCGCCGAGATCTCGGAGAACGTCTTCGTTCTCCTTGCGCTCGGCGGCGGGGTGGGGTTCCTGTCAGGGCTGTTCGGCGTCGGCGGCGGTTTTCTCACCACGCCGCTCCTCATCTTCATCGGCATCCCGCCCGCCGTCGCGGTCGCCACCGGCGCCAATCAGACGCTCGCCGCCTCGGTGTCCGGCACCATCGCGCATTTTCGCCGCGGCAACGTCGACTTCAAGATGGGCGGCATCCTGGTCGCCGGCGGCATCGTCGGCTCGGTCTTCGGCGTCTGGCTGTTCGGCCTGTTGCGCGCGCTCGGCCAGCTCGAGCTGGCGATTTCCTTCGCCTATGTCGTCCTGCTCGGCAGCCTCGGGCCGCTGATGATCATCGAAAGCTGGCGCGCCATGCGCCGTCAGGGCGCGACCGGCTTGCCGCAACGCAAATTGCACCAGCACACCTGGCTGCACGGCCTGCCCCTGAAGATGCGATTTCCCAAATCGCGGCTCTATGTCAGCGCGCTTTTGCCCCTCGGCCTGGGATTCGTCGTCGGCATTCTCTCGGCCATCATGGGCGTCGGCGGCGGCTTCATCATGGTGCCCGCCATGATCTATCTCATCGGCATGCCGACCCTCGTCGTCATCGGCACCTCGCTGTTTCAGATCATCTTCGTCACCGCCAACGTCACCTTCCTGCAGGCGACGCAGAATCAGACGGTTGACGTGCTGCTGGCGCTCATCTTGCTCGCCGGCGCGGTGATCGGCGCCGAATTCGGCACACGCTTTTCCGCCAAGCTGCGCGGCGAACAGCTGCGCGCCCTGCTCGGCGTCATCATCCTCGCCGTCGGCCTGAAGATCTTCGTCGATCTCTTCCTGCCGCCGCTCGATCTCTACAGCCTGGCGTTCGCGCCATGATGCGGCGGCTTCGCCATACGGCCCTCGGCCTGTTCGCGCTTCTGGCGCTGGCTTTGTCGGCGGGGCCGGCGCGCGCCCAGGCGCTGGTCGCCGACCTGTCGGACCATTTCATCGCCATCACCACCGGCTTCATCGGCACCGACGTCCTGCTGTTCGGCGCCATCGAGGGCGAGGGCGATGTCGTCGTCGTGTTGCGCGGTCCGTCGGGCCGCGAACTGGTGCGGCGCAAGAGCCGCGTCGCCGGCATTTTCGTCAACGACAAGGACATGGCCTTCGCCAATGTCCCGACCTTCTACAGCGTGTCGTCGAACCGCCCGCTCGGCGAGATTCTCAGCCCGAACGTGCGCATGCGCCATGAGATCGGCTTCGACACCTTGCGCTTCACGCCCGAACAGACGGCGGACGCCGCCGATCTGCCGCTCGCCGACACCTTTCGCCAGGCCTTGATCCGCAACAAGCAGCGCGCCGATCTCTATGTCGAGGATCCGGGCAAGGTGGTCTTCCTCGGCGCGCGCCTGTTCCGCACCCGGGTCTATTTCCCGTCGAACCTGCCGACCGGCAGCTACACCGCCGACGTCTATCTCGTGCGCGGCGGTGCCGTGATCAGCGCGCAATCGACGCCGCTCGTCGTCAGCAAGGTCGGTTTCGGCGCCGAGGTCTATGATTTCGCCTACAACTGGCCGATGGCCTATGGCGCGCTCGCCGTTCTGCTGGCGCTGCTCGCCGGCTGGCTCGCCGCGCTCCTCTTCCGCCGCACTTGAACTCTCCGCCCCCCACGATGGAGACTCGCATGGACCGATGGATCACCCGCCCGCAAGCCGTCTGCCGATTGCGCCGGAGGCCTTCATGACCGGCGACAGCCCCATCACGCCGCCGGCGGCGACCGAACAGCCCTCCGCGACCATCGAGCGGGTCTTTCTCGTCGTCGTCGATAAAAGCGAGGAGCATAAGGTCGCCCTGCGCTATGCCGCGCTACGCGCCAAGCGCACCGGCGGCCGCGTCGCGCTGCTCTATGTCATCGCGCCGACCGACTTCCAGGCCTTCGGTTCGGTGGAGAACCTGATGCGCGAGGAGCAGCGTCAGGAAGCCGAAACCGTGCTCCAGGGCCTCTCAGCCGAAGTCCAGGGCATCTGCGGCAAGACGCCGGTCTTCCATATTCGCGAAGGCAATGTCGCCGACGAACTGCTCGCCCTGATCGACGAGGACAAGGGCATCTCCGTTCTCGTGCTCGCCGCCGCCGCGCGCGGCAAGAATCCCGGCCCGCTGATCACCGCGCTCGCCGGCAAGATGTGGACGAAGCTCCATATCCCCATGACCATCGTGCCCGGCGATCTCGGCAATCAAGAGCTCGACCGCCTCGCTTAAACGCTTCGTTCAAGGCAGTCCCTGACGGGAACCGCCCTTCGCGTCGTCCGTTTTAAAGCAGCGGACCCGCAGCGCACGATTTTGTGTCCGTCCGCATGTAAGCCTAGCTAACGTTGAGTGTGGACAATATGACAACCATTCCCCAATGGATTCCTCGCCTTAGCCTCCGACTGCCCATGGTTCGGGCAGGGTAGTTCCCGTTAACCATATGATTATGTTAGGGAAAATTATGTTGATTTTGATCGACCGGCCAACCATCTGTTAACGGCTTTTTAAGACCTCGTTCCTGACCACCATCCGGATACGCCTTCCCCCATGTTCATCCAGACCGAGCAGACCCCCAATCCCGCGACCCTGAAGTTTCTTCCGGGCCGTGACGTGATGGCGCAGGGCACGGCCGATTTCCCCACTGCCGAGACCGCCGCCCGCTCGCCGCTCGCCGCCGCGCTGTTCGCCGTCGAGGGCGTCCGCGGGGTGTTTTTCGGCGGCGACTTCGTCACGGTGACCAAGGCCGAGGAGCGCGACTGGCAGCTCCTCAAGCCGTCGATCCTCTCGGTCATCATGGAGCATTTCACGGCCGCGCAGCCGCTGTTCAGCGGCGCCGCCGAATCGACCGGGTCCGAGGCGTCGGACGACGGCGAGATCGTCACCCAGATCAAAGAACTTCTGGCCACCCGGGTCCGCCCGGCGGTGGCCCAAGACGGCGGCGACATCGTCTTCCAAAGTTTCGAAGACGGCATCGTCACTCTGCACCTTCAAGGGTCGTGCGCGGGTTGCCCGAGCTCGACGGCCACCTTGAAGGCGGGGATCGAGAACCTCCTCCGGCACTACATCCCCGAAGTACGGGAGGTGAGGGCGGCCCAGTAGCACGGGTCGTTCCAGCCGCCGACGCGGCCCATTCAAGGGACCGTCCGGTGTGCGCCTTCCGCTGCCTACCGCGTAACGCATTTGAAAACACGGGGGAGGAGCGCGGCTATGAAAGGAATTTTTTTGTCTGCATCGTTCGTTCGTTCGTTGCCGTCCTGCGGCATTTTCTCGTCTCGGCCCGTGCGGTTCAGCGCCGGTCTCGTCACGCTCGGTCTGCTCGCCGGCCTGGCCCTGCCGTTCGTCTCCGATGTGATCAAGGCCCCCTCGGCGGCCGGCGACCGCATCGCCTACACGTTGAAGCTGACGCCGGACGATGAGCGCGGCGCCGCCTGGACCAAGTTCGCCGCCGCCGGAAATTTCGACGGCCTCGACGTCGCCCGCGCCATGGCGGCGCTCGGCGACAGCAAGCGCATCGTCGCCGCTTTCGAAGACATGGGTTACCGCCTCGACATGCTGCGCGGCGGCGACGGCACCGTACCGCGCATCTATCTTCAGACGCTGCCGGCCGATCTCTCCGACATCGCCTCGACCAATTTGCGCAAAGCCGTCTTCATCAAGTCGATGCTCCCGCTGATCCTGCGCGTCAACGAAGAGATCGTCGATCTGCGCGAATCGCTGCAATCGCTCGCCGGAGAGCTCGAAGCCGGCAACAAACTCGCCGCCGACGATCTCAAGCTGATCGACGACACCGCCGACCTCTATGGCGTGAAGCCCGGCGAGCGCGCCGTCATGCTGCGCGAGCTGCTGCGCCGCGTCGATATCGTGCCGCCGTCGCTGGCGCTGACCCAGGCGGCGCTCGAAAGCGGCTGGGGCACCTCGCGCTTCGCTCA
The DNA here is from genome assembly GCA_945861615.1 of Rhizobium sp. Q54. Lineage (GTDB taxonomy): Bacteria > Pseudomonadota > Alphaproteobacteria > SMXQ01 > SMXQ01 > CAMAVH01. Next base: position 7,568 of record CAMAVH010000062.1, on the reverse strand, counting down.
AGAGGGCAATGCGCTGTTCGGCCAAAAGGCGTTCAACGACAGCGTCGAGAGCCTGCTGGCGCGCCACAAAAAACCAGCCGACGCGCACCGCTATCGCAGCTACGACAGCCTGATGAGCGCCGTGCGCTCATATGCGCACAACCTCAATTCGCATTCCGCCTATGGCGAATTCCGCGCCCAGCGCGCCGATCTGCGCAAGAGAGCCGGCGATGCGCCGCTCGACGGCGACAGCCTGGCCCGCACCCTGCTGCGCTATTCCGAGCGTGGGCTTAGCTACACCGCGGACCTGCGCCAGATGATGCGCTCGAACGGCATGCGCTTGTACGATTCGGCGCGTCTCGAAGCGCCCGGCACGCAGTTCGCCAGCCGCGCGCCGTCCGGGGCTTAGTCGGTCGGCTTTGCGCGGCGCGACTTTGTCGCGTGCTTATTAGTCAGGTGGATTCTCACCCTGCGGAAACGGCACGAAGAATTGCGTGCCGTACCAGCGCCAGCGATCGCCGCCCGCCGGCAGCGTGCAATTGAGCCGCGCGCGGCCCGGCGGAAAGGCCGCCGGAATGCGCACTTCGATGCGCCGCGCGTCGAGCCGCTCGATCTTCAGGATCTGATCGGCGTAATAGCACCCCATCCGTTCGACATTGCGCAAATCGCTGGTCAGGGTGAAGCCGACCGCCGGCGGATTCTCGCCGGCGAGGAACGGATCGGTCGGCGTCACGTCGTCGATCGGGATCGGCAGGGCGCGCGCCGCCATGCGAAAGCGCGTCATGTCGCCGAGCCGCTCGTTGAGCGAGAAGCGCGGCAGGTAGAAAAAATCCTCGCCCGCGTGAACGACGCCGGAATGCAGGCCGAAGGCCGCCGCATAGCCGGCTTTCCGCACCTGCGCCTTCACCGTCAGGCTCATCTCGCCGTAAGGATAGGCGAACAGGACCGGCGGCTTGCCGATTTCCGCTTCGATGCGCGCCGCCGATTTCGCCAGTTCTTCGGCGTTGTGGGCTTCGTCCATCAGCGGCATGTGCGGGTGGCTCGCCGTCTGGCTGCCGATGGTGACGAGGCCCGACTGGCTCAGTTCGCGCAATTGATCCCAGCTCATGAAGCCGGGGGCTTTGCGGTCGATGCTGTCGGTGGCGATGAAGATGGTGAAGGGGAAGTTCGCCGCGCGCAGGCGCGGCCAGGCGTTGGTGTAAACCGAGGCATAGGCGTCATCGATCGAGATGCCGACGGTTCTGTCCGCCAGCGTCTCGCCGCCCTGCAAGGCGGCGACGATGTCGGCGAGCGGCAGCACGTTGTAGCCGCCGTCCTGCAATTCGCGCAGATGCCCCTCGAACTGGTCGAGGCGGATGTTGGTCGAGGGAATCTGGCTTTCGCCGAAGCGGTGATAGATGAACAGAACGGCATGCGGCGCGATGGGCTCGTCGCCGCGGCCCGCGGATTGCGCCATCGCCGGCCCGGCGACGGACGTGAGCGCCGCGATCACGACAAACTGAACGATGGCAAACTGAAAGACGGCGAACTGAACGACAGCGAACTGAACGGCGGCATAGGCGCGCTGAATACGGACCGGCATCTCGGCTCTCTCCCTCCGGCGCGCTCTCGCTTGCGCGGCGCAGCCTGTTCTTGCGCCGATTATGACGCTTTTCGCCGTGCGGCGAAAGGCGACCGCGCTCACATCATGGTGGGCGCGGCTTTACCGTCGTCGATCAGCGGATAGCGCCGTGAATCGAAAAGCTGGTAGTGCCACCATTCGTTGCGGTAAAAATCCCAGCCTGCCGACGTCATGAGCCCGATCAGCAAGAGACGGTTGCGCTGGGCGGTCGGGGAAATGCCGTCGGTGACGCCATGGTGCGACAGCGGCGTGAAGGCATCGAAGCCGGTGCCCATGTCGAGTTCGCGGCCGTCGGCGTCGAGCAGGTTGAGATCGACCGCGACCCCGCGCGAATGGGGCGAGCCGCGCCGGGGGTCGGCGAGAAATTCCGGATCGGGCTTGGCGTTCCACAATTTCCATTGCGCCTCGGTCGGCCGGTAGGCGTCGAAAATCTTGAGGCGAAATCCGAGCGGCTTGGCCAGGTCGATGGCGCGTTGCAGCTTTTCCGCCGCGTCCGGATGCAGGTAGCATGCGGCGCGCCCATAGACCGGCTGTTCGGTGATATTCTGCGCCGTGGCATAGGCGATCTCGATGTCGACGTCGAAGGCCGGCGCGGCGATCTCGATCAGCGGCAGAAGCGGCAGGCTAGGCGCGGGCGCGGTTAAGGGCGTATTCACGGACGATGATCCAGCGATGATGACGGTGTGGACGGCCATGATGCAGCGAACGGACATTTTGCGCACCGGCAATTTGACGAAGGGGCGCGCGCGCCAATGACGGGACCGACGCCCGCCGCCGTCCTCGCCTTCGACACCGCCTGCGACGCCTGCTCGGCCGCCGTCTGGCGCGACGGCGCTGCGCTGGCCCGCGAATTCGTCGGCATGGCGCGCGGCCAATCGGAAGCCCTGCTGCCGATGATCGAGCGCGTGATGGCGGCGGCGAAACTGGAATTCGCCGATCTGGCCGCGATCGGCGTGACCGTCGGGCCCGGGGCCTTTACCGGCTTGCGCATCGGCCTTGCCGCCGCGCGGGCCATCGCGCTGGCCAGCGGCAAGCCCGCCGTCGGCGTCACCACGCTCGAGGCGATCGCCGCCGCGCTGACGCCGGCGCCAGGTTCGCTCGTCGTCGCCATCGACGCCAAGCGCGAGGATCTCTATGTGCAGCAGTTTGCCGGCGGCGCGGTTTGGCGGCCGGCGAGCGCGCCGATCGCCCAATTGCCCGCAGCGGTGGCGCTGCCGGCCGGGCCTTTCGCCATCGCCGGCGATGGCGCGGCGCGGCTGTACGCGGCGCTGGACGGCGAAGCCCGCGCCCGCGCGACGCTGATCGCCGATCATGCCTTGCCCGATGCGGCCGTCGTCGCTCGCCTCGCGGCGGCGCATCTCGTCTCGGGCGAAACGGTCGTCTCGCCGCGTCCGCTCTATTTGCGGCCGCCCGACGCCAAACTGCCGCAGGACGGCGGGCGCATCCGGGTCACGCCGATGAGGAGCGGGGCATGAGCAGCGTGATGCCCGAGGTCAAATTGCTGCCGGTCGGCGCGGCCTATCACGTTGTCATCGCCGAACTGCACCAGCGCTGTTTCGACGATGGCTGGACCGCCTATACCGTGGGCCAGGTCATGCGCATGGAAGGCGCCTTCGGCTATGTCGCCGTGCTGGAAACGGCAGACGACGAAATTCCCATGGGGTTCGCCCTGGCGAGCGGCACGCTCGACGAATGGGAATTGCTGTCGATCGCCGTGCTGCCCGAGCATCGCCGGATCGGCGCGGCGCGGCGCCTGATGGATGCGATCGCGATCGGTGTGCGCGCGCACCAGGGCGACAAGCTGTTTCTCGAAGTCGCCGAGGACAATGCGCCGGCGCGCCGGTTCTATGAATCCTACGGCTTCAAGCCGGTCGGCCGCCGGCCGGGCTATTACAAGCGGCCGAGCGGGCCGGCCATGGCGGCGCTCACCATGCGCCGCGATCTCGCTTAGATCCCACCGCCGGCGATCGGCGCCTCAACGCTTGCGAATGCGCAAGAGGTAGGTCTCGCCGTCGCTCTCGGCCCCGGCTTCTACCTCGAGCGCCAAGACCTCATGGCCGTGATCGCGCACCGAGCGCGGCACATTGTCGCGCGGCTCGGCGCCTTTGAGGCGGACCTCGGCGATCTCGCCGGGCGCCATGCGTTCGAGCAACAATTTGGTCTTCACGAAGGTCATCGGACAGACCTCCGAAGTGATGTCCAAACGATGACCGGTCATTTTAATAACATTCGCTTGTTCTGCTTGATGAATCTAAAGAAATCCGCATTGAAGCAGTGAATAAAAGACCATATAACCCTGCAGATCATCAAAGCGGAGTACGCCGGATGCCTGAGGATAATGCCTCCAACGACCTTCTTGTCTTGACGACGGAGATCGTATCTTCCCACGTCGCGAACAATACTGTCTCGACGAGCGATCTTCCGCAGTTGATCCAGCAGGTCTACGCGACCTTGGCCGGCATCGGCAAGGGCTCCGCCGGCCTCAACGCCATGGGCGAACGTCCCGAACCGGCCGTGGCGATCAAGAAGTCCGTCATGCCCGATTACATTGTCTGTCTCGAGGACGGCCGCAAGCTCAAGATGCTCAAGCGCCACCTCAAGACCGCCTACAATATGACGCCGGACGATTACCGCGAACGGTGGGGCTTGCCCGCCGACTATCCGATGGTCGCCCCCAATTACGCCAAGCAACGCAGTTCGCTGGCCAAAAAGATCGGTCTCGGCACCAAGCCGCGCAAGCGCTCGCGCTAGAGACTCGCTATTGGATTGAAACGGCCCGTTTGAGCCGCCTTATATTCCTGCAGGCCGCTGATTTCGTTCGCGGAACGGCCAAGGGACCGACGCAAGGGCAGGGTAGGCGGAACGGGCCTAATCGGTTATGGTGTCGCCGTTTGGCGCAGTTCGCCGCGCCTGGAGGGTAATGATGGCTCAGGACGTCTCGACGCTCGAAAAACTTTGCCTCGACAAGGGCATGAAAATGACCGGCCAGCGCCGCGTCATCGCGCGGGTGCTATCGGATGCCGAGGATCACCCCGACGTCGAAGAATTGCATCGCCGCGCTTCGGCGATTGATCCGCGCATCAGCATCGCCACGGTTTACCGTACCGTCCGCCTGTTCGAAGAAGCCAACATCCTGTCGCGCCATGAGTTCGGCGACGGCCGCGCGCGCTACGAGCGCGCCCCCGACAGCCATCACGATCATCTCATCGACATCAAGAGCGGCAAGGTCATCGAATTCCACAACGAGGAAATCGAGTCTCTGCAGCGCGAAATCGCCAAACGCCTCGGGTTCAAGCTGGTCGACCATCGGCTCGAATTGTTCGCCGTGCCCCTCAAGGGCGGCGACAATTAACGCCGCGTCGCCCCAGCGTGTCAGTGCCAGCGCCCGTGAAGCCTTCGCTGCAGACCGTCGCATCGCCCATTGAGATGACCGCCGTCCTGCCCAACGACCGTCCGCTGCCGGCCCTACGCACCGGCAACCTGGAACTGCGCCTGGCCGAGACGCCGGCGGAGATCGACGCCGCGCTCGCGCTGCGCTATCGCGTCTTCTACGAAGAGATGGGCGCCAAGCCGTCGGACGACGTCGCGCGCGGCCAGCGCGACATCGATGCCTACGACGGCTACTGCGATCATCTCGTCGTCCTCGATCACTCGCAAGGCGCGCCGGTCGTCGTCGGCACCTATCGTCTCATCCGCCGCGCCGCGGCCGACAAGGTCGGCGGGTTCTATTCGGCGTCCGAATACGACGTCTCGAAGCTGATCGCCATGCAGGGCGAGATCCTCGAACTCGGCCGCTCCTGCGTCGATGCCGCCCACCGCAACCGCCCGACGATGCAGCTGATGTGGCGCGGCATTTCCAACTACGTGTTCCATCACGACATCCAGGTGATGTTCGGCTGCGCCAGCCTGTCGGGCACCGATGTGCAGGCCCATGCGGATATCCTGTCCTACCTGCATCATTTCCATCTCGCGCCGTCCGCCTTGCGCACGCGCGCCCTGCCGGATCGCTACATCGACATGGCGCTCAAGCCGGCCGTCGCGCTCGACGCGCGCCGCTGCCTCGCCGAATTGCCGCCCTTGGTGAAGGGTTATCTCCGGCTCGGCGGCTTCGTCGGCGACGGCGCGGTGATCGACGAGCAGTTCAACACGATCGATGTCTGCATCATCGTCAAGACCGACCTGGTGACCGAAAAATACATGCGTCACTACGAAAGCCAGCGCGACGCCCCTGGCGGCGCCTGACTATGCGCTCCCACCTGCGCGCCGCCGTTCGCTTGTCGCTCTATTCCGTTTGGACCGCACTGATGCTGCCGGTGCAAATGGTCCTGGTCGGCTTCCGTCTGCGCGCGGCCTCCAGCTTTCCGCGCTTCTATCATCGCGGCGTCTGCCGCATCATCGGCATCGAACTGAAGGTGCGCGGCGAGCAGGCGCCCGGCAAGCCGATGCTCTTCGTCGCCAATCACGCCTCCTATCTCGACATCACCGTGCTCGGCGCGCTGATCCGCGGCTCTTTCGTCGCCAAGGCGGAGATCGCCGATTGGCCCTTCTTCGGCCTGCTCGCCAAACTACAACGCACCGTCTTCATCGAGCGGCGCAGCGCCCATGCGGCCAAGCATCGTGACGAGATCTCGCGCCGCTTGGAGGCGGGCGACGATCTGATCCTGTTTCCCGAAGGCACCAGCAGCGACGGCAATCGCATCCTGCCCTTCAAGAGCGCGCTGTTCAGCGTCGCCGAACGCGAGGTCGATGGCCGCCCGCTCACGGTGCAGCCCGTCTCGGTCGCCTATCTCAAGCTCGACGGCCTGCCGATCGGCCGCGAATGGCGTCCGAACATCGCTTGGTACGGCAACATGAACATGCTCGGCCATGCCTGGAACGTCTTCTCCCTCGGCAAGCTGACGGTCGAGATCGGGTTCCAGCCGCCGTTGGACATGGCGGTGATGGCCTTGCCGGCCGAGGGCGCCGAGGACGGGCTCGCGGCGGTTCCCGCTCTTTTGACCGGCGGCGCCCGCCGCAAGGCGCTGGCCGAGCGCAGCCAGGCGGCTGTCGAGGCCGGTTTCGCCGAATCGCTGTTCGCCTCGGGCCGCCAGCGCTAATATCGGCCCATCACCAAACGGACCCTGGATCGGATTTTCGCGCGTGGCGAGCAAGAAGCTCTACATCAAGACCTACGGCTGCCAGATGAACGTCTATGACTCCGCGCGCATGACGGATGTCCTGGCGCCGCTCGGCTATGCGCTTACCGACACGGCGGCCGCTGCCGACATGGTGATCCTCAACACCTGCCATATCCGCGAAAAAGCGGCGGAGAAGGTCTATTCCGATCTCGGTCGTCTGCGCGAATTGAAGCAGGAGAAGGACGCCAAGGGCGAGACGCTGCTGCTCGGTGTCGCCGGTTGCGTGGCGCAAGCCGAGGGCGACGAGATCGCCCATCGCGCGCCCTTCGTCGACATGGTGTTCGGACCGCAGACCTATCATCGCCTGCCCGAGATGGTGGCGAAGGCGACGGGCCGCAAAACCCTGCTCGACACCGAATTTCCCGCCGAGCCGAAATTCGACCAATTGCCGGTGCCGTCGGCGGCGCAAGGCGTCACCGCCTTTCTGTCGGTGCAGGAAGGCTGCGATAAGTTCTGCACCTTCTGCGTCGTGCCCTATACGCGCGGCGCCGAATATTCGCGTCCGGCCGCGTCGGTCATTGCCGAGGCGAAGGCGCTGGTCGCGCTCGGCGTGCGCGAACTCACGCTGCTCGGCCAGAACGTCAACGCCTATCACGGCGAGGGACTGGATGGACGCGAGTGGAGCTTTGCCCGGCTGATCCGCGCGCTGGCCGAGATCGACGGTCTGGCGCGCATCCGCTACACCACTTCGCACCCCAGGGACATGGACGACGATCTGATCGCCGCGCACGGCGATCTACCGCAGCTCATGCCGTTCCTGCATCTGCCGGTCCAGTCCGGCTCCGACACGG
>CAMAVH010000061.1 GCA_945861615.1 Rhizobium sp. Q54 | reverse complement strand
TCCAGCCCGACCGCGGCGAAGAAGACTCCGGCCCAAACCAAAGCCGTCCTCAAGGCGAAACGCCCGAGCAAGGCCGAGGCCGAGGCCGCCGTGCGCACGCTGCTGCGCTGGGCGGGCGACGATCCGACCCGCGAAGGCTTGCTCGGCACGCCCGACCGCGTTACTCGCGCCTACGGCGAATTTTTCGCCGGCTACGACGTCGATCCCAAGCTGATCCTGGCGCGCACCTTCGAGGAGATCGAGGGCTACGACGAGATGGTCGTGCTGCGCGACATCCGCTTCGAAAGCCATTGCGAGCATCATCTCGTGCCGATCATCGGCAAGGCGCATATCGGCTACCTGCCGAACAAGCGCGTCGTCGGCATCAGCAAGCTCGCCCGCGTGCTGGAAGCCTACGCCAAACGCCTGCAGATCCAGGAAAAGATGACGTCGCAGATCGCCAACACGATTCAGGACGTGCTGCAGCCGAAGGGCGTCGCGGTGGTCATCGAAGCGGCCCATCAATGTATGACCACGCGCGGCGTACACAAGCCCGGCGTCGCCATGATGACGAGCACTATGCTCGGCGTGTTCCGCAGCGACGAAAAGACGCGCCGGGAGTTTCTCGCCATGATCGGCAAAGCCGGCGGCACCTTCCTGGCCAACGTGTGAGCCGCAGCATGACGCCCGAAGGACGCCGCTGACCGTGTACGACTACCGCCCGGTCTTCTTCGTTCTCGGCGTCCTGCTGTCGATCCTGGCGGTGGCCATGACCGTGCCGGCGCTTGTCGACGCCGCCTATGGCGATCCCGATTGGGCGGTATTCGCCGGCGCCGCCGGCGTCACCGGCTTCTTCGGCTCCTGCCTGATCTTGGCGACGCGCAGCTCGCGAGACGTCAAGATGACGCTCCATCATGCCTTCCTGCTCACGGCGGTGACCTGGATCGGCATCTGCCTCTTCGCCGCCTTGCCGTTCTACTTCTCCAGCCTGAAGATGGATTACATCGATTCCTTCTTCGAATCGGTATCGGGCCTGACGACCACGGGATCGACCGTCATCGCCGGCCTCGACACGCAGCCTGCCGGCATTCTGCTATGGCGCGCGATCCTCCATTGGCTCGGCGGTATCGGCATCATCGCCATGGCGATCGCCGTCCTGCCGATGCTGCGCGTCGGCGGCATGCAACTATTCCGCATGGAATCATCCGACCGTTCCGACAAGGTGATGCCGCGCGCGACCCAATTCGCCGCAACGATCCTCAACGTCTATCTCGGCCTGTCGGTAATCTGCGCCGCCGCCTATTGGGCGGCCGGCATGAGCTTCTTCGACGCCATCTGCCACATGATGGCGACGCTGTCGACCGGCGGCTTCTCGACCTCCGATGCGTCTATCGGCAAATTCGACAGCCCGCTGATCGACATGCTGGTGAGCTTCTTCACGATTCTCGGCGCTCTCACCTTTCCGCTCTACATCACCGCCTTGCAGGGGCGCGTCGGCGTGCTGTGGCAGAGCGAGCAGATCCGCGGCTTCTTCGGCTTCGTCGCCGCAGTCACCCTGGCGCTGACGCTCTGGCAGTGGATCGTCAACGACATGGCGCCGCTCACCGCGCTGCGTTACGTGATTTTCAGCGTGGTCAGCATTATCACGACCACCGGCTTCGCCACGATCGACTACAGCCTGTGGGGCGGCTTTCCCGTCGCCGTGTTCTTCTTCCTGACCTTCGTCGGCGGCTGCACCGGATCGACCACGGGCGGCATCAAGATCTTCCGCTTCCAGGTGCTCTACGCCGTCGCCAAGTCGCAATTGCGCCGGCTGTTGCAGCCGCATGGCGTGTTCGTGCCGATGTATCAAAACCGCGAGGTGACGGAAAGCCTGGCGCTGTCCGTGCTCACCTTCATCTTCATCTACATGCTGTCGTTCGCGCTTTTGGCGATGGCGCTCGGCCTATTCGGCCTCGATTTCGTCACCGCCGCATCGAGCGCGGCGACGGCGCTGGGCAATGTCGGCCCGGGCCTCGGCGACATCGTCGGCCCAGCCGGAAATTTCGCGACGATCCCGGACGGCGCCAAGCTGCTGCTCGCCTTCGGCATGCTCCTCGGTCGCCTGGAATTCATGGCGTTGATCGTCGTCCTGACGCCCTGGTTCTGGCGGCACTAGTACCGAGCCGGCACCAACTCAGAACGTCACCCTCGGGCTTGACCCGAGGGTCCATTTAGCCGTTGCTCAGGCGCGTGAGATATGGATCCTCGGTCAAGCCCGAGGATGACGACTTGGGGAATGGCTTTAGCGAACGCCGCGTCAGCGCACGTAGCGGCCGAGATATTGGCGGATCTGGCGTTCGAACTCGCCGTTGATCTCGGTCATCGTCGCCTCGACGAGATCGAACAGCACCTTGTCCTTCTGCGCCAGCGTCGCATCCTCGGCCACCGTGCGCGAGCGCGAGGCCTGCGCCTTGGCGAAGGCGCGCTGCACGCCACCGGCGTCGCGCAGCTGAATCTCGACCTCGATATTGGCATCGTAGCGATAGCCCTGGTCGGTGGTGAAGGCGCCGCGCAGGCCGCCCTGCACGGCGAGCCGCGTCTCGACGATCTTGGCGTCTCGCAATACGACGCGCGCATCGCCGGTCACCCCGCTGGCGCGCAGGCGGTCGCGCACCCAACGTTCCATCACCACGCTCGGATTGGCCGGCGCGCGATGCTCGACGTTGGGATCGCGCAGCGGCGGCTGATAGGCGTTGGTGAATTCGACTCGCGCCACGTCGAGATTGATCACGCCGTTATGGCCGTAGGTCAGCTCGGGATAGGTCTGCTGCGTCGACGGCGCCGCGCAGGCGGAGAGCGCCAACAAACCGGCGGCGAGCGCGCCGCGCGCGAGCGAAGAAAGGGTCAGCGTCATATGGCGGGCTCCGTGACTGGCCCAGGGATGGGCGGCGCATATTCTCGCCCGGAGCGCGGCAAACTGCAATCGCCCGGCTATGCGCCGGCGGCGGAGCCTTCGGCGAACAGCCGGTCGAGCGCCGCCTGATCGAAGCGGTAGTCGCGGCCGCAGAATTCGCATTTCACCTCGACCTGGCCGTCGACCTTCATCTCGGCGACTTCCGTCTTGGGAAAGGAGCGCAGCATGGTGGCGACGCGATCCTGCGAGCAGCGGCAGGCCGATTGCAGCGGCATGGTCTTGTAGACGCGCACGCCCGGCTCGTGGAACAGCCGGTAGAGCAGGCTATTCGGCCCCAGCGCATCGCTGGTGAGTTCCGCGCTGGTGGCGCTGCCCATGAGGATGACCGCCTCGCGCCAGCCCTCCTCCCGCTCCTCCTCGTCGTACGGGCTGGCGGGCCCATGGGAGATTACCGGCGCGCCGTCCTCGTCGATGCCGCCCATTTTGGGCACACGCTGCATCATCAGCGCGCCGACGCGCCAGCCCGTTCCCGTCTTGGCGGCTGGGTCATGCTCGACCGCGACTTTCAGCGCCGCCTCGACCTGTTCGGACTGGCGGAAATAATGATGCACGCATTCGGCCAGGGTCATGCCGAACAAGTCGACGATGCCCTGATAGCGCTCGGTGTCCGGCCCCTGATCGACGGTGAAGGCGAGATGGCCGACGCCGAGCCATTGCGGCACCGAGATGCCGCCGGTGCCGAGCGCTTCGAGCTGCGCCACCTGGGGCGCGTCGAACTGGGCATAGGCGCGCATGTCGCCGGCGCTGGTGACATCGGCGACCATCAGGCGGATCGGCCCGTTGCCCTGGGCCTGCAAAGTGAAGACGCCGTCATATTTCAGCGCGCCGGCCAGCGAGGCGGCGATCGCCATCATCTGGCCGAGCATCACGGCGACCGGCTCGGGATAATCATGGCGGCCGAGCACGTCGTCGGCCACCGCGCCGAGCCGCACGAGGCGGCCGCGCAGGCCGTAACGCTCGACTTGGAACGGTTGGATGAGATCGCCGGCAGCCGGAGAAACGGTCATGGAGAACCTAACGGGGAACTGAAAGCGGGAATCGCCCGCGAATTGCCGAGATGGCACCGCAGCGGCGTGAATTCAAGGCAGGCTCGCGAGCGGCGCGGCCCAGGCTCAGGCTCAACCCTCAGCCTTGGGCTAGGCACCAATGCAGAATGCCCTTCTGGGCATGGACGCGGTTTTCCGCCTCGTCCCATACGGCCGACTGCGGGCCGTCGATGACGGCCGCCGCCACTTCGCGGTCGCGGTTCGCCGGCAGGCAATGCATGAAGATCGCGTCGGGCTTGGCGGCGGCCATGACGCGCTCGTCGATCCGGTAGGGCGCGAGCGCGGCCAAGCGCGCCTCACGGTCGAGATCGGGCGCGTTGCCGCTCGACATGGAGAGCCAAGTATCCGTCACCAGGCAATCGGCGCCGCGCGCCGCGGCCAGGGCGTCCTCGCCGAGCTGCAGGTCGGCCTTTTCCTTGCGCGCCCAGGCCAGCGCGCTCTCAGGCGGCTTGCAAGAGGCCGGGCAAGCCAGGCGCAACGTGAAGCCGAAGCGCGCCGCGGCATGGATCCAGGATTCGGCGACATTGTTGCCGTCGCCGAGCCAGGCGACGATCTTGCCGGCGAGCGGGCCCTTGCGCTCTTCCAGCGTCATCAAGTCGGCCATCAACTGGCAAGGATGGCCATGGTCGGTCAGGCCGTTGATCACCGGCACGCTGGCATGCTCGGCCATCTCCATCAGATGCTTCTCGCTGACCGTGCGCAACATGATGGCGTCGACATAGCGCGACAGCACGCGCGCCGTGTCGGCGATGGTCTCGCCGCGGCCGAGCTGCGACTCGGCCTGGCCGAGAATGACCACGTCGCCGCCCATCTGGCGCATCGCCACCTCGAAGGACACGCGGGTGCGCGTCGAGGGCTTCTCGAAGATCAGCGCGATGGTCTTGCCGGCCAAGGGCTTCGCGCCCGCGGGCGCGCCGCCGGCCTTGTAGCTTTTGCCCCAATCGAGCATGCGGCGCAGCGATGCGGTATCGAAGTCCTTGATGTCGAGAAAATGGCGCGGCTTGCCCTTCGCGGTCGCCCGCGAAGAATCCTTGCCGCCGATGATGGCCTTGGCGATCGCCATCTCAGGCCTCCAGTTCGCGGCAGGCGAGATCGAGGATCTCGGCGGCGTGTTCGACATGGCTCTCGTCGATGATCAGCGGCGGCAGCAGGCGGATGACGTTGTCGCCGCCGCCGACGACCAGCATGCCGTGACGGCGCAGCGCAGCGACCACGTCGGTGTTGGGGATTTTGCATTCGAAGCCGCGAATCAGCCCCATGCCGCGCACGCCGCCGAACACTTTCGGATGAGCCGCGGCGACGCCGGTGAAGCGCTTTTCCAGCACTTGGCCCATGCGCACGACATTGGCGAGGAAGCCGTCGCCAAGGATGACATCGAGCGCCGCGTTGCCGACGGCCATGGCCAGCGGATTGCCGCCATAGGTGCTGCCGTGGGTGCCGTAGGTCATGCCGACGGCGGCCTTTTCCGTCGCCAGGCAGGCGCCGAGCGGGAAGCCGCCGCCGATGCCCTTGGCGGTGGCGACGACGTCGGGCTTCACGCCCGACCATTCATGGGCAAACAGCTTGCCGCTGCGGCCCATGCCGCACTGGACCTCGTCGAGGAACAGCAGCAGGCCGAACTCGTCGCACATGGCGCGCAGGCCGCGCATGTAATCGGGATCGGCGGCGCGGATGCCGCCCTCGCCCTGCACCGGCTCGATGAGAATCGCCGCCGTGTCGGGACCGACCGCGTTGCGCATCTCGTTGAGGTTGCCGAACGGCACGTGATCGAAGCCTTCGAACACCGGATCGAAGCCCTTGAGCAGCTTCTCCTGGCCGCCGGCGGCGATGGTCGCCAGGGTCCGGCCATGAAAGGCATTGGTGCAGGCGATGATGCGATAGCGGTTCGGCTGGCCGATCTCGTCGTAATATTTGCGCACGACCTTGATGCCGCACTCGACCGCTTCGGCGCCCGAATTGGTGAAGAACACCGTGTCGGCGAAGCTGGCGTCGACCAGCCGCTGCGCCAGACGCTCCTGGCCCGGAATGCGAAATACATTGGAGGTGTGCCACAGCTTGCGGCCCTGCTCGATCAGCGCATTCACGAGATGCGGATGCGAATGGCCGAGCCCGGTCACGGCGATGCCGGAGCAGAAATCGAGATATCGCTTGCCGTCCGTCGAGAACAGGTAGGCACCTTCGCCCCGCTCGAAGGCGAGTTCGGGACGCGAATAGACGGGCATCACAGCAGGAATCACGAAATAGCACTCCATTCCGTCCGGCAGGGCCGGCGGAAATCCAAGGGGTTCCGCGAGAAACCGGAGAGTATCTGTGGAAGACGGGGGCCTGTCAACGCCCGGGAAACCAGAAAAATCTATTATATTTCATGGCACTAAAGCGACCCTCGGTGCCTGCACCGGCGCCGCCGGGGTCACCGCGCGGCGCTGGCGCAACGCGCCGGTTCGGTCGCGCAATAGGCGGCCGCGGGGGAAATGCGGCGCGGCTCGCCCGCCAGGACCGAATCGATCAACCCCATCACATGCAATTGCCCCAGCGTGGGCTGCCAAATCTCGCGCCGCGCCATCTCGTGCAGCGCCCAGTCGGCCAAGCCGTAAGCGGCGAAGCTGGCATAATACTGCGCCGTCGCCTGGTCGAGCGCGCTCGCCGGCGGCTGCCCGGCCAATCCCGCCAAGGGCGTAGGCCGGTGAAAGGCGATCGCCGCCGTCGGAGTCATGATCGCCTGCGGCGATGCCGCGAGAATCAAGGTGCAGGACGACAGACAGCGGCCTTCGGCCAGCACCGCCGTGCCCTGCTCGCGGATGGCGCGCGCCAGCGTCATCGCCGGCGCGATCAATCCGCCCGGACTGTCGATCCGCAGCACCTTGACCGCCGGATCGCGCAACTGCCGCAGAACATCGGCAACCGCGCGATCGGTGATCGCGCCGACGAAGGCGACATCGGCCCCTTGCCGCGTGACGCGATAGTCGGCGACGGCCGGATCGAGGCGGCCGGCCAGGATGCGTATGCGCAAGACCATGCCCGACAGCAGATGGTCCAAGGCGACGATAGCGGCAATCACGGCCAGCATCTTCACGAGCGCGGCCAGGCGGAAACGGCCCGAACGCGCCGCGAGCCGCGTGGCGCTGCGCCAGAGGCAGAGCAAGGCCCACAGACAGACGAGGAAGGCGGCGGCGGCGGTTGCGAGCTGCGTCGACAGGGCGACGATGTCGTCCAGCCGGCCGAGCGCGAAGCGGGCGACCAGTTCGGCTATGCCGAAGGCCAACATCGCGCCCGCGACGAGCGCTGCCATGCCGGCGATTCCGGCCTCGCCGCGCCACGCCGCTTGCAGCGGCGCGAAGCGCGAGACGGGCGCGGTATCATTAAGGTTAACCGGCAATTTTTATGCTCAAAGTGGTAGGGACGCGATTTTACGCCCAGGCTATGATCGCGACCAAGCGGCGTTTTGACGCCGCCGACCGCCGGGGGACATCGCCAATGCACCGCGCCATCGCCATTTCCGCGATGTTGCATTTTCTCGTTCTCGGCTCCGCGCAATATGGCTGGCATAACGACATCGCCGGCCTTGCCCTGTGGAGCTGGGAGCTTTTGCTCGCGCTGTTCCTGGCGCTGCTCGCCTTCCTCCTCTGGCTGCTGTTCGGCACCGCCGCCATCGCGTTGTCGGGCACCACGGCACTCGTCCTGATCGTGGCCGGCACGCTCGCCGCGCTCACCGCGTTGCAACCGGCGATGCTATCGGCGCAAAGCGAGCAGATCCCGCCCGCGAGCGCCGCCGTCATCGCGCAACCGCAGCTTCAGCCTCAACCGCAACCGGCGCAACCGGTCGCGCCACGCGAATTGGCCCTGCGCTTCGAAACGCCGCCGCCGCGCCCGGTCGCGCCAAACCCCGCCGCCACGCCCGCGCCTCTCTCCCCACCGACCGACCGGCGGCAAGCACCGCCGCGCGATCTGGCCGCCTCGACCAACGATGCCGTGGACAAACCCCGACCGACGGAGGCGCAACAGGCCGCCGCTACGAAACCGCGCCCGGCGGTTGCCTTACCGCCCGCCGCCGTCTTGTCGAGCAAAGGCGAGGAGGAGCGCGACAACGCCGCGCAAAAAACCGAACAGGCGGTCGTGCGCACGCGCCAGCCCGCCTTCCTCATGCCGGCCCTGGCCAGTCCCGCGGCCGGACGCGCCGGTGGCGATCGAGACCCGGCGGAGCTTGCGACCGACGAAGCGATGCCACATGCCGCCGCGGCAATCAGCGGCGCGCTCGAAGATCTGCTCGCGGCCCTGCCGCGCCTGGCCGCTTTCCGCATCGCCGCCGCGCCATCCGAGCGGCCCGCCGGCGCAAGCGCGCCGCAGCCGGCCTCGGCGGATGCGCAGGAGCGCATGGCGCGCCTAGCCGCGCAAGGCTATGCGCAGGCCAAATTCGCTTTGGCTGAAAGCATTCTGTCGAGCCCGGCGAGCCCCGATCGCATCGCCCAGGCCATGGCCATGCTAACCCCGGCGGCGGTCGGTGGGCATCTGCCCTCGCAGCTGGCCTTGGCCGTCATCGCCGCCGCCGAGGACGATGCCTCGGAGGCGGCCGCATGGCTTGCCGTGGCGGCACGGCGTGGAGAGCGCAACGCCGCTGACGCGCGCGAACGGCTGCTCGCCGCGGCGCCGATCAAGGCCACGGTCGATGCGCGCCGACGCGAGACGGCGCTGCTCCGCAGCATGTCGCGCCTCGGCGCCGAACCGGCGGCCGGGGATACCCGGCGGGACATCGAGGAACGCTTGCGCGCCGCCGCAACGCTCGGCGACACGGAAGAGGTCGAGCAGCTGCTCGCCGCCAACGCCGATATCGAAACCGCCGACGAGGACGGACGGACGCCGCTGATCGAAGCCGCCTGGCGCGGCTACGGCCGGATCGCCATGAAGCTGCTGCAAGCGGGCGCCCAGCTCGACAAGGCCGACAGGAGCGGCAACGCGCCGATCGCCTGGGCTGCGATCAACGGCCATACCAACCTCATCGTCATGCTGATCGAGGCGGGCGCGTCGGTCGATATCATCGACTCGCAAGGCTTCACGCCCTTGATGCGCGCAGCATGGAATGGCCACGGCGCGTCGGTCACCGCCCTGTTGGCAGCCGGCGCGCAGCCCAGGCAGGCCAATCGGATGGGAAAGACGGCGATCGATTACGCCCGCCTGTCGGGCAACCCCGGCGTCCTACGCTTGCTGCAAGCGACCTGATCCGCCGACGGTCAGGCCTTGAGCCGATAGCCCGAGGCGAACATCCAATGGCACAGGGCCCAAAGCCCGGCATTGCCGATCAGGATCACCGCCGCGCCGATGGCGAGCGAGCCCTCGCTGAGGCCGATCATGCCGTAGCGAAAGCCGTTGATCATGTAGAAGAACGGGTTGAGATGCGCCGCCAGATTCCACAGGCCCGGCAGGCGGTCGATGGAATAGAAGGTGCCCGACAGGAAGGCGCAGGGCGTGATGATGAAATTGCTCACCATCGACATCTGCTCGTGCTTGTGCGACCAGATCGCCCCGGCGATGCCGAGCAGCGACAGCATGAGCGACGCGCCGACGGCGTAGAACAGCATGATCCAGATGTTGAAAATGCTGAGTTCGACGAAGAAGGCCATGGCGGCGGCGACGACGACGCCGACCATAAGCCCGCGCGTCAATCCGCCCAGCGCGTAGCCGAGCGTCTGCTCGAACGGCGTCAGTGGCGCCATCAGCACATCGACGATATTGCCCTGCATTTTCGACGAGACGATCGACGTCGAGCTATTGGCGAAGGCGTTTTGGATCATCGACATCATGATCAGGCCCGGCGCCAGGAACACGGTGAATGGCAGGCCGTCCACGACCGTCGCGGCCCGGCCGAGCGCCAGGGTGAAGATCGCCAGGAACAGCAGCGTGGTGACCAGCGGCGCGGCCAGCGTTTGATTATAGACGCTGAGAAAGCGCGTCACTTCCTTGCGATAGAGCGCCCACAGGCCGATCCAATTGACCCGGCCGATATGACGGATGCGCGGCGGCGCCGGTTGCTCGGCTTTCGGCGGCGTGTAAACGGAACTGACGGCAACGGGCGCCGGAGCGGGATCGGGGGATGGATGATTCATGATCTGCTAGCAAGGCGGCTTATGGCCGGGGTTTCCGGCGATTATACCCCCGCCGCGCCGGCGCGGCCTATGAATTTGATCGCGTCCGGGGCAGGATCGCCGCCATGAGCGACGACGATCCGACAGCCTTCAAAGACAAGAAGCCGCCCTCTCGCTTCGGCCAGGGCGGCTTCGGACGCAGCAAATTAGGCCAGAGCGGCTTTTCGAAACGCGCCAAGACGGCCAAAAGCTTCGACCGCGACGTCGATCGCGCGGCCAGCGGCACATCACCCGGCGATGCGCCGCAGCGCGCGCCCGCGCGGCGCGAGCCGCGCCCGGTGCGCAAGGTGACGGCGCAATATCTCGAAAACGCGGCGCTCTACTATCTCGGCCGTTTCAGCGCCGCGTCGGGCCATCTGCGGCAATTGCTCGTACGCCGCGTCGACCGCTCGGCCAAGGCGCATGACACCGATCCGGTGGCCGGCCGCGAGATGGTCGACAAGCTGATCGCGCGCTTTCTCACCTCCGGCCTGCTCGACGATGCCGCCTATGCCGCGGGCAAAGCGAAATCCCTGCGCCGGCGCGGCGCCAGCCGCAACGTCATCGCCCAGAAACTGCGCGCCAAAAGCGTGGCGGCCGACCGCATCGCCGACGCGGTCGGCGCGGCGGACGCTAACGCCATCGAAGACGGCGAGGACGCCGAACTGCTCGCCGCCTGGCGACTGGCGCGGCGCAAAAGGATCGGGCCCTACCGGACGACCGGGAACCGCGCCGAGTTGCGCATGAAAGACCTGGCGGCGCTGGCGCGCGGCGGCTTTTCCTACGAAGTCGCACGGCGTGTGATCGACGGCGACGCCGACGACGCGCCGCGATTGGACTGAGCGCGTCTGGCCGCCGACCGCCTAGCTCGATTTCGAGTCGTCGGCGTCGGGCGCGTCAGGGCCGGGGCCCTTCGATGAAGCCGGCTTCGCTTTGCCGCTCGCCGCAGGCGGCAGCATATCCTCGCCGTCCTCGTCGCCCGTGCTGACACGAACGTCGCCCGCAGGGTCGCCCTTTTGCACGTGATAAACCGTGCGCGTCGGGAAAGGAATTTCGATGCCCATCTCGTCGAAGCGCCGCTTGAGCCGGCGATTGAACTCGCGGCCCACCGTCCATTGCTTGATCGGCAGCGTCGTGATGCGCGACTTGATGACCACGCCGGAGGCAGCGAATTTATCGAGGCCCGCGACTTCCAGCGGCTCGGTGATGAGCGGGCCGTATTCTGGATCGTTGCGCATCTCCTCGCCCAGGTCCTTGAGCACGGCGATGACCCGGTCGACGTCTTCCTTGTAGGCGACTTCCGTCTCGAACACGTAGCGCGAGTAGTTCTTGGTACGGTTGAGGACCGTCTTGACCTCGCTAAAAGGTATGGTCAGCAGGCTGCCGTCGAAATCGCGCAGGCGGATATGGCGAATCGTCATGGCCTCGACCTGGCCGCCGCGCCCGTCGAGATCGACCACATCGCCGACAGATATGCTGTCCTCGGCGATGATGAACAGGCCGTTGATGACATCCTGCACGAGCTTTTGCGAACCGAAGCCGATGGCGATGCCGATGACGCCGGCGCCGGCCAGCAAAGGCGTGATGTCGATGCCGACCTGCGACAGCACGATCAGCCCGACCATGACGAACAGCACCACCGTCACCGCCGTACGGATCAGCGGCAACAGCGTGCGGGCCCGTGCGCTATGCGGGTCGGCGGCATCGAGCCGCGCGGCATAGCGCTCGAGCGAGACGCTGATCGCCTCCCAGGCGGCGAGCGCCAGAGCCAATACCAGCAGCACGGAAAGGCCGGTGCCGACCACTTGCGTGCCGGTTGCCGAGGTGAGCCAAGCGAGCGACTGCACGCCCCAGGCCTGGAGGATGAAGAGCAGCGCGATGGCGTAAATGGCGAAGCGCACCACGCGGCTCAGCACCGGCAGATAGCGGTTGGCCCGCGCCTCGAGGCCAGGATAGCGCAGATTGAGATCGGGGCCGACCCTGAAGCCGTGCGCCACCACCCGGTCGGCGCCGGCGACCAGCAGGCGGGCGACCACCGCCACGACGAGCGTCAGCACCGTCGCGCGCATCAGGTAACCGAAGCCGTTCGGCACTTCGAGAATCCACACGACATAGATGGCGATCAGATATGTCGCCACCAGCACATGCCAAAGATCGGCGAGACGGCCGAGCAAGCCGGCGAAGGCGCCGCGCGCGGCACGGGCGCGCAGCCAATTGGCGACCGCCGCACGATTCTGCAGCACGAAGATGACGAGCATCGTCACCGTCACCAGCCCGACCAATTTCAGCGCCAGTTCGTGGGCATTGCGGCCGAATCGCAGCAGCAGGAGCGCCTCTGCGGCGAAATAGCCGTAGATCACCACGGCGCCGACGCGCCGCACCCAGATGTACAAATAATGCGCCGTCTCGTCGCCGAGGCGCAGCGGACGCAAGCGGCTGGCGCTCGGCGCCAGCAGCACGCGCGCCAGAGCGAGCACGACCCGCACCGCTATATGGGCGTTGACGATGGCGAGAATGACGAGTCGCGTGCGCGGTCCGGGTTCGACCAACGCCAGCACGCCATAGGTCGCGGCGGCGAACGCCAGGATTGTCAGAAAATCGAGGCAGCAGCGGGCGATGCCGAACAGCAGCCGCTGCAGCAGACTATCCGCCGGGTCGGACTCGATGCGCCGGCGCGGCGCGGCGAGCGCGCGGCCGACCAGCCACTCGGCGACATAGCCGGCGGCCAGCACCAGGGCCAGCTTGCCCAGCAGCCCGAGCCAGAAATCGCGCGCCGAGCGGTTGTCGGCCTGGGCCTTGAACCAGTCGGCGAGACGCGGCAAGTCGCGCAGCACGCCGACGCCCTCCATGACCTGCTCGCTCAGGCGGCGCACGCCGCTCGAAACGGTAAAGATCAACCGCGCGCCGAGGTTGCTCTTGGCGATGTCGGCCTCTGACGGCACAGGATCGGCGGCGGGCGGGGTGGCCGGCTCTGGCGTGGCCGCAGGCGTCGGAGCAGTTGCAGGCGGCGGCGCCAGAGAGCGGCGGACCTCGATCAGCGCGCGCAGTTCATTGGTGAAGCGCGCGCGGGCGGCGTCGTCTTCCAAGGTGCGGGCCAAAGCCTCGAGATCAGCCGCCGAGGATGATGTCAAAGCGCCGGCGTCGGATGTCGTCGGCATGACCGGCGCGCTGTCTTGCGCCAGCAATGGCGATGCCGGGCTCAGCAGGAGGCCCAACAGCAGCGCCATAGCAGGCAACAACCGGCGCCGCGCGGCGATGGGAACGGAGACAGACAGGGGCATCTGTGGAATCAACATCTGAAGGCCGGATCGCATCCTGCGGGAAAGACGAGGTTTATTGTCCTGCAAGACTGCCGGCAAGGGAACCCGACAAGACATAACGCCGTGTAAACATTCAAAGTTCCTGCATGATTAAGGAAATCTTAACTGTCATTTCGCATCATCAGCCCATGCGGGATAGCATCCAATGGCGGGTGACGCACTGGCGAAAATCGGCCTCCACGGCCGCCGATGCCCTGTCCCTGCCTTGCGTCGGCTACGCCCGCCAGCGGGGGCCGCGATGAAAATGCCCCTGCGCCGCCGCTACGCTCTCGCCTTTTTGACGCTGGCGGTTTTCGTCATCGCCGTTTTCACCTTGATCATGACTGCGCAGATCGCGCGCCAACATGAGGCGGTGAAAGGCGCGAGCTTGCGCGCCATGAGCACCGCCCTCGATCTATTGGCCAATGATCGCGCCCGCCTCGTCGCCGAACTGACAGCCGGCGCGCTCGCCGACGCCGTGCTGAGCGGCGATCCCGCGATCATCGCCGATCACGCGGAGAATCTGCGCAGCCGGCAGACGTTCGCCTTCCTGCGCGTGATCGACGCGACGGGAGCGCCGATCTATGCCGAAGGCGAAGAGCCGGTCGATCCGGCGGGGCTTGGCCGCAATTCTCTACGCCTCAGCCTGGCGGGCGGCGATAGCCATGTCTGGGAGCGCGCCGGCGTTATGAACGCCAGCGCCGCCGTGCAAGGCCAGCAAGGCGTGGTCGGCGCCGTGCATATCGGCCTGCCCTTGCAGCCCTTGTCGGCCAGCCTCGCGCCGGTCGAGGCCGAATTGGCCAAGACCGTGAACCAGGAAAATACCGAACATCTCGTGCATATGCTCATCGGCGCCGCCGTGATCCTGCTCGCCAGTCTGCTGATCGCCTTATGGAACGCCCGCGATCTCAGCGCACCGATCGAACAGCTCAGCCGCCTCACCGCCCGTTATGGCCGCGGCGATTACGATGCCGAAGTGCCGGTGCACCGCGAGGACGAGATCGGCGAGCTTGCCGATTCGCTGCGCCGCATGGCGCGCAACCTGAAGGAAACCACCGTCTCGCGCGATCAATTGGAGCGCACCATTGAAGACGCCCTGCGCGCCAACCGCAGCAAGAGCGACTTCATCGCCCTGATGAGCCACGAGCTGCGCACACCGCTCAACGCCGTCATCGGCTTCGCCCAGATGATGAAAGCCGAAGTGCTGGGCCCGATCGGCAATCGCCGCTACCGCGAATATGCCGGCGACATTCACGAGAGCGCTATGGAGCTCTTGGAGATGGTCAACGAGATTCTCGACAGCGCCAAATTCGAAGCCGGCCATCATGAACTGCGCGAGGAGAACGTCGATCTCGCCATGCTCATCGATTCGACGCTGCGGCTGTTCGCCGACCGCGCCGCGCGGCACAATCTGCGCCTGCAGGCCGATCTCGCGAGCGACCTGCCGCTGCTCGCCGCCGATCGCCTGATGATGCGCCAGATCCTCAACAATCTCTTGTCGAATGCGGTGAAATTCACGCTGGAGGGCGGCGCGATCACCGTACGCGCAGGCCGCACCGGCGAAAGCCTGTGGATCGCCGTGCAGGATTCCGGCATCGGCATGGCGCCGGCAGACATCCCGAAGGCATTGACGCCCTACATGCAGATCGACAGCGCGCAGAACCGCGAGCATCGCGGCACCGGCCTCGGCCTGCCGCTGGTGAAAGCCCTGGTCGAATTGCACGGCGGCAGCCTGATGATCGACAGCGCGCCCGGCGTCGGCACGACGATCACCCTGTTCTTCCCGCAGGCGCGCATCGTCGCGCCCGCCGACAGCGGCCAATCGAGCCTACCGCTGTGGCAAGGCGCCGCCGGCTAAACCTTCCGCAGATCGGCGTCGCCGAGGCCTTCGCTCGCCATCTCGTGCGCCGCTTTTTCGGCCCCGAGGTCGGCCGCCAAGGTCTCGCGCAATTGCGCGGCCTCCAGCTGGCGGGCCCACATGCCGGCATATTTTCCGGCGCGCGCCAGCAATTCCGTGTGCCGGCCGCGCTCGACGATGCGGCCCGCCTCGAGCACGATGATCTCATCGGCATGGACCACCGTCGAGAGACGATGGGCGATGATCAGCGTCGTGCGATTGGCCGACACCTCGTGCAGCGCCTTCTGGATTTCCTTTTCGGTGTGCGAATCGAGCGCCGAGGTCGCCTCGTCGAACAGCAGGATCGCCGGACGCTTGAGAATCGTGCGGGCGATGGCGACGCGCTGCTTCTCGCCGCCCGAAAGCTTCAGGCCGCGCTCGCCGACGCGCGTGTCGTAGCCCTGCGGCGTCGACATGATGAAATCGTGTATCGCGGCGAGCTTAGCCGCCTCCTCGACTTCAAGGGCCGACGCGCCCGGCCGGCCGTAGGCGATGTTGTAATAAATCGTGTCGTTGAACAGCACGGTGTCCTGCGGGACGATGCCGATCGACTGACGCAGACTTTCCTGCGTCACGCTCCGCACATCCTGGCCGTCGATGGCGACGCTGCCGCCGTTCACGTCGTAGAAGCGGAACAAGAGACGGGAGATGGTCGATTTGCCGGCGCCGCTCGGGCCGACGATGGCGACCGTGCGGCCCGCCGGCACGGTGAAATCGACGTCCTTCAGGATCGGCCGCGCCGCGTCATAGCCGAAATCGACATGGTTGAAGGCCACCGCGCCGCCCCGGATCTCGAGCGGCTTGGCGTTCGGCGCGTCTTGAATCTCTCGGTTGATGCCGAGCAGCTTGAACATCGATTCCATGTCGGTGAGCGATTGCTTCACCTCGCGGTAGACGTAGCCGAGGAAATCGAGCGGCAGGTAAAGCTGGATCAGATAGGTGTTGACCAGCACGAAGTCGCCGACGCTCATGCTGCCGTCGGCGACACCGCGGCCCGCCATCAGCATGATGGCGATCAGTCCGCAGGCGATGATGCCGGCTTGGCCCATGTTGAGGTAAGACAGCGACGTCTTGTTCCAGGTCGCCGCCCGCTCGTAGCGCGCCATGGCCTCGTCGTAGCGGCGCGCCTCGTGGACTTCGTTGTTGAAATATTTCACCGTCTCGAAGTTCAGCAGGCTGTCGATCGCCCGCGTGTTGGCGAGGCTATCGACCTCGTTCATCTCGCGGCGAAACTTCAGGCGCCATTCGGTCACCGTCAGCGTGAAGACGATGTAGGAGCCGATGGTGGCGAAGGTGACGGCGGCGTAACGGATGTCGTAGAGCGCCCACATGATGCCGCAGACGATGAGAATCTCGAGCAGGGTCGGGACGATATTGAACAGCATGAAGGCGAGCGTGAACTCGATGCCCTTGATGCCGCGCTCGATGACGCGCGACAGGCCGCCGGTCTGGCGGTCGAGATGGAAGCGCAACGAAAGGGCATGCAGATGCTGGAAGACTCGGTAGGCGACGAGGCGCACGGCGCGCTGCGTCACCTTGACGAACAGCGCGTCGCGCAATTCGCCGGACGCGGCGGCGACGAAGCGCAACAGGCCGTAGCCGACGATAATCGCGACCGGCAACGCGACGGCGACCGGCGCGCCCGACTTCGCCGTCAAGGCATCGACCGCCATCTTGTAGATCATCGGCACATAGACCGTGGCGAGCGTCGAGACGCAGAGCAGCGTCAAGGCGCCGACGACGCGCAGCTTCAATTCGCGCGAATTGGCGGTCCATAGGAACGGCAGCAGCGCGCGCAGCACATGCAGGTCGAGCCGACGGGCCAGACCCTTGCGGGGAATTTCCGGCCCGCCGGAACTGCCGTGCAGGGTGGGATCGATCGGATTGGGCTGCCGGGTGGAGGCGCCCTCGGCGAGAGTCATGAGGGTGACCTCTATTGGCGGGAACACAATGAATGGGGCTATTGTACCGGACAATCGCCTCTGGAGAAACGACGGCGCAGGATGATCGAACGGACGAAAATCTCAGGGCGCAGCCGGATCTCCGGCGTTGCCCTCCTGCTCTGCTGCATCGCCGCGCCGGCAGCGGCGGATATGGATGCCGCCAGCTTCTATCGCGGCCGTACCCTGATGCTGATCAGCGGCGCCACGCCCGACGGCGGCGACGAACAGCAAGAACGCATCTTTTCCGGCATGACCATCGTCGCGCGCGACGGCGGGGCGGCGCCGGCGGCGGGGCCGGATGCCCTGCCGCATCTCGTTGCGCGCCATCTCGCGCGCCATCTGCCGGGACGGCCGACCGTTTCCGTCGTCACCTTGCCCGGCGCCGGCGGACGGCGCGCGGCGCGCCATCTCGCGGAGAGCGCGGCGCGCGACGGCAGCGTCTTCGGCGTCTTGGAACGCGGCATCGCTGCGGGCATCGCGCCGAATTCTTACGGCTGGATCGGCGCCTTCGCGCCCGATAGCGGCTTGGTCATCGTGCGTCGCGACAGCGGCTTTGGCGCCGCCGCCGATCTTCTGACCCGTGAATTGGTGGTCGGCGCCACCCTGCCGCAGGATGAATCGGCG
>CAMAVH010000060.1 GCA_945861615.1 Rhizobium sp. Q54 | reverse complement strand
TCTCAAGCACAAGGTCAAGAACGCCGTCGAATATATGAGCAATTACGAGCATGCCGTGGCCGAAGAGGCGCGGCGGCGCGGCGTCGACGGCGTGGTCTGCGGCCATATCCATCACGCGGAAATCCGCGATATCGAAGGCGTGCTCTACTGCAACGACGGCGATTGGGTCGAAAGCTGCACGGCCATGGTCGAGCATCCCGATGGGCGGCTTGAGATCGTCCGCTGGTCGGAAGAGAGCGCCCTGCCCGTGCTCGTCGCGGCGAAAAAGGCGCAAGCGGCGTGAGCGATATTCGGCACAAGAGCTGGCGCATCCTCATCGTCACCGACGCTTGGTATCCGCAAGTCAACGGCGTGGTGCGCACCCTCGACACCATCGGCGGCGAATTGCGCCAGATGGGCCACGACGTGCATTTCATCACGCCGGACCTGTTTCGCAGCATGCCCTGCCCGACCTATCCGGAAATCCGCCTCGCCTTCCTGCCCGGACGGCTGCTCGCGCGCATGATCGACGGCATGCAGCCTTGCGTCGTGCATGTGGCGACCGAAGGCCCGCTCGGGCTCTCCGCGCGCAATTACTGCATCAAGCGCAAGCTGCCCTTCACCACGTCGTTCCATACGCGCTTTCCCGAATATATCGAGGCGCGCGCGCATATCCCGGCGCGCTGGTTCTATCCGATCATCAGTTGGTTTCACAACGCCGCCGCCTGCACCATGGTGGCGACCGAAACGCTGCGCGACGATCTCGCCAGCAAGGGCTTCAAGAAGCTCGGCTTATGGGGCCGCGGAGTCGATGTCGAGCTGTTCAAGCCGCGCGACAAAGACTTCCTGCCCGACGCGCGACCGGTCCTGCTCTATGTCGGACGCGTGGCGGTGGAAAAGAACATCGCGGATTTTCTCGATCTCGACGCGCCGGGCAGCAAAGTCGTCGTCGGCGATGGCCCGCAGCTCGCCAGCCTGAAGCGCAAATACCCCAAGGTGCGCTTCGTCGGCGCGAAAAGCGGCGAAGAATTGGCGCGCTATTACGCGGCGGCCGACGTGTTCGTATTTCCGAGCCGCACCGACACCTTCGGCAATGTCGTGCTCGAAGCGCTCGCTAGCGGCGTGCCCGTGGCGGCCTATCCTGTACCGGGCCCGAAGGATGTGCTGCAGGGGCAACCGGTTGGCGTGCTCAACGAAGACTTGGGCTACGCCGTGCGCGAAGCTCTCAAAATTTCGCCGGATGCCTGCCGCGCCTTCGCGCTCAGCCAGTCCTGGCGCGCCAGCGCCGAGCAGTTCCTCTCCCACGTCGTCCCGTTCGAGACGACATGGCCGGAGGACAAGCTGGCGACGCGGCTTCACAGCAGCGCGATGAAATCCAACTGAATGAACAGCCCTCTCGGCACATCCATCGGGAAGACCTTGCGTACCGGCCGGTCTTCCGGATCTGGGAACATCGCCAACCATTCCTTGTTGATGATCTCGGTCAGCTCTTTGCGCGATCCCGTTTCGGGAATGTAGAAATTAATGCGGGCGATACTGCCCGTGGTGCCGCCCGCCGCCTCGACGGCCTGGCGCAGCTTGAGGAAGGCGAGCGCGATCTGCTCGGCCGGATCGGGCGAGACCTCGTCGGTCACCGGCTTCTCGCCGGAGATGGAGGCCGAAAACACCATGTTGCCCATGCGAATCAGCGCCGGCACCGGGTTCTTATGCTCGCGGCCGCCGGGAATATGCACCAGTTCGCGGCGCACCGGCGTGCGCTTGACGGCGGCCTCGCGGATCAAGGTTTTCGCCCGGGCCGAGGCGGCCTTGACCGTCTTGGCCGTCGCTTTGGCCGTCGTTTTGGCCGGTTTTTTTGCCGCTTTGACCGGTCGTTTCGCCGCGCGTTTGGCCACAGGAGCCTCCCAGGTTGATCGTGATGCGTTTCTTAAATGCCCGCCAGGGCGCAACTAACGGTCCCTTTTAGGCATAAAAACAGCGTTGTGACAGTCTCAAGCGGCGCTAAAGCCCCTTATCCACAGTCGGCCTTCCGTTTTGACCGTAAGGTCAGTATGTTGCGCCGCCGCAAGTCCCACAGACCCGTTTATATAAGACTCGAGCCCCATGAATCTTCGGAATATCGCCATCATCGCCCACGTCGACCACGGCAAGACCACACTCGTCGACTGCCTGCTGCGCCAGAGCGGCACCTTCCGCGACAACCAGCAGGTCGGCGAACGAGTCATGGACTCGAACGACATCGAACGCGAGCGCGGCATCACCATTCTCGCCAAGTGCACCTCGGTGGCGTGGAAAGACACGCGCATCAACATCGTCGACACCCCGGGCCACGCCGACTTCGGCGGCGAAGTCGAACGCATCATGAGCATGGTCGATGGCGTCGCGGTGCTGGTCGACGCCGCCGAAGGCCCCATGCCGCAGACAAAATTCGTGCTGGGCAAGGCCCTCGCCCTCGGCCTGCGCCCCATCGTCATCATCAACAAGGTCGACAAGCCGGACCAGCGCGCGCACGAAGTGCATGACGAGATGTTCGACCTGTTCGCCGCGCTCGATGCGAGCGACGACCAGCTCGACTTCCCGACGCTGTTCGCCTCGGCCAAGAACGGCTGGGCCGCCGACAGCTTCGACGCGCCGCGCGAGAACATGAACCCGCTGTTCGATCTGATCGTCAAGCATGTACCCGCGCCGACCGTGTTCGACGGCGAGTTCAGCATGCTGGCCACCACCTTGGAGGCCAATCCCTACCTTGGTCGCCTGCTCACCGGCCGCATCTATTCCGGAACCGCCAAGCAAAACATGGCGATCAAGGCGCTGACGCGCGACGGCGACGTGATCGAAACCGGCCGCATCACCAAGCTGCTGGCCTTCCGCGGCCTCGAGCGCGTGCCGGTCGAGGAAGCCCAGGCGGGCGACATCGTCGCCATCGCCGGCCTGACCAAGGCCACCGTGGCAGACACGCTCTGCGCCACGTCGGTGACCCAGCCGCTGAAGGCCCAGCCGATCGATCCGCCGACCCTCAGCATGACGTTTTCGGTCAACGATTCGCCGCTCGCCGGCACCGAGGGCGACAAGCTCACCTCGCGCCAGATCCGCGACCGCCTGCTACGCGAAGCCGAAGGCAACGTGGCGCTCGGCATCACCGAGTCCGCCGGCAACGACGCCATCGAAGTCTCCGGTCGCGGCGAACTGCAGCTCGCCGTGCTGATCGAGACCATGCGCCGCGACGGCTTCGAGCTTTCCATCAGCCGCCCGCGCGTCGTCATGAAGACCGACGAAGCCACCGGCCAGCAGATGGAGCCCATGGAAGAAGTCGTCATCGACGTCGACGAGGAATATTCCGGCGTCGTCGTCGAGAAGGTCTCGACCCGCAAGGGCGAGATGACCGACATGCGCCCCGCCGGCGGCGGCAAGATGCGCCTGCGCTTCATCGCGCCGTCGCGCGGCCTGATCGGCTATCACGGCGAATTCCTCACCGACACGCGCGGCACCGGCGTCATGAACCGCCTGTTTCACGGCTATGCCCCCTACAAGGGCACGATCGGCCAGCGCCACGTCGGCACCATGATCTCGACCGAGATGGGCACCGCCGTCGCTTACGCCCTGTTCAACATCCAAGAGCGCGGCCCGCTGTTCGTCGGCCATGGCGAAAAGGTCTATGCCGGCATGATCATCGGCGAGCACAGCCGCGGCTCGGACCTGGAAGTGAATCCGCTCAAGGGCAAGCAGCTCACCAACATCCGCACCACGTCGAAGGACGAGGCGGTGGTGCTGACGCCGCCGATCAAGATGACGCTGGAGAAGGCGCTGGCCTACGTCGCCGACGACGAACTGGTCGAAGTGACGCCGAAGTCGGTCCGCCTGCGCAAGCGTTACCTCGACCCCAATGAGCGCAAGCGCATGTCGCGCAAAGCGGCGAGCGTCTAAAACATAGTATCGGCGAGCGAAATCAAACGGCCGGCGCTTTCGCGAGCGTCGGCCGTTTCGTTTGCACTTGCCGCCATCTGGACCTCGTACCGGCTTGCTGGCGCCTATTCCGCTGCGGACAGGGTTTCCGCCTGCTCTAGCGCATCCTGCGCAGCGATCCAGTCGCTTTCGGCCTTCGCCATGTCGCGTTCCAGCTCGGCCAGTTTCTTCTTCAAGGTGACGATGCGCGCCGCGCCTGCCGGGTCGGCATAGAGCGCCGGATCGGCCAGGTCGCGCTCGGCCTGTTCCTTGTACCGCGTAAGATTGTCCAGACGCTTCTCGGCCGATTGGGCCGCCTTGCGCAAGGGCGCCAAGGTCTTGTGACTGTCTTTCTTCGGGCTGGGCGCGGCTTTGCCGGCGCCGTTCTTGGCGGAACTCTCGGCGCGCTTGTCCGCGAGAAGCTGCTGGCCATAGGCCTCGAGATCGCCGTCGAACGCCTTGACCGAGCCGCCGGCCACCACCCACAGGCGCTCGACGCACAGCTCAAGCAGATGCGGATCGTGGCTGACCAGGATCACCGCTCCATCATAGCTGTTAAGCGCGTTGATGAGAGCCTCGCGCGCTTCGATGTCCAAATGGTTCGTCGGCTCGTCGAGCAGCAGGATATGCGGCGCGTCGATCGTGATGGTGGCGAACAGCAGACGCGCCTTTTCGCCGCCCGACAGCTTGCCGATCTGCGTTTCGGCGCGCTGCTGCGAGAAGCCGAAGCGGCCGAGCTGGCCGCGCACCTTGGTCTCGTTGGCCTGCGGCATGACCCGCGACATATGCTGATAGCCGCTTAGGGTCAGGTCGAAGGCGTCGGCCTGCTCCTGGCAGAAATAGCCGACGCGCAGCTTGCCCGACTTGCGCAGCTCGCCGGCCAACGGCTTGAGCTCGCCAGCCAGGGTACGGAGAAACGTCGATTTGCCGTTGCCGTTCGAACCGAGGAGACCGATGCGGTCATCCATGTCGATGCGCACGCCGAGGCCCTTGAGAATCGCCGTATCCGGCGGATAGCCGGCGGTGACGCTCTCCATGGCGATCAGCGGCGGCGACAGTTCCTGCGGACTGGGGAAATTGAACACCACTTCGGGATCGGCCTGCAGCGGCGCCAGCTCCTGCATGCGCGCCAGCGCCTTGACGCGCGACTGCGCCTGACGCGCCTTGCTGGCCTTGGCTTTGAAGCGGTCGACGAACGCCTGCATATGAGCGCGTTGCTCGGCCTGCTTGGCGATGGCGGCGGCTTGAACGTTGCGGCGCTCGGCGCGCACGCGCTCGAAATTCTCGTAGTCGCCGCGATAGAAGGTCATCTTGCCGTCTTCGAGATGCAGGATGCCGTCGACGATCTTGTTCAACAGGCCGCGATCGTGGCTGACAACCAGGATGGTGCCCTGATAGCTCACCAGATGCGCTTCGAGCCAAATGCGGGTTTCGTAGTCGAGGTGGTTGCTCGGCTCGTCGAGCAGCAAGAGGTCGGGCGCGGCGAACAGGGTCGCCGCCAGGGCGACGCGCATGCGCCAGCCGCCCGAGAAGCTTTCCAGCGGGCGTTCCTGCATCTCCTCGTCGAAGCCGAGGCCGGAGAGGATTTCGGCGGCCCGCGCCGGCGCCGAATGGGCGGAAATATCGGCCAAGCGGATATGAATCTCGGCGATGCGCCCAGGGTCGCTGGCGTGCTCGGCCTCGTCCAGCAGGGCGGCGCGCTCCTTGTCGGCCGCCAGCACGAAGCCGATCGGCGTGAAGCCTTCGGGCATTTCCTGCTGCACCCAGCCCATGCGGGTGCGCGGGCTGACCTCGACCTTGCCGCCGTCGAGGCCCAATTCGCCGGCGACGATGCGCAGCAAAGTCGATTTGCCCATGCCGTTCCGCCCGATCAGACCGACCTTATGGCCGGTCGGGATGGCGGCGGATGCGCTGTCGAGCAGGAGACGCTGACCGATACGGTAGGTGAGATCACTGAGTTGGAGCATGGCGGGCGGATGATTAGCACAGGCGGCGGCCCTATTCCCAGGACCGATTGCCGCAGTGCAAAAAGACCGCGAAAGGCGCGGAAAACCGGCAGCTCTATGTCGCAAATTGTGGATGGTCGGCCCCGCCCGGACCCGTAGAATGCCCCCAAGACCAAACAATGGTCACGACCGGCCGCCAAAGCGCGTCCGGCGCTTACAGGAGAGGTTTCCATGTCCAAAGCCCTGCCCACGGCCGCTGCGGCCGCTTGCCTGTCCGCCCTCGCCGCCAGCCCCCTCTGCCCCTCCATGGCCCTGGGCGACGCCCTGTCGGACTTCTACCAGGGCAAGCAGATCACCATGATGATCGGCACCAGCCCGGGCGGCGATTACGACCAGCGCGGCC
Source organism: Rhizobium sp. Q54 (assembly GCA_945861615.1). Classification (GTDB taxonomy): domain Bacteria; phylum Pseudomonadota; class Alphaproteobacteria; order SMXQ01; family SMXQ01; genus CAMAVH01. The sequence continues at coordinate 11,766 of CAMAVH010000060.1, read as the reverse complement.
GCATGCTGGCGCGCTACATGCCGAAATATATCCCCGGCGCCCCGACCATCGTGCCGCGCAACATGCCGGGCGGCGTCGGCCTGCAGGCCGCCCATTGGCTCTATGAGGTCGCCCCCAAGGACGGCACCTCGCTGCACATGGTCATGCAGAGCATGCCGGCGCACCAGTTGCTCGGCGGCCAGGGCGTGCAGTTCGACGCCGGCAAGTTCAACTGGGTCGGCAACACCACCGACACGCCCAACGTGGTGACGACCTGGCATACGACGGGCATCGCCACCGTCGAGGACGCCAAAAAGAAGGAAGTCATTCTCGGCGCGCCGGGTACCGCCACCTCGTCGGTCTATTACCCGCTGCTGATGAACGCCCTGGCCGGCACCAAATTCAAGATCATCGCCGGCTATCCCGGCGGCAACGACGTCAACTTGGCTATGGAACGCGGCGAGGTCGGCGGACGCGGCTCGAACGCCTGGGCCTCCTGGGTCAGCGGCAATCCCGCCTGGCTCAAAGAGGGCAAAATCCACCAGATCGTCCAAGTCGGCCTCAAGCGCCATAAGGACCTGCCCAACGTGCCCATGTTGATGGAGTTGGGCGCAACCGACGAGGACCGCGCCGTGCTGAGGTTCATGTCCGCCGACACCGCTTTCGCGCGCGCCGTCGCCACCACGCCCGGCGTGCCGGCAGACCGGCTGACCGCGTTGCGCCGGGCTTTCGACGCCGCCATGAAGGATTCCGAACTGCTCGCCGAATCGGCCAAGGCCAAGCGCGATCTCGGCCCGATGACCGGCGAGGAGGTTCAGCAGGTGGTCGCCGACTTGATGAAGACGCCGCCGCAAATCATCGCCCGCACCAAGGCGATCATCGAAGATTCGGCGCGCGTCCAACAGGTGAAGAAATAAAAAAAACCCGCCGGGGTGTCCGGCGGGCGGGGTAAGCGGAGTCGCATTTGAAGCACACGAATGGGCCGCAGGCTATTCCTGCGGCCCTTTTCGTGGAGATTTAGAGTTGAGCCTCGCGCGCCTTGCGCATGGCACGAGTGGCATCGAGCAGACGGATCACGTCTTCGCGGCTGACGCCATCACGGCGCATGACCTGACGGACCACCGGATCGGCAAGCATATCGCCGATCTGCGGCTCATAAGCTGCGATCTCACGGTGGGCGACGAGCATCGGTTCGATCCGGGTATCCATGGGCTTTCTCCTGCGGGACGCTACAAACTATCTATGAAGGTATTAATCGCTGGTAAAAGCGGCAGGATGATGGCCGCGAGATGATCTTTTCGGGATGGTGAGATTTCGTGAGGGTCGGCCGCAGGCAGCCGCCTACGGAGTTTACGCTCGCTGAGGCCGATCGTTCCTCGGACAAGGAAAAACCCCGGTCCTTGCGGACCGGGGTTTGTCATCTCGCAGTTGCGATAAATGCCGCTTACTTGCGATTTCGCGACATCTCCTTGCCTTCGAGCATCCAGCCGAACAGCTCCTTGGTCAGCCGCGCAGTCTCGGGCTTGGGCATGTTGACCTCGGGGTACTGATTGCGCCAATGGAAAGGCCGGCAGGCGTTGATGATGGCGCGGCTGTTGGTGAAATCGTTGCGCTCGCGTTTCTCGGGGCCGATCGACGGATCGAGCGGCGTCGACCAGGCGTTCTTGATGATGTCGATGGCGGTCGCCGGATCGGAGCGCGTGCAAACCGCCCACATCAGCTGATCCAAGTCGGCGACATCGATGTCGTCATCGACCACGATCACGTACTTGCCGGCATAGGCGACCGAACGGCACATGGCGGCGAGGTGGCCGGCCTGGGTGGCGTGGCCCGGATAGCGCTGCTTGATCGAGACGGCGGTCAGCTGGCGCGAACCGCCGACTTCGTGGCACCAGCAGGCCGTCACATCGGGCAGGCCGACTTTCTGCAGCTCCTGCTTGAGCAGCGCCGACCGCATGACGGCGCGGTAACGCGCCTGCTCCTCGGGCGGGCGCTGCGGCGGGCAGCCGAGAATGATCGGATCGTTGCGGTGATAGATCGCCTTGATGTCGAGCACGGGCTCGGGGCGGGCGTCGGAGGCGTAATAGCCCGTCCATTCGCCGAACGGGCCTTCGACCTGGCGATTGCCCGGCTGCACGAAGCCTTCGAGCACGATCTCGGCGTCGGCCGGGAACGGCAGGCCGGTATGCTTGCCCTTCACCACCTTCATGGCGCGGCCGCGGTAGGCGCCTGCGATGTCGAACTCGCACACGCCGTACGGCACTTCGCTGCAGCCCATGAGGAAGGTCAGCGGATCGCCGCCGATGACGATGCAGACCGGCATCGGCTTGTTGGCGAATTCGTATTTGTCGCGATGGACGCGGCCATGCTTGCCCGGCGAGATGAAGAAGCCGACGCGCTTCTTGTCATGGATCATGACGCGATAGGTGCCGGCATTGATCCAGCCCTCTTCCGGATCTTGCGTCACGTTGAAGCTGCCGGTGCCGATGTAGCGGTTGCCCTGGTCGCCGTCATGCCAGACCGGCGTTGGAAACTTGGTCACATCGACGTCGTCGCCTTCCATGATGTTTTCCATCACGGGACCGGTCTCGACCACTTCATGCGGGATCGGATTGTTGACGATGGTCTGGAAGTGCTTCAGGAACGCCTCGGACAGCTCGACCTTGTCGAGATGGGGCGGAAAACCGAGCGTCATGTTCTGGCGCTGCGCGCCGAAGAAATTGGTCATGACGCGGAAGCCCTTGGGGGCGCCGGGAATATTGTCGAAAACGCCGACCGGCGCGCTGTCCTTGTGCTGCAGCAGCTCGGCAGCCATGCCGATCTCGGTCTCCCAGCTATAGCCGTTGGCGGTACGGACCTCGCCCAGCTTGTCGGCTTCCGCCAGCCACTGGCGCAAGTCGTCATACGGCACATGGACCTTGAGATTGGTCTCCGGCTTACTCATCCGTGGTCTCCCTGAAAAACGCTTTTGGTGAGGATTGTTAGGCGAATATCTAGCCTTCCGGTCGTCCTGGGCCAAGTGAAAAGCCCATTTGTCCGCCCGGTATATGGCGTTTCAAAATCCATTGCGGGGAAAAATCACCCGGCAGGCAACCGGCCGCTCACACGACCCGCGTATCGACGACCTTATCGGTCGCCATTAAGAGCTTATGCATCGGGCATTTATCGGCGATCTCGACGAGCTTGGCCCGTTCGGCGTCGGTCAGCGGGCCCTCGACATGAATGAGGCGCTCGAACCGGTCGTAGGGCGCGCCGCCCGCGCTTTTGACGCGCTCATGGGAGACTTCGACGCGGATAGAGCCGAGCGCCCAGTTCTTATGCGCGGCATAAAATCGCAAGGTCATCGAGGTGCAGCTGCCGAGGCTCGCCAGCATGTACTGCATGGGGGACGGGCCGCCATCCAGGCCACCCATTTCGACCGGCTCGTCGGCGGCGAGCACATGGCGTCCGAGTTGGATGCGCTGCGCCAGTTTGCTGGTTCCGGTTTCGCTCACTGTGACATGGTTCCGCATGGCCATCGCGCACTCCTGACAAGACAATGTTCGCATCGGATTTTAGCCCGTACCTCGCGCCAAGCCATGTCATTTCGCCTCACAAACTCGGGGGAATGGCACGTCGATAACCCCAACCTTGCCCCGGGGCGGGCCTTGGCGTGATAATGGCGCAAGCCTCCCTTTCGCCTGTCCCGCGCCCCACTGGCCCCTCAGGGGCATCCCGGGCCGCCTGGAAAATAATGTCCGGTAAAATCTCCCCGAACCGCATCCTGCGCGCGCTCCGCCATCGCGGTTACGCGATTTTCACCGCCGGCAACCTCTCGTCGATGAGCGGCGAATGGGTTCAGCGCGTCGGCATCGGCTGGCTGGTCTGGGAAATGACCCATTCGGCCAGCTGGCTCGGCATCATCGCCTGTGCCGACATGCTACCCGCCGTCCTCATCAGTCCACTTGCCGGCGCCTATTCGGACCGCATGAATCGGCTGCGTTTCGTCAAGATGGCGGTCAATCTGTCGGCGCTACAGCCTCTCGTTCTGACGCTGCTCTATTTCACCGGCCTGCTCGACATCTGGCTGATTCTCTTCCTCGCGCTCTACAACGGCGTCGTCGGGGCGTTGCGCCAATCGTCGTGGCATTCGGTGATCCCCTATCTGGTGGACCGCGAATCCCTGGCGCCCGCCGTGGCGCTCGGCTCGGTCACGTTCAACCTGTCGCGCTTCATCGGCCCCGCCATCGCCGGGCCGATGATCGCCACCGTGGGGCCGGGCTATACCTTCCTGCTCAATTTCATCGCGCTCAGCGGCTACCGCATCGGCTTGCAGTTCATCAAGCTGGTCCGCGACGAGGTTAAAAACCCGCGAAGCGGCACCAACATTCTGACCGAAACCATCGAGGGCTTCCGCTACACCATCCGCCATCCGGGCATCGCGCCGCTGATTTTCCTGCTGCTCGGCAGTTCGATCGGCCAGCGGCCGTTCGTCGATCTTCTGCCGGGCTTCGCGGCGCAGGTTTTCGAGCGCGGGCCTGAAGCGCTCGGCTGGATGGTCTCGCTCGTCGGCCTCGGCGCGCTGCTCGGCGGGCTGTTTCTCGCCATGCGCCCCTCGGTGCGCGGGCAGAGCTTTATCGCCATCAACGCCATTCTGATCGGCGCCATCGGCCTGCTGATCTTTGCCTCGAGCCAGCAATTCTGGCTGGCGCTGATCGGCCTGACCATTGCCGGCAGCAGTCTCTCCTTGTCCGGCGTCGGCACCATGAGCCTCGTGCAGCTCGCGGTGGAGGACAGCATGCGCGGTCGCGTGATGAGCATCTACGGCCTGATCTTCCGCTCCGGACCCGCCCTCGGCACCCTCATCATGGGATTCGCCGCCGAATATGTCGGCCTGCGCTGGCCGGTCGCCGTCGGCGCCGGAATCTGCCTGTTCTTCTGGGCGATCACCATCCGGCGCCGCAAGACGATCGCCAAACATGTCGAGCTGGAAGCGCCGCGCGTCAAAAGCACCATCATCGAGGCCAAGGCCGCAGAATGAGTGCGAGCCGATGACCGCCGCGCATAAATCCTTCAGCGAAATGCAACTCGACGGCGTCGAGATCGTCGCGCGCGAAGAATTGTTTCTCGGCTATTTCCGTGTCGATCGCTACCGCCTGCGTCATCGCCTGTTTGCCGGCGGCATGAGCGGGGAATTCATGCGCGAAATCTTCGAGCGCGGTCATGCTGCCGCCGTGCTGCCCTATGATCCGCTGCGCGACGAAGTGGTGTTGATCGAGCAGTTCCGCCCCGGCGCGCTCGCCGCCGGCTTTCATCCCTGGCTGATCGAGCCAGTCGCCGGCATCATCGAACCGGGCGAGCGCGTCGAGGATGTGGCGCGGCGCGAGGCGCTGGAAGAATCCGGCTGCGCGATATCCGACCTCGTGCCGATGCACCATTACCTGACCAGCCCAGGGGGCACATCGGAAAGCTGCGCGCTGTTTTGCGGCAAAGTCGACGCTGCGAACGCCGGCGGCCTGCACGGGCTCGACGGCGAAGATGAAGACATTCGCGTCATGGCCATTCCCTTCGCCGAGGCCCGCGCCTGGCTCGACCAAGGCAAACTCAACAACGCCCTGACCATCATCGCCGTGCAATGGCTGGCCCTGAACCGCGAGAGGCTGCGGGCGCAATGGGCCGTTGACGTGAGAGGCCGGCTTGATTGAACGGGCCCGCGCCAGTAGTCTGCAATCCACGTCAAAGGATCGGGGAACCTAGGATTTCCCCATAATTTAATTGTAGATTGCTCGCCATGGATATTCGCAACGGCTTCCTCGGCACCATCGGCAAGACGCCGCTCATTCGCTTGCGCAAGGCGTCGGACGACACCGGCTGCGAGATTTACGGCAAGGCGGAGTTTCTCAATCCCGGCGGTTCGGTCAAAGACCGCGCCGCCCTGTTCATCATCCGCGACGCCGAGAAGCGCGGCGCGCTGAGGCCGGGCGGCGTCATCGTCGAGGGGACCGCCGGCAACACCGGCATCGGCTTGGCCCTGGTCGGCAACGCGCGCGGCTACCGCTCGGTGATCGTCATCCCCGAGACGCAGAGTCAGGAAAAGAAGGACATGCTGCGTCTCTGCGGCGCCGAGCTGATCGAAGTGCCGGCCGTGCCCTACTCCGATCCGAACAATTACGTAAAATATTCCGGCCGGCTCGCCGAGGAATTGAACGCCAAGGAGCCGCACGGGGCGGTCTGGGCCAATCAGTTCGACAATGTCGCCAACCGCATGGCCCATATCGAGGGCACCGGCCCGGAGATCTGGCGCCAGACCGACGGCAAGATCGACGGCTTCACCTGCGCCGTCGGCACCGGCGGCACGCTGGCCGGCATCGGCATCGCCCTCAAGGAGCGCAATCCGAAGATCACCATCGCCCTGTCCGACCCGATGGGCGCGGCGCTGTATAACTACTACAAGAATGGCGAGCTCAAGGCCGAGGGCAGCTCGATCACCGAGGGCATCGGCCAGGGCCGCATCACCAAGAACCTAGAAGGCGCGCCGATCGACGACGCCTTCCAGGTGACCGACGAAGAAGCCCTGCCCGTCGTGTTCGATCTTTTGAAGTACGAAGGACTGTGCCTCGGCGGCTCGTCCGGCATTAACGTCGCCGGCGCCATCAAACTTGCCAAGAAGATGGGGCCGGGCCACACCATCGTCACCATCCTGTGCGATTACGGCCAGCGCTATCAGTCCAAATTGTTCAATCCGAAATTTTTACGCGAGCGCAACCTTCCCGTGCCGGATTGGCTATAATAGGCCGATGATCGAACAGCTCCCCCCTCTCGTCTCGACCGACTGGCTCGCCGAACGGCTTGGCCGCTCCGACCTCAAAATCCTCGACGCCTCCTGGTATATGCCGGCGCAGAACCGCGACGCCCAAGCCGAATATGCCGCCGCGCATATTCCCGGCGCCACGTTCTTCGACATCGACCGCATCGCCGATACGGAATCGAGCCTGCCGCACATGCTGCCCGCGCCGGCCGATTTCGGCGCGGCGGTCGGCGCGCTCGGCATCGGCAACGAGGACGAGATCGTGATCTATGACGGCGCCGGCATCTTCGCCGCGCCGCGCGTCTGGTGGACCTTCCGCGTCTTCGGTCATAGCCGCGTCGCCGTGCTCGACGGCGGATTGCCGAAATGGCAGCGCGAAGGCCGCCCGCTCGAAGCCGGTACGCCGACGCCGACGCCGAAGAACTTCCGCGCCAGCCCGCGCCCGAAATTGGTGCGCGACGCCGCGGCCATGCGCGAGAACATCGCCACCCAGAAAGAGCTGGTGCTCGATGCGCGCAGCGAAGGGCGCTTCAAGGGCAGCGAGCCGGAGCCGCGCCCGGGCCTCAAAGGCGGCCATATTCCACAGAGCCGCAATCTGCCGTTCCAGGCGTTGATCGATCCGGCGAATGGCACCATGAAGCCCGCCGACGAATTGCGCGCGCTGTTCGCCGGCGCCGGGGTAACGGCCAAGCAGCGCGTCACCGCCAGTTGCGGCTCGGGCCTCACCGCCGCCATCCTCGCCTTCGGGCTTTACTTGACGGGACGCGACGACGCGGCGATCTATGACGGCTCCTGGTCGGAATGGGGCGCCCTGCCCGACGCGCCCATAGAGACATAAGAACATGGCTAAAAAGGACGGTCCGCCGCTCAAGCCGGACACGCTGCTCACCACCATCGGCCGCGATCCCGCCGCAAATTTCGGCATCGTCAATCCGCCGGTCTATCACGCTTCGACAGTCACCTTCCCGACGGTGGCGGCGCTCGAAGCCGTCAACAGGACGCCGTTCGACGCGGTCTATTACGGCCGCCACGGCACGCCGACGACTTTCGCGCTGCAGGACGCCATGGCCGAGCTCGACGGCGGCCAGGGCCGGCGCGGCATCGCCTGCGGCTCCGGCGTCGCCGCGCTCGATGCCACCATCGCGGCCTTCGTGTCGGCCGGCGACCATCTGCTCGTCACCGATTCGGCCTACGACCCGACACGCCGCTTCTGCAACGAATTCCTGAAAAAATTCGGCGTCGAGACGACCTATTACGATCCGATGATCGGCGCCGGCATCGCTGCGCTGATGCGTCCCAACACCAAAGCCGTCGTCGTCGAAGCGCCCGGCTCGCTGACCTTCGAGGTGCAGGATATCCCGGCCATCGCCGAGGCGGCGCATAAAGTCGGCGCGGCGGTGATCATGGACAATAGCTGGGCGACGCCGCTGCTCTACAAGGCGTTCGATCACGGCGTCGATGTCTCGATCTATTCGGCGACGAAATATGTCGTCGGCCATTCCGACGCCATGATGGGCGTCATCGTCACCACGCCGGAAACCTTCCTGCAGGTGCGCAAGAGCGTCGCTATGTTCGGGGCCGCACCGGGCCCGGACGATTGCTACCTGGCGCTGCGGGGGCTGCGCACACTGTCGGTCCGCTTGGAGCGGCACGACAAGAACGCCATGAAGATCGCCCATTGGCTCAAGGCCCGCCCGGAAGTAGCCAAGGTGCTGCATCCGGCCTTCGCCGACTGCCCCGGCCACGACATCTGGAAGCGCGACTTCACCGGCGCTTCGGGCTTGTTCTCCATCGTGCTGAATCCGACCTCGAAAGCCGCGCTGACCGCCATGCTCGACGGCATGCGGCTCTTCGCCATGGGCTACAGCTGGGGCGGTTACGAGAGCCTGATCATTCCGGTGAACCCGAGCGCCATCCGCACCGCCGTGCCGTGGACCGCCGAAGGTCCGCTGGTGCGCCTGCATGTCGGACTCGAAGATGTCGATGACCTGATCGCCGATCTCGCCGACGGCTTCGCGCGCCTGGCGGCCGCATCATGAGCGGCATCGGCGACAAGCTGCGGCATTACGAAGGCGTGGCCAAGGTCTATGACGAATTCCGCCCGACCTATCCCACCTCTTTTCTGACGCGCCTGAGCGACGCTTTGACTGCCGAGCCGCCAACCGGCGGTACCGTTTACGACATCGGCGCCGGCACCGGCATCTTCACGCGCCAGTTGCGCGCCCTACTATCCGCCACGATGCCCATCGTCGGCGTCGAACCGGCAAGCGACATGTGCGCTCATGCTGCCGCCAGCGTGGCGGAGCTGCCGAACATCCGCTTCGTCAACGGCGCGGCGGAACATCTGCCCGCCGAAGACGGCGCCGGCCGCGCCGTCCTGGCCGCCACCGCCGCCCATTGGTTTGCCCGCGCCCAGTTCTACGGCGAAGCGGCGCGCGTGCTGCGCCCCGGCGGCGTGCTCGCCATCGTGCAATATTTCCGCGACAAAGAGCGCTCGCCCATCGTGCAGGACTTCCTCGGCTATCTGCTCGACAATGACGCGCGCCGGCCGCCGAAGCGCCCGGATTATCTGGCCGAGCTCGAAGCCCGCCCGGAATTCGGCCCCATCGAGCAGGTCACAGACCTGCAGAATCTGCCGTTGAGCTTTTCGCAATTCGTCGGCCTCGCCCTGTCGTCGCCGACGACGCGCGACGTCGTCGACCGCCTCGGCCAAGCGAAGGTCGAAGGCGACCTCATGGCGATCGCCCGCCGCCATGCGGTCGGCGAAGACCGGCTGGCTTATGGCATGGTGTTCCAGTATTTCCTGACGCGGCGCGTCAGCTAGCAGCGCCTGCGTTTTTAAGCGCGCTCCGCGCGACCTTTGGGCCAGGCTGCGACGACGACGAACATCACCGTCGCCGTCAGCACGATGGCCGCGCCGGACGGCAAATCCCAGAGATAGGACTCGGCCATGCCGCCGCCGACGGCGAGGCAGCCGATCAAGGCGGCAAGCGCCGCCATCTGCTCGGGCGTTTTCGACAGGCGCCGCGCCGTCGCCGCCGGGATCACCAGCAGCGAGGTGATCAGCAAAATGCCGACGATCTTGAGCGACACGGCGACGATCACGGCGAGGAGTATCATGAAGAGGAAGCGCGCCAGCAAGGTATTGACGCCCTCGACCTGCGCCATTTCCTCGTGCACGGTCATCGCCAGCAACGGACGCCACAGCCAGATCAGCACCACCAAGCAGACCGCGCCGCCGCCGTAGATCCACCAGAGATCGCTGGCGGTGACCGACAGCACGTCGCCGAACAGCAGCGCCAGCAGATCGGTGCGCAGCGTGTCGAGGAAGGCCATGAAGACGATGCCGGCGGCGAGCGCCGCATGGGCCAACACGCCGAGCAGCGTGTCGGTCGCCAGGGTTTTGCGCCGCTCGGCCAAGTAAAGCGCGCCGGCCAGCACGACCGAGACGATGAACATGCCAAGCGTCATGTCGAAATGCAGGGCATAGCCGAGCGCCACGCCGAGCAAGGCCGAGTGGGCCAGCGTCGAGCCGAAGAACGACATGCGCCGCCACACCACGAAGGCGCCGAGCGGGCCGCAGATCAGCGCCACGCCGAAGCCGGCGACCAGCGCGCGGATCAGGAAATCATCCATGGCGATCACCCAGATTCTCATGCGGGTGGTGATGGGCATGGCCATCGGCGTCCAGCACATGCCCCGCCGCGTCATGAGCGTGATCGTGCGCATGGGTATAGACCGCCAGGCTCTGCGCGATGGACGGGCCGAACAGGGCGAAATATTCCGGATGGCGGCCGACCGATTCGGGCGTGCCGGCGCAGCAGACATGCTGATTGAGGCAGATCACTTCATCGGTCGCCGCCATCACCAGATGCAGATCGTGCGACACCATCAGCACGCCGCAATGATGGGTCTGACGCAGCTTGCCGATCAGATCGTACAGCTCGGCTTGGCCGGTGACGTCGACGCTGCGGACCGGCTCGTCGAGCACCAGCAGATCGGGATTGCGCAGCAAGGCGCGGGCCAGCAGCACGCGCTGGAATTCGCCGCCGGACAAGACCTGCACCGCTTGGCCGATGGTATAGGCCGCACCAACCTCGTCCAAGGTGCGCTCGAGCGTCGCCGCGTCCTTGACGCCGGAGAGCTGCAGGAAACGCCGCACCGTCATCGGCAAATCGCGGTCGATGGTGAGGGATTGCGGCATGTAGCCGACGCGCAGATTGGCACGGCGTTCGACGCGCCCGTGGGTCGGCTTCGTGAGGCCCAACAGCACGCGCACCAAAGTCGATTTGCCGGCGCCGTTGGGGCCGATCAGGGTGACGACGCGGCCCGGCCGCACCGCCAGGTTGACGTCATGCAGAACCTCGCGGCCGCCGAAGGCAACGCAGACGCCATGCGCGGCAACGAGGGGAGCCGCAACCAGCGGCGCAGCGGCGGACGCGGGCAAGCTCATCGGGCCGCGTCGCGGCAATCGCGACAGGTGCCCGAGACTTCCAGGGTCTGGCTGTCCGGCGCGAAGCCGAGCCCGCCGGTGGTCGTCGCGATGGCGTCGTCGATGGCGGGATTGTCGATCTCGGCCACCGTGCCGCAGATTTTGCAAATGAGATATTGCATGGCATGGCGGTCGCCCGGATGGCTGCAGCCGATATAGGCGTTGAGCGAGGCGATGCGGTGGATCAGTCCCTGCTCCAAGAGAAAGTCGAGCGCGCGATAGACCGTCGGCGGCATGGCGTTGCGCCCTTCGCCGCGTAGCAGGTCCATGATGGCATAAGCGCCGATCGGCGCATGCGACGCCCAGATCAGTTCGAGCACGCGCTTGCGCAACTCGGTCAGGCGCACGTCGCGGCCGGCGCAGAGCCGCTCGGCCTCGGCCAGGGCGTCATGCACGCATTGATGATGGTCGTGGCCGCGGGTCAGGGCCGGCGGCAAAGTCGGGCGGCGCTGCGCCATGAATGAGAACCGCTCCAAAAAATCGGATCGACGCGCGAAATGCCCAGGCG
>CAMAVH010000059.1 GCA_945861615.1 Rhizobium sp. Q54 | reverse complement strand
CGTCGCGCTGGTGGCGACGACCGACGAATCACACCTGGTCGCCGACATCGCCTATGCCGCCAAGGGGCCGCTCGCGGCGTCGACCTACAAGGCGGCCTGCGAACGGCTCGACGCGGCCGGCGGCGGCGCCGGCCAAGGCCAGTATCAGGGCGGCGGCCCTACCACAGTTCTGTAGGGCCGCCGACGACGCCCGATTTACAGGCCAGCGTTACTCGAACGTCGTCAGCGTCTGGATCTGCATATATTCGCGCACGCCCTCGACGCCGGCGCGCCGGCCGATCCCGCTCTGCTTGACGCCGCCATAGGGCGCGCGGCGATTGACGCTCTGCGTGCCGTGGGTGTTGACGAAGACCGAGCCCGCTTCGATGCGGCGCGCGACGTCGAGCGCGGCGTCGACGTTCTTGCTCCACACCGAGCCGCCGAGGCCGTAGATCGTGTCGTTGGCGCGGGCGATGGCATCGTCGAGGGTTTTATAGGTGACGATCGGCAGCAGCGGGCAGAACTGCTCTTCGCGCATTAGGCGCGAATCTTCTTTCACGCCGGTGGCGATCATCGGCGGCAGGAAGTAGCCGCCGTCCGTCTTGGTTTCCTCGCGCAGCGTGCCGAGGCGCTGCACCTTGGCGCCGGACTTCTCGGTCTCGGCGACCAGTTCCTTGGCGCGCTCGAACGCCCGCGCGGTATGCATCGGGCCCATGGCGACGCCGGGCGCGAGGCCGTCGCCGACCACCATCTTGTTCACCACGCCGGTGAAGGCCTCGACGAATTTGTCGGCGATCGACTCGGGCACATAGACGCGCTTGATCGCCATGCAGACCTGGCCGGTCATGCGATAGACCGCGCCGGCCATACGCTCCATCGCCTCGGGCCCGAGATCGGCATCCTCCAGCAGAATCGCCGGATCGTTGCCGCCGAGCTCGAGGGTGATGCCTTTGATCGTCTCGGCCGCGTTGGCCATGATCTTGGCGGCGGCAGGGATCGAGCCGGTGAAACCGATCTTGTCGACGCCGGGGCTGCGCGTCAGCGCGTCGCCGATCTCGGTCGGCAGGCCGGTGACGATGTTCAAGAGGCCCGGCGGCAATTCGGAGGCGAAGGCCGTGGCGTAATCGATCAGGCCGAGCGGGCAGCTCTCGGGCGGCTTGAGGACGACGCCGTTGCCGGCGAGCAGCGCCGGCAGGAACTGCTGCACCGCCAACGTGACCGGCGCGTTCCACGGCACGATGGAGACGACGACGCCGAAGGGGATATGGCCGATGAAGGTGCGGCCGTTGGGCGCGTCCATCTCGCGCGGATGATCCAGCTCGTCGGCCAGTTCCAAAGTCAATTCCATGCGCTTGCCGACGCCGGCCAGTTCGCCCTTCGCTTCCGTCAGCGTCTTGCCGTTCTCGCGCACGAACAGTTCGGCGCGCGCCGGGATATTCTCGTCGGCCTTCTTCAGGGCGCGCGCCAAAACCGCCGCGCGCTCCTTGAAGCTGAGCTTGGCCCAGGCCGGCTGCGCCTTGCGCGCCGCCGCAATCGCGGCCGCGACGTCGTCCGGCGTGCCGCGCGGCACGGTGCCGACCAATTCATCGGGACGCGCCGGGTTGAAGACCTCGATCAGCTTGTTGCTGTTCACCGGCTGGCCGCCGATCAACATGCTGGCGTGAATGGGCGCGGGGCGGCTGCTCATGAAACTCTCCCTGGCTTGTCTTGATTTTGTCCGATCATAGCGGACCGGACGGCGGCATATCCATGGGCTTTTCTCGCGCCGGCTACGGGTGTTAGATGGAGCCACGGTCGCCGCCCGCCCCGCAGTTCAGGAGAGTTCGCCATGCGCACCATCGATGCCGACGCCCATGTGCTCGAAACACCCTATACCTGGGAGTTCATGGACGAGGCCGACCGCAAATATGCGCCGATGATCGTCGCGCAGACCTCCGGCGCGAGCATCGCCGCCAACGATGGCAAGAATTCGCAGAAGGAATTCTGGATCAGCGACGGCCGGCTCATCCCCAAGGACAAGAACGTCGGCAACAACACGCCGGAGGCGGCGCGCGAGATGCGCGATATCGCCGCGCGGCTCAAGCATATGGACGAGCTGAACATCGACGTCCAGGTGCTCTACCCGACCTTCTTCATCTGGCCCTATACGCAAAAGGCGCTTGTGCAGCAGGCCCTGGTGAAGGGCTACAACCGCTGGCTCGCCGAGATCTGGAAGAAAAGCGGCGGCCGGCTGCGCTGGGTCGCCATGGTCTCGACCTACGATCTCTCGACGGCGCGCGCGGAATTGTCCTTCGCCAGGGACAACGGCGCCTGCGGCGTCTACATGCGCGGCCTGGAGGCCGACCGCAAGCCGAGCGATCCCTATTTCTTCTCGCTCTACGCGATCGCCGAAGAGATGAACCTGCCGATCTGCTTCCATTCGGCGGCCGGATCCTATACGCACCACGACTTCTTCATCGACGACTCGGGCTTCAACAAGTTCAAGCTGTCGACCATCGGCGGCTTTCACATGCTGGTGATGGAGGGCGTGCCGCAGATGTTCCCCAAGCTGCGCTGGGGCTTCGTCGAGGTCAGCGCGCAATGGCTGCCCTACATGCTCAACGATCTCGCCCTGCGTTTCAAACGGCGCGGCAGACGGTTGCCGGCGAACCCGCTGGCCGCCAACAACATCTATGTCGCCTGCCAGGTGACGGACGATCTGCCGGCCATCCTGCGCGTCGCCGGCGAGGACAATCTCGTCGTCGGCACCGACTACGGCCACCATGACACTTCGACCGAGATCGAGGCGCTGCGCCTGCTGAAAAGCGACGGCAAGATTACGCCGGCGGCGGCCGATAAGATTCTCGGCGCCAACGCCAAGGCGCTTTACGGAATCTAGCCGGCTTTCGCCGCAGGCTCCTTCGGCGCCGAGGGGTCCATCTCCAGGCTGGCGGCGACGACCGCGCGGCGCTGCCACAGCCAGGCGAAGGCGATGAGCGACAGCGCGCCGCCGGCGACGAACACGGCGGGCAGGCCCACAGCTTCCGACACGCTGCCCATGATCAGCGCGCCGAGCGCCGGCGTGCCACGGAAGATGACGCCATAGAGGCTCATGACGCGGCCGCGCACGCTGCTTTCCACCGCGTTCTGCATCAGCGTCTGGGTGCTCGTGCCGTTCACCGTCATGGCCGCGCCGGCGATGAAGGCGCAGGCGAGGCCGACGGTGAAATAGCCGGTCGCCGCGAGCAGCATGATGGCGGCGCCGCCGACCGGCAGGCTGCAGAGCGAGTAAAGGCTGAGATTCTTCACGCTGCCGCGCTGCGCCATCCAGATCGCCGCCGACAGCGCGCCGAGCCCGGCCGCCGAGGTCAGCATCGACAGGCCGTGCGCGCCCATGCCGTAAATCAGATCCGACACGCCGGGCAGCAGGTCGATGAAGGGCTTGAGACCGAGACTGACGGCGTTGAGCGCCAGTAGCATCGGGCCGATGCCGGGATGACGGACGGCATAGGCGAGTCCGTCGTAGGTCTGGCGGAAGATATTGCCCTTCTTGCTCGCATATTCTTCCGGATAGAGGTCGCGCATCATATAGAGGCCGACCAGCATGGAGAGGAAGCTCAGGGCGTTGAAGCCGAAGGCGGTGCCGATCCCCCAATGGACGATGATGAAGCCGCCGACCGCCGGCCCGAGGAAGCGCGCGAGATTGAAGATGCCGGCGCTCAACGCGATGGCGGGGCCGATGTTGGGCTTGCTGACCATGCCGGCCATCATGGCGAGGCGAGCCGCCGTGTTGAACGACATGACGATGCCGAGGAACAGCGACAGGCCGAACATCGTCCAGACGTCGATCCAGCCGAGGAAGGTCAGCGCCGTCAGCACGATGGCCTGCAGCATCGCCAGCATCTGCGTGACCTTCATGATCTTCAGGCGGTCGATGCGGTCGGCGAGCGCGCCGGCGATGGGCGCGAAGATCACGGTCGGGAACAGATCGGCGAAAGCGATCATACCGAGCCAAGCCGGCGACTTGGTGAGCTGCCAGGTCAGCCAGCCGACGGCGATGCGCTGCGTCCACATGCCGACGAGGGCCAAGCTCGAGCCGACTGTGAACAGGCGGAAATTGCGCTCACTCAGCGCGCGGCCGATGCCGCCGTAGCTGCGTTTCGCCATGGGGGGAGCTCAATGGCCGGGAGATTCGGCAAAAAGGCTTGTGAACAGGATACGGACGGGTCGCGCCGGCCGGATTTTGTCGTTGTTCTAATCCCCCACCCGATCCGCCGCAACCACCCCGGCCCGCCGGCGTCAGACAAAAAATGCTTATTGGCGCTGCGGGCGGGCGCGGTCGAGGGTATAAAGCCCTGATGCCCAACGAGGTTCCGCCATGCCGACCCTGACGCCCGCCGAACTCGCCGCGCTGCTGCCGCCGCTTTGTGAGCTGGCGCGCTGCGCCGGCGCCGAAGTTCTGCGCCATTACGAGAACGGCTTTACCGTCCGCGCCAAGGCCGACGACACGCCGGTCACCGAAGCCGACGAGGCTGCCGAAGCGATCATCCTGCCGGCGCTCGCCCCGCTGCTGCCCGGCGTGCCGGCGATCTCCGAGGAAGAATCCGCCGCCGGCCAATCGCCGGCGCTCAACGGCGCGCGCTTTTGGGCGGTCGACCCGCTCGACGGCACCAAGGAATTCATCAAACGCACCGGCGAGTTCAGCGTCAACATCGGCCTGATCGATGGGGGACGCCCCGTCCTCGGCGTGATTTACGCGCCGGTGACGCGGATGCTCTACGCCGCCGCCGGGCCCGGCAGCGCCTTTCGCCAACGGGACGGCGGCGCGGCCGAACCGATCCACGCCCGCAAGTCGCCGGCCGACGGCATGGTGGTGTTGGCCAGCCGCTCCCATGACAACGACCAGGCCTTGCGCGACCGCCTCGCCGCCCTGACGGTGCGCGAACGGCGCAAGATGGGCAGTTCGCTGAAATTCTGCATGATCGCCGAGGCCGAGGCCGACATTTACCTGCGCATGGGCCCGACCTGCGAATGGGATATCGCCGCCGGCCAGGCCATTCTCGAAGCGGCGGGCGGCAGCGTGACGCGCCTCGACGGCAGCCCGATGATTTACGGCAAAGCCGATGAAGGCTACCTCAATCCTTCCTTCATCGCGCGCGGCCTGACGTGACCCGCATCCGCGTCGCGACACCCGACGCCATTGCCGATGCCGCCGCATCGTTGCGCGCCGGCGAACTCGTCGCCTTTCCGACCGAGACGGTTTACGGCCTCGGCGGCGATGCCGGCGACGATGCTGCCGTCGCTGCCATCTTCGCCGCCAAGGGACGCCCGCAGTTCAATCCGCTGATCGTGCATGTGCTCGATCTCGAAGACGCCGAAGCGCTGGTCGAGATGACCGACAACGCGCGCAAGCTCGCCGCCGCCTTCTGGCCCGGCCCGTTGACGCTGGTGTTGCCGCGCCGCAAGGATGCGCGCCTCTCCCTGCTGGTCAGCGCCGGACTCGAGAGCGTGGCGATCCGCAGCCCGGACCATCCGGTCGCGCGCAAATTGCTGGCGGCCGCCGGCCGGCCGATCGCCGCGCCGAGCGCCAACCGCTCGACCGAAGTGAGCCCGACCACGGCCGACCATGTGGCGCGCTCCTTCGCCGGGGCCACCAATGGACCCGCCTTTATCCTGGACGGCGGGCCTTGCGACATCGGCATTGAATCGACGGTGCTCGATCTCAGCGGAAAGACGCCGACCTTGCTGCGTCCCGGGGGCGTCACACCCGAGCAGATCGCCGCCGTCATCGGGCCGATCGCACGCGCCGACAAAACCGCGGATTTGGGCAGCGCCGCGCGGCCTTCGCCGGGCATGATGGCGCGCCATTACGCGCCGAAACGCCCGCTGCGGCTCGACGCCATAACCGTCGCGCCGGAGGAAGCCTTGCTCGCCTTCGGGCCGGCGCCCCTCACCGGGGCGGCCAAGACATTGAACTTGAGCGCAGATGGCGATCTCGCCGAAGCCGCCGCCAATCTGTTCGCCATGCTGCGCAGTCTCGACGAGCCGCGCTTTACCGCCATCGCCGTGATGCCGGTTCCCGAAACAGGCCTCGGGCTCGCCATCAACGACCGATTGGCGCGCGCCGCCACCCCGGCTTAAACTGCTCGCATGAGCGCTCCACCCCCTACCGTTCGCAACGACGCGCCGATCGCGTTGAGCGACGCCGACCGCGACGTCTTGGCCGCGATTAGAATCGTCGTCGGCCCAAAGGGCTGGCTCGACGGCGCCAGCGACATCGAACCCTATCTGCACGATCAGCGCGGACTCTATGTCGGCCGCACGCTCGCCGTAGTGCGCCCGGCCAGCACCGAAGAAGTCGCCGCCGTGGTCAGCCTGTGCGCCGCGGCGAAACTGCCCATCGTGCCGCAAGGCGGCAACACCGGCCTCGTCGTCGGTTCGGTGCCTGACGGTTCGGGACGCAGCATCGTGCTGAGCCTGGCGCGCATGAACAGCATCCGCGAAATCGATGCGATCAACGCCACCATGACGGTCGACGCCGGCTGCGTGCTCGCCAGCCTGCAACAGGCCGCCGCCGATGCCGGAAAGCTCTTTCCGCTCAGCCTCGGCGCCGAGGGCAGCTGCATGATCGGCGGCAATCTCTCGACCAATGCCGGCGGCGTGCAGGTGCTGCGCTACGGCAACGCGCGCAACCTCGTGCTCGGTCTCGAAGTCGTGCTGCCCGACGGGCGCATCTGGAACGGCCTGCGCGGCTTGCGCAAGGACAACACTGGCTACGACCTGAAACAGCTTTTCATGGGCGCCGAAGGCACCCTCGGCATCATCACCGGCGCGGTGCTGCGCCTGTTTCCGCAGCCGCGCGCCGTCGTCACGGTCTTCGCCGCCGTGCAGAACCTGCCCGACGTGATGGAGCTGCTCGGCGAGGCCCAGGCGGCGACCGGCGAAGCGGTGCGCGGGTTCGAGCTGATCCCCGAGATCGGCGTTGAATTCGTCACCCGCCACATTCAGGGCACGCAACGGCCGCTTCGCACCGTTTCGCCCTGGTACCTGCTGATGGAATTCGCCGGCGGCGACGACAAGCTGCGCGGCAGCGTCGAGGCCTTCCTCGCCGGGGCCTTCGAATCCGGCCGCATCGCCGATGCGACAATCGCCGAAAGCGAGGCGCAGGCCAAGCAGCTCTGGCGCATCCGCGAGACCTTGCCCGAAGCCCAGACGCGCGAGGGCGGCAGCATCAAGCATGACGTCGCGGTGCCGATCTCGCGCATCGTCGAGCTGATCGAGCAAGGATCGCAGCGCCTGCAATCTTGGATGCCCGGCGTGCGCCCTTTCCCCTTCGGCCATATCGGCGACGGCAATATCCACTTCAATGTCAGCCAGCCGCCCGGCATGGACAAGGCCGCCTTCATCGCGCGCTGGGACGAGGCCAATAAGATCGTCCACGATCTAACAGTGTCATTGAACGGCAGCTTTTCCGCCGAACATGGCATCGGCCGCTTGAAGCGCGCCGAACTGATCCATTACCGCTCGGACGTCGAAGTCGATCTCATGCGCCGCCTGAAGGCCGCGATCGATCCCGATGGCCTGATGAATCCCGGCATCATCCTGTGAGCCTATTTTCCGCCGCATCGCCGACGAACTGGCCGCCGATCGCGCCGGGCTGGCAACGGGCCGCCTTCTGGGCCTGGATCGCCGGCATGACGACCGTCGCCTTCTTCTCGCTCAATTCACGCTACGGTCCGCCGGAAGGCCCCGGCCTGGACAAGATTTTCCATTGCGTCGGCTATATGGTGCTCGCCCTGCAGACGCAGCCGGTATTCTCGACGCGCCGTGCGGCGCTGATCGCCGCGCTCGCCATGATTCCCTTCGGCATCGCCATGGAAATCGGCCAGGACTATGTGCCGGGCCGCAGCGCCGACAGTTTCGACGCGCTCGCCAACAGCGCCGGGGCCTTGATCGGCATCGCGCTGGCGCCGGCCTTCCGCCGTCTTAGCGCGCGCGTCACCGCCAAGCTCTCGCCGTCTTAATTGCCCGTATAGCTAACGCGCCAGATCACGTTGGCAACGTCGTCGGCCACCAGCAGGCTGCCGTCCTTGGCGATCGCCGTGCCGACCGGCCGGCCGATTACGCGGGCTGTGGACTCGCCCTCGACCCAGAAGCCCGACATGAATATCTCGTAATGCGTCGCCGGCTTGCCGCCCTCGAAGGGGACGAAGGCGACGCTGTAGCCGCGCGGCGCGCCGGCGTTCCACGAGCCGTGCAGGCCGACGAAGGCGCCGCCGCGGTATTTCTGCGGAAATGTTTCGCCCGTGTAGAACGCCAGGCCGAGCGCCGCCGAATGCGCTTCGAACAGCGTGTCCGGCACGATCGCCTTTTTCACCAGATCCGGTCGCCGTTCAGCATAGCCGGGCTGCGGATGGCTGCCGATATAGGAATAGGGCCAGCCGTAAAAGCCGCCGTCCTGCACCCGCGTGAGGTAATCGGGCACCAGCCCATCGCCGAGGCCGTCGCGCTCGTTGACCACCGTGTAGAGATCGTTCGTGCCGGGCGCGAAGGCGATGCCGACCGGATTGCGCAAGCCGCTGGCGAAGGTGCGCTGCCGACTGCCATCGGCGGCGAATTCCTGAATCGTCGCGCGCGGCTCGTCTTCCTCGGCGATGTTGCCCGCCGAGCCGATCGACACGTAAAACTTGCTGCCGTCCGGGCTGAAAGCGATGTTGCGCGTCGCGTGGCCGCCGCTGCCGCCCAAGGCGCCATCCGGCGTGATGCGCTGCGGCCGCGCGGTCGCCTTCTCCATGGCTTGCCCATAGGGTACGCGCCACACGCCGGCGCGGTCGCCGACATAGAGCGCTCCCTGATGCAGGGCGAGGCCATGGGGATAATCGAAGCCTTCGGTAAAGACGACGCGGCTTTCCGCCGCTCCGTCGCCGTCAGAGTCGCGCAGCAGCAGGACATGTCTGGCACGCGGCTCGGCCAGGAAAACATCGCCGTTCGGCGCGACCTGCAGCCAGCGGGCATGCGCGAGCTTGTCGGCAAAGATATTCACTTTGAACCCGGTCGGCACGCGCGGCATCTGGCCGTCCCGACGGGTGATCGGCGAGGCGCGGTTGGAACGGCTCGGCGTCGCACCGGGCGCCGGCAGATCGGCCGGCCTGATCTCGATGCGGCTGCCGGGCGCCGGATCGGCGGCCCATGCCGGCAAGGTCGCTAGCGTCAAAACAAAGACCAGCAACGAGGATACGAGAGGCGAAGGGCAGCGGCGCAATAGCATCGTCACAAACTCCTGGCAGACGACTGTCCTCGGTCAACAGAAATCAGATTGTCAGCCGTCACACATGGCGGCAAATCACGCTCCTATCAGGCTCAGTGATGGGAAACGCTTGAATTGGCAGGATGATCCCCCTGAACGACCGAGGCCCCGGAGCCGCGCAAAAAGCCGTTACCGCCTCGAAAGCGCTGTTATTGCACGAGATTTTCTCCTAATGTGCATAGGTTAAACGGCGTAGAACCTTGCTAAAAAGGATTAGATGGATGAAGGCGGCCCCATGCTTCGCGTCTTGATCGCGGACGACCATCCGCTCTTTCGCGACGGCCTGCGTCATCTCGTCCAACAGTTGGACGAAAAAGTGACCGTGATCGAGGCAGGGACCCTGGCCGACGCGCTGCACCTGGTGCAGAGCCAGGCCGCGGACTTGAACCTGATCCTCACGGACCTGCGCATGCCCGGCGCCACGGGGTTCGATGGCGTCAAAGCGCTGCGCGCCGCCGCGCCCAAAACGCCGCTCGTGGTGATTTCCGGATACGAAACCAAGCGCAATGCCGAGCAGGCGCTCGAGGCGGGGGCGGCGGGTTTTATTCCCAAATCGACATCGCCGAGCGTGACGCTCAACGCTCTCAAGCTGGTGATGCTCGGCGAAGTCTATGTGCCGCCGTCGCTCATCTACGGGCCGCAGGCCGACGATCCCGATTCCGAGATCGGCAATACCGGCCCGGCAGCACCCACGGTCGATCTCTCGCGGCTCGCGCCGCTTACCCAACGCCAGCTCGATGTGTTGGCGCTGATCGGCCAAGGCAAGTCCAACAAAGACATCGCCGACAAGCTCGGCATTTCCGAAGGCACTGTGAAGGTGCATGTCGGCGCCATCCTCAAGGTGCTCGGCGCGACCAACCGCACACAAGCGGCCCTGATGGCCCTCGACATGGGCGTGACGCCGGAATCCACCGCCGCCTGATCATCTCCGACATTCACTGAAACGGCCAACAAAGCCGGATAAAAACCGGCGATGCATTGGGAGAACGCGACAATGATCGAACAGCTGACGTGCACCGTCGATGGCAGCGCCATGACGATTCACCTCGCGCGGCCCAAAGGCTTTGCCGGCCCTCGCCCGCTCGTGCTGGTCATGCATCACAAGGCCGCCGTCGACGAGTTCACCCAGGACCGCTTGACCCGCCTCGCCGAGGTCGGCTATCTGGCCGCCGCGCCCGAGCTCTATCACCGCACGCCCGACCTGCCGCTCGATGCGAAAATGTCATCGCTGCGCGATGACCAGATCGTCGCGGATTCGGTTGCGACCCTGGCCGCGGTGAAGACCGCCGCACCGGTGCGCGACGGCGCCCTGGCCGTGCTCGGCCATTGCATGGGTGGCCGCATGGCACTGCTCGCCGCGAGCGCGCATCCGCAATTCGCCGCCTGCGTCGCCTATTATCCCGGCAACATGTTCAAAAGCTGGGGTGAAGGGCCGACGCCGTTCGAAAAACTCGGCGGCCTCAATTGCCCGACCATCGCCTTCTTCGGCAACGACGACCAGAACCCAGCGCCGGCCGATGCCGACAAGCTCGATGACGCGCTGACAGGCTTGGGCATCCGCCACGCCTTTCACCGCTATGACGGGGCGGCACATGCCTTCCAAAACTTCACCGAACCCAGCCGCCATCGCGAAGCCCAAGCCCTCGACGCCTGGGGCAAGACATTGGCCTTCTTGGCGGTGGAACTGAAGCCGTGATCGAAACGGTCGGCGTCTCGGTCGCCGGCCGGCCGATGAGCCTGCATCTGTCGCGGCCGGAGGGCTTCACCGCGCCGCGCCCCGCGCTGCTCGTCCTGCATCACAAACATGGGCTCGACGTCTTTACCGATGCTTGCCTGACGCGACTTGCCGCCGCCGGCTATATCGCCGCAGCGCCCGATCTCTATCACCGCAGCGATGCGGCATCCTATGACGACAAGATGGCCTCGCTACGCGACGCCGACATCCTCGCCGACGCCGCGGCCGCCGTTGCATATCTTCGGGCCGACCCGGCGGTGCGTCCGGACCGCATCGGGGTTCTCGGCCACTGCATGGGCGGTCGCATGAGCTTCATGCTGGCCGGCGCGCTCCCCGGCTTTGCCGCCGCCGTGGTTTTCTACAGCGGCAGCATGTTCAAGGCTTGGGGCGATGCCGGCGAAACCGGTCCGACGGCATTCGACAGGCTCAAGAGCATCCCCTGCCCGGTGATCGGATTCTTCGGCAATGACGACAAGAACCCTTCGCCTGAAGACGTCGATAAATTCGATGCTGAACTCACGGCGCATGGCGTGCGCCATGTCTTTCATCGCTACGATGGCGCCGCCCATGCCTTCCAAAGCTTCCAGACGCCGGCGCTCTATCGACCGGTGCAGAGCGACGACGCCTGGGACAAGGCCATGGCCTGGCTCGCAGAAGAGTTGCCGCTTTAGGCTTGGGGCGTTTCGTCCGTCACATGCATGGCGAAACGGATCCAGCTGCCATCGGGCGATTCGCAGCGCGCCTCGCCGAGCACGAGAGCGAGCCCCTTGAGGCGCCATTGCTTACGCCATAGCGCCACGTCTTCCATGACCAGGCTGCGCATGCGCTTGCGCATTCGCTCGTTCATGACGCGCCGGCCTACGAAGAAATAGCCTATCGCCACCAGGAGGGCGAAGCCGACGCCATAATGCCAGTCGAGGGCATAGCCGAGGCCGAGGCCGCCGAACAGGCCGCCGAAAACCCACCAGGCTTTTTCCGCCTGGACCAGAACCGGCGAATCGAGATGGTCGAGCTTGGCGCAATCCATTTCGAGCTTGATGCGGCCGTCGTCGAGCGCTTGGCGCAAGGCGGCGAGGTAATCTTTGTCTTCCATGGCGAATGCCCGGCTGGGGAAACCGCCGCAGGCGTAGCCCCGTTCCCGTTCCGATGCAAGGCCCGGCCTTTTCCGTCTTCCCATCGATGGCCGGCTGGGCTAAGCCCTGAGCCATGTCCCGCCGCCTGTTCGACCTTCCCTACCTGCTGCTCAGCCTGGCGGCCCTGTTCTGGGCCGGCAACTTCATCATCGCGCGCGCCGTCCACGGCATCGTGCCGCCTTTCGGCTTGGTGTTCTGGCGCTGGTTCGGCGCCTTTCTCATCCTAACGCCCTTTGCCATCAAGGCCGTGCGCGCGGACTGGCCGATGTTGAAGCAGCATTGGTTGATCGTGCTGGCGCTGGCCTTGGTCGGCGTCGCCTCGTTCAACGCGCTGGTCTATCTCGGCCTGCAAAGCACCACGGCGCTCAACGCGCTGCTGCTGCAATCGGCCATGCCGCTGCTGATCGTCGCCTTTGGCTGGATATTGTTCCGCGATGCGGTCAAGCCGCTGCAGGGTTTCGGCATCGCCCTATCGCTGATCGGCGCGGCAGCCATCGTCGGACGCGGTGACTGGCAGGCGCTCGCCGGCCTCGGCCTCAACATCGGCGACGTGTTGATCTTCATCGCGGTCGCGCTCTGGGCGGTCTATTCGGTGCTGCTGCGCAAGCGGCCCAAATTGCATCCCTTGACCTTCACCTACGCCACGGTGGCGGTGAGCGTGATCGTGCTGGCACCGCTCTACGGCTGGGAAAGCTACACCGGCAGCCCAATGCAGGTGAATTGGCCGACGATCGGCGCCGTCGCCTATGTGGCGATCTTCCCGTCGATTCTCTCTTACACCTTCTGGAACCGCGGCGTCGACCTGATCGGCGCCAACCGCGCCGGTCTGTTCATCCACCTGATGCCGCTATTCGGCAGCTTCATGGCGATCGCCTTCCTCGGCGAGGCCCTGCAGCTCTACCACCTGCTCGGTGCGGCCTTGATCCTCGTCGGACTGGTGATCGCTTCGCGGCGCAAGAGCAGTTAAAGCCTCGCGCCGCCTAAACGCCTAAGGAGCCTTGCGGCTGTCGTCGGCGCGCAAGCCGACGCAGCGGTCGGCGTAAAATTCCAGCGCCACGCCGGCGCCGATGGCGAAGTCCTGTTCGGGCTTGGCGCGCACGCGCAGTTCGCGCGAACCGCAGCGCACGATATAATCGATCACTTCGCCGAGAAACACGCGGTTCTCGACCTTGGCGGCGAGCACGCTGACGCTGCGTGCTGCATTCGGCGCGGTGATGAAGATATCCTCCGGCCGTACCGAAACCTGCGCCGCGGCACCGTTCGCGATCGGCTGGAAGAAGGTGCAATGGATTGCGCCCTCGTCCGTGCGAACGACGCCCTTGCCGTCCGCTCCGATGGTGCCTTCGACCCGTCCTGGCAGCAGGTTGGTCGAGCCGATGAAATCGGCGACGAATTCGCTGTTCGGCCGGCGATAGATGTCGGTCGGATTGCCGCGCTGCATGACCTTACCGCCCGACATGACGAGAATCTCGTCGGACAGCGCCAGCGCCTCGGCCTGGTCGTGCGTGACATAGAGGGTCGTGATGCCGAGGTCCAATTGCAGACGCTTCAGCTCGAAGCGCATCTGCTCGCGCAGCTTGGCGTCGAGATTGCTGAGCGGCTCATCGAGCAAGAGAAGGCTAGGCTCGAGCACCAAGCCGCGGGCCAAGGCCAAGCGCTGCTGCTGGCCGCCGGACAATTGCGTCGAAGCGCGCTCTTCGTAGCCGCCGAGACGGACCTTCTCCAAGGCGGTCTTGACCTTGGCGGCGATCTCGGCGCGGCCGTAATGCTTGCCCTTGGCGACGCGCAGCGGAAAAGCCACGTTCTCGAACACCGTCATATGCGGCCAGATGGCGTAGGACTGGAACACCATGCCGATGCCGCGCTCATTCGGCGGCACGAAGAGGTTGCCCTCGGAATTATAAACGTCGCGGCCGTCGATCGAGATGCGTCCCGCATGGGGCCGCTCGAGCCCGGCGATGCAGCGCAGGGTCGTCGTCTTGCCGCAGCCGGACGGGCCGAGGAGCGTCAGCAATTTGCCGCGTTCGACGGTGAAGCTCACCCCGTCGACGGCGTTGACGAGGCCGCTTTGGGCTTCGAACGTCTTGCGGAGATTCTCGACGACCAGCATGAACGCAATCCTTTGTTCGTTAACGGCGCGTGCCGACGCGCTTTTCGATCCAGCGCATGGCCATGACGATGAAGATCAAGGGGATGATCTGAATGACGCCCAGGGCGCAGACCGCGCCGAAGCTGCCGCCCTCTTCCCACATGGTCAGGGTGATGGTGCCGAGAACATGCGTGCCGGGCCCCGACAGGAAGATCGACGCCGATAGTTCGCGAACGGCAAGCACGAAGATATAGAGCCAAGCGGCGATCAGCACGGGCGCGAGCAGCGGCAGCAGCACACGGCGGAAAATATCGATCAGGCCGGCGCCGCTCATCTGCGCCACCTCCTCCAACTCCTTATGGATCTGCACGATACCGCTCGAAGTAAAGCGCATGCCGTAGGGCAGATTCATCGTCACATAGGCGATGAGCAGGATCCAGACGGTGTTGTAGACGTTGATCGGAATGATCAGATAGGCGAACAGGATGCTGGCGCCGATGATGATGCTGGGAATGGCGATCGGCACGAAGGTCAGCACATCGAGTATCCAGCCGTACTGTTTGGCGGCGCGGTGTGCGATCCAGGCCATCACGAAGGTGAAGAGCACGACGATGGTCGCCGCCATGGCGCCGAGGAAGACGCTGTTCTTCACCGCGTTGAGGAAGATCGGATAATGCAGAATGATGTCGTAGTTTTCCCACGACATGGCGCTGAGCACGCTCCAATCCAGCGTCGGCAGCGTGACGTTGCGGAAGAACGACTGCCAGATCAGCGTGAACAGCGGCAGGCCGAGAGCGGCGAAGAACATCAAACTCATGCCGATAAAGACCGGCCAGCGCCAAGCGCCGAGACGGATCGTCGTCGGCTGATAGCCTTTGCCCGTGATCGTGGCGAAGGCTTCCGCATTGCGCGTCGAGCGGCGATAAAGATAGACGCCGACGACGCAGATCAGCAGCAAGATGATGCCGTGGGCGCCGGCCAGGCCGAACTGCGGCGGGGCGTTGCTCGTCGCGTTCTGGATTTCGGTGGTGAAGACGAAGATGCGGGCCGGCAGCCCCAGAAGACGCGGCACTTCGAAGGATTCCATGCCGCGGATGAACAACAGCAGCAGCGTCGAGAGAATCGCCGGGCGCAGCAGCGGCATGGTGACGCGCGTCGCCACCTGGTAGTTGTTCGCGCCCGACATGACGGCGGCCTCTTCCATGCGCGTATCGAGCACGCGGAAGGCCGGCCCCATCAGCAGGTAAGCGAGCGGGAAATAATGACTCGACAGCGCCCAGATCATGCCGCCCATCGAATAGATATTGATCGGCGCCGTCTCGAGGCCGAACCAGGCTTTAAATTCACCGTTCAGCCAGCCGATATTGGGGCTGAAGATCAGGATCCAGGCCATTGTGGTGAGCAGGCCCGGCACGGCGAACGACAACAGCGCGAAGCCGTGGAACCATTCGCGGCCCGGCGCGTCGGTGCGTTCGACCACCCAGGCAACGGCGGTGCCGAGCGCGAAGGTGACGATGGCGGTGCCGCCGGCAAAGATCAGCGACGTCAGGAAAAGATCGCCGATATAGCGGCTGCTCAGGGCGTCGACGAAATTCTGCAGCGTAAAGGCGCCGGGCCCGTAGGGCGTATCCTCGGCGAAGGCGGTGTAGAACAGCGCCGCGAGCGGCACCAGAACCAGCCAGGCGGCGATCAGGGCACAAACGACAAGAATGACGTTACCCGGCGTCAGCCAGCGCATAAGCCTCGCGCCAAAGCCGTAACCTTCGCCCTTGGGAGCGCCTTGAACGCTATCGCTATAAGCCATGACCCGGATTCTCCGCGGGCCGGATCGTGTCGCCACGGTCCGGCCCGGTGCCTTGAACGCAGAAGTTAAACGAGGATTTTATCCGACGCCGCCTTAGCGGACGTCGAACTGCTCCTTGAACACTTTCTGCCACTTGTTCTCGTCCGCCGGCGAGAGAGTCACCGGCACGATCTTATGACCGGCGAGCGCCTTGAGAATGCCCGGCGGGTTGCTTTCCACGTCGGTGCGCGTCGGGATGCGGCCCTTGATGGTCAGCGCCGACTGGCCTTCCTTGCTCAGCATGAAGTTGGACAGCAGACGCGCGGCATTGGGGCTCGGCGCCTTGGCGTTGATGCCGATCTGGCCGTAGAACACGGCGACCGGATCCATCACCCAAAAGTCGATCGGGCCGCCAGACAGTTTCACGTTGAGCGACAGGTTCAGGTAGTTGTTGAGCGAAACGTCGTATTCGCCGGCGCCGACCGAACGGGCGAGCGCCAGATGGCCCTTGGCGATGGCCGGCTTCAGGTTTTTGACGATGTCCTTGACGATCTGCGCGCCCTTGGCCTCGCCGTAATGCTTGTACATCGCGGCGACCCACTCGTTGTCGGAGTAGTCGATGGCGATCTTGCCGGCCCATTCCTTCTTGGTCGCCAGTTCCTCGTAGGTCTTGGGCAAGTCGGCGGCTTTCACACGCGAGGTGTTGTAGGCCGGCGTGTTGTAGTTGGCATAAACGCCGAACCACTTCTTCGCCGGATCTTTCGCGCCGGCGTCGATATGCTTGGCTTCCGACGGTTCATAGACGGCGAGCAGTTCCTGCGGCATCTTGTTGACGGCAGTCGTTTGGATCACGTCCCAGCCCTGCTTGCCGGCGCGGTTCTCGACCATGATGCGCGAAAGCAGGCCGGAGTCTGAGTTACGCACATACTCGACCTTCACCCCGGTCGCATCTTCGAACACCTTGAGGATCGGCAGGCCTTCCGCTTCGTTGATCGAAGTGTAGAAGGTCAGCTTGCCCTCCTTCTTGGCGGCAGCGAGCAGGGTCGGGTCCATCCAGGACCGGTCCTGGGCCTGTGCGCTGCCGATCGCGCAGAGCGTGGCGGTCGCGACGAACGCGGCGAACAGCGAGCGCACGGATTTCGAACGTGCAGAAACTAGGCGCATATGAAGTCTCCTGTCTGAATTGACTTATCGTTTTTAATTGCCGGCGAGTATCGCCGCCGAACCCAGGCCTGTCAAACGCGGAACCCCCCGGCACTAGCGCTGTTTTCGACACAATACCGCAACCGCGAGAAGGCTTGCCAAAGCCTTCATTTATCGACGCAAAACTGCACTTAAAGCAGGCATCGCCGGCACGGATTAAGATGCCCTTTCACAGGATCGCGGCTTGCTCTCGTTCGCATCCTCTGGTTGAACAGAGACGTATCGTTTTCTGATTGCGCCCATCTTTATCGAACGAGGAGCATTCGTATGCAGACCCGCGCCGCCGTGGCCTGGGAGGCCAAGAAACCTCTCACCATCGAAACCGTCACGCTCGAAGGGCCGCGGGCGGGCGAAGTGCTGGTCGAGGTCATGGCGACCGGCGTGTGCCACACGGACGCCTACACGCTTTCGGGCCTCGATTCGGAGGGACTGTTTCCCGCCATCCTCGGCCACGAGGGCGCGGGCATCGTGCGCGAGATCGGGCCGGACGTGACCAGCGTCAAGGTCGGCGATCACGTCATCCCGCTCTACACGCCGGAATGCCGCCAGTGCAAAACCTGCCTGTCGCAGCGCTCCAATCTTTGCACGGCGATCCGCGGCACCCAGGGCAAAGGGGTCATGCCCGACGGCTCCAGCCGCTTTTCTTGCGGCCACAACGGCGTGTTTCACTATATGGGCTGCTCGACCTTCGCCAATTTCACCGTTCTGCCGGAGATCGCGCTCGCCAAGGTGCGCAAAGACGCGCCGTTCGACAAGATCTGCTACATCGGCTGCGGCGTCACCACCGGGCTCGGCGCCGTGATCTACACCGCGAAAGTGCGGCCCGGCTCGACCGTCGCCGTCTTCGGCCTCGGCGGCATCGGCCTCAATGTCATCCAGGGGGCCCGCATGGTCGGCGCCGACAGAATCATCGGCGTCGATCTCAATCCGGCCAAGGCCGAGATGGC
>CAMAVH010000058.1 GCA_945861615.1 Rhizobium sp. Q54 | reverse complement strand
TAGGGCGCATCGTCGTAGCCGTAATATTTGTCGGCGAAGAAGATATGGCCGCTCATCTCGCCGGCGAGCGGCGAGCCGGTTTCGGCCATCTTCGACTTGATCAGCGAATGGCCGGTCTTCCACATCAGCGGCTTGCCGCCGAGCTTGGCAACCTCGTCGAACAGCACCTGGCTCGCCTTGACGTCGGCGATGATTGTCGCGCCCGGCTTGTTCTTCAGCACGTCGCGCGACCAGATCGCCATCAGCTGATCGCCCCACAGGATGCGGCCCTGGCCGTCGACCACGCCGATGCGGTCACCGTCGCCGTCGAAGGCGATGCCGAGATCGCACTTCTCCTTGAGGACCAACGCCTGAAGGTCGGCGAGGTTCTTGGGCACGGTCGGATCGGGGTGATGATTGGGAAAGGCCCCATCGACGTTTTCGTAAAGCAGGAAATGCTTGCCCGGCAGCTTCTGGGTCAAGGCAACCATCGCAGGTCCGGCCGAGCCGTTGCCGGCATCCCAGGCAACGCGCAGATCGCGGCCGGGCGTGAAATCCTTCAGCAGGCGGGCAATGTAGTCGTCGAACACGTCTTCATCGCCGATCGAGCCCTTGCCCTCGACATAATCGGCGGCGGCGGCGAGACGGCCGAGATTGAGGATATCCTCGCCGTAGAAGGCCTTCTTGTTGAGGACCATCTTGAAGCCGTTGTATTCGGAGGGATTGTGCGAGCCGGTCACCATCAGGCCGGCATCGGAGCCACGGCTATAGGTGGCGTAATAGAGCATCGGCGTTGCGCCGAGGCCGATGCGCGTCACCTTCATGCCACCATCGGCCAAGCCTTGCGAAACCTGCTGCTCCATCTCCGGCGAGCTGGCGCGGCCGTCGCGGCCGACATGGACGGAGCTGCCGCCCTTGCGCGCCACCATGGTCGCGAAAGCGCGGCCGATCGCGTAGGCGTCCGCCGGATGAAGAGTTTTGCCGACCGTGCCGCGAATGTCGTATTCGCGCAGAATGGTCGGCTCGAAACGATGGGCAGTCATCCAGGTCTCCCTTTGCATCCCGGTGCGATGAGGCGGCGATATTGCGACCCGCCACAGGACGGGCGCATGTTCAAGCAGCCGTCGAAGGACGGCCGAGGCAGGTATAACGAAATCCGGCGGCAGTCATCTCCGCCGGACTGTAAATATTCCTGAGATCAACGATCACCGGCTGTCGCAGTAGCGATTTCACCTGATCGAGATTGAGCGAACGAAATTCGTTCCACTCGGTCAGGATGACCAGCGCATCGGCGCCCTTCATGCTGTCATAGGCATTTTCGCACCAGACGATCTTGTCGCTGGTCAGTAGCTTCTTAGCTTCCTCCATGCCTTCCGGATCGTACACCCGCAAGGTCGCGCCATCGGCGAGCAAGCCTGGAACCAAATCGAGGCTGGCGCTGTCGCGCATGTCGTCGGTGTTGGGCTTGAAGGTCAGGCCGAGGACGGCCACGGTCTTGCCTTTCAGGGAGTCGCCTGCCGCCGCTTTGACGCGACCGGCCATCGCCTTCTTGCGCGCGTCGTTGACCGCCACGACTGTCTCGACGATGCGCATCGGCGCGCCGGCGTCCTGCGCCGTGCGCACGAGCGCGAGCGTGTCCTTCGGAAAGCAGGAGCCGCCGTAGCCGGGGCTCGGATGCAGGAATTTGCGGCCGATGCGGCCGTCCAGGCCGATGCCGCGCGCCACGTCGCTGACGTCGCCGCCGACTTTTTCGCAGAGATCGGCGATTTCGTTGATGAAGGTGATTTTCACGGCAAGGAAACTGTTGGCCGCATATTTGATCAGTTCGGCGGTTTCCAGCTTGGTGAAGAGGATCGGCGTTTCGAGCAGATAGAGCGGGCGATAGAGCCGCTTGAGGATGCCTTGCGCCTTGTCTGTCTCGGCACCGATCACCACGCGGTCTGGCCGCATGAAATCATTGATCGCCGAACCCTCGCGCAGGAATTCCGGATTGGAGGCGACGTCGAAATCGCCGTCGGGACGCGCCTTGCGCATCACCTCGGCGACCTTGCGGCCGGTGCCGACCGGCACGGTCGATTTGGTGACGACCAGCGTATAGCCGTCCATCGCCGTGGCGATCTCTTCGGCGGCGGCGAACACGTAGGTGAGATCGGCATGGCCGTCGCCACGCCGGCTCGGCGTGCCGACGGCGATGAATACCACGTCGGCACCCTTCACGGCGGCGGGCAGGTCCGTCGTAAAGCTGAGGCGCTTGTCGGCGACATTGCTTTTGACGAGATCGTCGAGGCCGGGCTCGAAGATCGGAATCTCGCCCTTCTTCAACCGCTCGATCTTGCCGGCGTCCTTGTCGACGCAGACGACTTCGAAACCGAATTCCGAGAAGCAGGCCCCGGACACAAGCCCGACATACCCGGTTCCGATCATCGCGACGCGCATGATGCTCTTCCTATACCGTTATCCCCCGCCGGCGCGCTTTACATGCGCTTGCGGATGAAGTCCTTGAGAGCGTCGGAGACCTCGGGGTCATCGAACGCCAAAGCGATGTTGCCGGCGAGCCAGCCGATCTTGCTGCCGCAATCGAAACGCTCGCCCTCGAAGCGCAAGCCATGGAACGGCTTGCCGCCGATCATCCTGGCCATGGCGTCGGTGAGTTGGATCTCGCCGCCGGCGCCCTTTTCCTTGCGGCCCAAATGCTCGAACACGTCGGGCAGCAAGACGTAGCGGCCGATGATGGACAGGGTCGACGGCGCCACCTCGGGTTTCGGCTTCTCGACCAAGCCCTTGATAGCCGCGAGCTTGCCGTCGTCCTCGGAGACGTCGAGGATGCCGTACTTGTTCGTCTGGTCGCGCGGCACGTCCATGACGCCGACGACGTTGCCGCCCGTTTTGGCGTGAATATCGACGAGCTGCTTGATACAGGGTACTTTGGATTTCACCATGTCGTCGGGCAGGATCACGGCAAAGGGCTCGTCGCCGATGAATTCGCGCGCGCACCAGACCGCATGGCCGAGGCCGAGCGGCGCTTGCTGGCGGGTATAGGAGATGCTGCCGGCGTCCGGCAGCAGGTCCGCCAACGCCTTTAACTCCTTGGTCTTGCCGGCCGCTTCCAGCGTGCGCTCCAATTCGGGCGCGCGGTCGAAATGGTCTTCCATGGCGCCCTTGCCGCGCCCGGTGACGAAGATGAAATGCTCGATGCCGGCGGCTTTCGCCTCTTCGACCGCATATTGGATCAGCGGGCGGTCGAGGACCGGCAGCATTTCCTTGGGGATCGCCTTGGTCGCCGGCAGGAAGCGCGTGCCGAGACCGGCGACCGGGAATACCGCTTTGCGAACTGTCTGTGCCATCAGGGGTGCCGAACTCGCTATAGGTTTGGGAAAATAGTCTTGGAGGGTCCCCGGAAGCCTGGGCAGGCTAAAGCCAAGCCGAGTGGCTGGAAAGCGGGCGTTTTGTGACACAAAGCCGTTGATTCGGCAAGATTCCTAGCCAAGCAGCAGGTCCCGCGCCTGGTTGATTTGGGCGGCCAAATAGTCCGATCCGCCGCGGTCGGGATGGACCTTGGCCATCAGCCGGCGGTGGGCCTCGCGGATCGCCGTTTCGCTGGCGCCAGGAGCCAATCCGAGCACCGCATAGGCATCCTCGCGCGACATCCCCCCGGACGTCCGCCGGGCCTGTTCCCCGCCGCTGTTACGGCCTCCCTGGGCCCCGCCCGACCGCCGCCGGCCAAGGCCTCCCAATCCGCCCCGGATCAGCGCCGGAATGAGGAAAGGCAACACATAGGCGGCCAGCAGGAAGCGGCCGGCCCAGACGATCGCCCCGAGGGCTATGATGACCAGGACGATCAGCGTCCAGCGCACGGCTTTGACTAGGCGCGCGGGATTGGCCGCGGCCACCCAGCGGCTGAGCAGCAGAACGGCGAGCAGAACGAAGAAACCGAGGAGAAAATAGGCCATGAGATCGCTTTGAAACGGTTCTAGAAGGCAATTAAGGCCGAACTATGGAGCTTTTGTCTCCATTTTGCGCATGGCCAACAGTCTCGACGACCCGCCGGCAAGCTGCCAAACTCCCCGACAATGGCTTGGGAAACAAGCTGAACCGCGCATCTGACAGGGATGCACCACATAAGGAGACGCGACGAATGAAGACTCGGAGTCTGGCCATCGCCGGCCTGGCGTTGCTCGCCATGCCCCTCGCCCTGGCCTCGCAGGCCCAGGCGCAGGACGTCGACTTCACAGGTAAACAGATCCGCATGATCATCGGCTTCGGGCCGGGCGGCGGTTACGACCAATATGCCCGATTGCTGATCCGCCATATGGACCGCCATATCCCCGGCAATCCGACCTTTGTCCCGCAGAACATGCCCGGCGCCGGCACCATCATCGCCGCCAACACGATCTACGTGAACTCTCCGAAGGACGGCACCGTCATGGGCATCATCGCGCGCGACGCCGCGATCCAGCCGCTGACCGGCGGCAAAGGCGCGCAATTCGAGGCGACCAAGTTCAGCTGGATCGGCAGCCCCGCCGCCGAGACGAGCGTTTGCATCGCCACTGACAAATCGAAGGTGCGCACCCTCGACGATCTCCTTTCAGGCAAGAACGGCGAATTCATCATCGGCGGCACCGGCGCCGGCACCGGCACGGAAATCTATCCACGGGCGCTCAACGGCCTGATCGACACCAAGTTCAAGGTGATCGGCGGCTACCCGTCCTCGACCGAAGTGCAGCTTGCCATGGAGCGCGGCGAGGTGTTCGGCATCTGCGAAAGCTATTCCAGCATTTACCGCAAGGACGCCCAGGCGATCGAATCGGGCAAATACGCCCTGCTATTCCAGGCTGCCGCGCAGAACAACCCGCAGGTCAAGGCGCCTTTCTTGCTGGACCGCGTCACCGCCGAGCATCGCAAGGAGCTGGAATTCCTCTATGCCGGCCAGACCATCGGCCGCCCCTTCATCGCGCCGCCTGATCTGCAGCCCGGCGTGCTCGCCACCCTGCGCAAGGCTTTCGACGCCACGATGACGGACAAGGAATTCCTCGCCGAAGCGAACAAGCAGAAGCTCGACATCGATCCAGTCAGCGGAGCCGATCTCGAGAAGCTGATCAAGTCGGTCTACGCCACGCCGAAAGAGGTCATCAGCAAAGTCCAGGGCGCGATGAAGTAAGCGCCGTTCCGCGATACGATGAGCAGGCCTCGCCCCCTCAGGCGGGGCCTTTGCTTAATGAGGCCTGCTAGATTAGGCTTCGACCCGCACAAATCCCCCAAGCGCGTCCCGACGCTCTTCAGACGCGCTCCCAATATGCACGGCCATGACCGATCGCGCCCCGCTGTCCGAAGACGAAATCGAAGCGCAAAAACGCGTGCCGGCGAAGGCGTTGTACGCGACCTACGGCGTCGGCCTGACCTCCAACGCGCTTGTCACCATGATGAAGGTGATCGTGCCGCTGTGGGCCGTCCGCATCGGAATGTCGCCGGGCGAGATCGGTCTCGCCATGGGCGCAGCCGGCCTGCTGCCCTTCATTCTATCGATCCACGGCGGCACCCTGATGGACCGGCTCGGCACGCGGCGCATCACGCTGATTTTCGCCGCCGTCTCGACCGTTGTCATGCTGCTCTATCCGGCGATGCCCTGGATCGCCATGCTGTTCCTGCTCCAACTCCTGTCAGGCTTCACCACGAACATGGGCTGGATGGGCGCGCAGGCGCTGATCGTCCAGTTCGGCCGCGGCAACACCGGCATGATCGCGAAATTCAGCCTGGCGACGCGCATCGGCACAGTCAGCGCCCCGATCCTGATCGGCATCATCTGGGACGTCGCCGGCCCCTGGGGCGCTTTCCTGTTCGCCGGCTTGGTCGCCGCCGGCGTCGTCGTCAGCACCTTCCTGGTGCCCAAGCCGCTCGCTGAAGCGGAACTAGAGGAGGCGCCGCGAGATATCCGCTTCAAAGAGCTGGTGCCGCGCGTCGCCGACTATATCCAAGCCTTTTCGATGATCGCCATTCCGGCCGTCGCCTTCATCGTCGCCGTCACATATCTGCGCATCGCTTCCTCGGCGATGCAGGGCTCGTTCTATGTCGTCTATCTCGAGGGCATCGGATACACCGGCACGCTGATCGGCGTCCTGCTCGCCATGTCGGAGGGCGGCGGCCTGTTCGGCACCCTCATCGCCAAACCGATGGAAAAGCTGATGGCGCCCCATTGGGTGCTGATCATCTTCATCGCCCTGTCGATTTTATTCATCGCGGTGACGCCCTATCTCGGCGGCATCTTCGCGCTTCTGCTGATCGCCTCGACCTTCCGCGGCAGCGCTCAGGGCCTGTGCCAGCCGGTGATGTTCGCGGTGCTGTCGCGCGCCGTCAGCCGCAAGGAGCAGGGCATGAGCATCGGTCTGCGCACCACGGCCAATCGCCTCGCCACAATCATGGTGCCGACGGTCATGGGTTTCATCGTCGAATGGACGACCATCGAAGACAGCTTCTGGATCGTCGGCGGCACTCTGATCGTCGCTTGCGGCGTCGTCGCTCTCGTCGTGCGACGCCTGCCTGGATTCAAGACATGAGCATCGCCCATGGCGGCGACATGGCCGCAGCCGAGGCGCGTTTCGGCAAGCCGGCAGAGAATGGACTCGCCGGCGAATGGCTCGATCTGTCGACCGGCATCAACCCGCAGCCCTACCCCTTCCTACCGCCGGATGCCGCCGCGTGGCTCCGTCTGCCGCAGCAAGCCGAGCTGGATGGCTTGATCGCCGCCGCCGCCGCACGATATGGCGTCGCCGACCCCGCCTGCGTCGTGGCGGCAGCCGGCAGCCAGTCCGTCCTGCAATGGCTGCCGCGCCTCGTTCTGCCCACGCAAGTGACCGTGCTGGGGCCGACCTACGGCGAATATGCGCCAACCTGGCGCGCCGGCGGCCATAGCGTGACAACCGTGCGGGCGCTCGACGGCGCGACCAACGCCACCATCGTCGTGCTCGCCAATCCGAACAATCCGGACGGCCATCGCTACCCGCCCGAGATCCTTCTGCAGCTCGCCGAGGGGCTGCAGGCTCGCGGCGGCTGGCTGATCGTCGATGAGGCCTTCGCCGATGCCGATCCCGAGATCAGCCTGGCGGCTCACGCGGGTAAGCCCGGCCTGATCCTGCTGCGCAGCCTGGGCAAATTCTACGGCCTCGCCGGTTTGCGTCTCGGTTTTGCCCTGGCGCCCGCCGAGTTCGCCGCCCGCCTCGCCGCCGCCATGGGCCCCTGGGCGGTCAGCGGACCGGCTCTCGCCATCGGCACCCAGGCCCTGAACGACGCCGCCTGGGCGGGCGAAACGCGCCAGCGCCTGGCCTTGGCCAGCGCGCGCCTCGCCGGCCTGCTGCGCCAGCACGGCCTGACATTGGTCGGCGGTACGGCCCTGTTCCAATTGGCGAGCCATCCTGAAGCCGCCAAGCTTTATGAGCATCTCGGCCGCCACGGTATCCTCGTCCGCGCCTTCGAGGCAGAGCCACACTGGCTGCGCTTCGGCCTCCCGGCGGCACGGGACGCCGCGCGCCTAGACGCCGCCCTCGCCGCCTTCGCGCCGTAAGGCTACACTCGGGCCATGCTGCTCGATCTCGCCATCACCGCCTTCGTGACCTTGTTCGTCGTGCTCGACCCGCCGGGCATGGGGCCGATCTTCGTCACCATCACGCGCGGCGAGAGCGCCGAGTACCGCCGCCTGATGGCGCTGCGCGGATCTTTCGTCGCCCTCGTCATCCTGCTCGTCTTCGCCTTCACCGGCGATCTCGTGCTGCGCGGCCTAGGCATATCCCTTGCCGCCTTCCGCATCGCCGGCGGCATTTTGCTGCTGCTAATCGCCATCGACATGCTGTTCGCGCGCGCCACGCCGCTGCGCCGCACCACCGCGGCGGAAGAGAGCGAAGCCGAGCGCAAGCAAGACATCTCCGTCTTCCCGCTCGCCATCCCGCTGATCGCCGGCCCGGGTGCTCTGACCTCGACGGTGCTGCTGATGGGCCGCGCCGGCGACAGCCTCCTGCTCAAGGGCGCCGTGCTCGCCGCCCTGCTCGCCGTCATGGCGATCATGTTGGTCGTGCTGCTTGCCGGCGACCGGATGCACCGGATGCTCGGCGAAACCGGCACCAACGTCGTCGGCCGCGTGCTCGGCATCGTGCTGGCGGCGCTCGCCGTCCAGTATGTGATCGACGGCATCAAAGAGGCGTTCTAGCTTTTTACAAAAGGCCCAGCTTGCGCAATTCCGTCAGCATCTCCGGCGGCATGTCGGCGGCGGCGTCGCCCCGGCCGGTCAGATCCTTCGGCACGTCGCGATCTTCGAGATAGCGCCAGCCCTGCATGGGCTTGTGAGCCATCGGCATGGTCCGCACCAATTTCGGATCGAGGCGGATCTCGCAACGCGGCTTGCCTTCCGCGTCCTTGGTGCGCTCCAGGCCAAGGATAAGCTGACGCACGCGGATGAAGCCCTTGACGATCCAGAACATCGAACCGCCGGCGAGGATCTCCTCGGCGCGTTTGGGATAATTGCGCGTCTTGTGAATCAGGATCGGCTTGCCGCGCTCGGCCTTCAGCGTGGCGCGGCGCTGCTTCTGCACGGCGGCGAGATGATCGAGCGAGTCGATGCCGACCGCCATCTTGACCATATGCAAGGGCATCAGGGCAGGTAGCCGAGGAATTGATACCAGACGAAATTGAGCGGCGTCAGCAGGATCAAGCTGGTCAGCGCCAGCGCCAAGGTCATGCGTACGCCGTGGGCGTAGGGGATGCGGCCGATCTGCAGCGACATCACCACCGGCGGCATCTGATAGGGCAAAATGATCGTCGAAAAGCCGATCACCTGGATCATCAGCACGGTAAGCAGAGGCAGGCCGGTCGCCTGCGACAATTCGCTGCCGAGCGGCGTGAGCACGGCGGGCAAGGCCGGCATGGTGGTCAGCATGCCGATCAGCGTATAGACGCCGGTGAGCGCCGCGAAGTTGCGCGCATTCTCGCCGGGCTGCAAGTCGAGCGCCATCATCAGGGCGCGGCCGAGCATTTCGCCGAGGCCGCTTTCCGCCACCACGGCGCCGAGGCCGAGAATGCCGGCGACATAAAACATGCCGCCGAACTGTACCTTTTCGTTGAACGCATTCGGCGGCAGCACGCCGATGCGCGGCAACAAGCAGGCGAGGCCAGAGGCCATCGCCACCCAGGCCGGCGAAATGCCATGCCAGGTGTCGGTGACCCACAACAAGAGCGAGACGCCGAGAATCCAGGCGAGCTTGATCTCGCCGAGCGACCAAGGCGTCTTTTCCGCCGTCACCAATTGCTCGACGGGCTTGGGCGTGTCGCGGAACATCAGCATGATCAAGAGAAAGATCAGAACCGCCTTGGGCAGGCCGGTCGCCGGCACATGCAGCGCCGCATAGCTGCCGTAGGTCAGATGCACGCCGTAGAGCGTTTCCGCCGCGCCCGCGAGCACCATGTTCGGCACGTTGGCAGGGAGCACGGTAAATGCGGGAATCAAGGTGCCGAAGCCGGCTGCGACCACCAGGCCGGTGCGGCCTTTGCTCCCCAGTTCGAAGCCGAGCCGGTCGGATAGCGCGACGATGATGGGAATGAGGATCACGACGCGGCCGAGGCTCGATGGCATGACCAAGGCGAACAGGATCGACATGAGCATGATGCCGCCGATGACCCGCACATAGGACGTGCCGAACATGCTCATGAGCAGGCGGGCGCAGCGCTCGCCGAGGCCGGTGACCCGGATGGCGACGCCAACGATCAGCCCGCCGAACACCAGCCAGACGGCCGTGGCGTAAAAGCCGGCGAACACGGTCTCGGCCGGCGCCACGGCCAGCAACATCCCGAAGGTGAGAAAGGCGAGCGAGGAGATATATTCCGGCAGGGCGCCGGTGGCGAACAGCGCCAGGGCCACCAGCACCAGGGCGGCAGCCCGCATCGTCTTGGGGTCGATGCCCGCCGGCGTCGGCATCAAGACCAGACCGGCGGCAATGAGAACACAAAGGCCGGTCAACAGAACCGGCAGACGCAGCTTCAAGACGAAACCTCCGTGCAAGCGGGGCGGTGCCCCTCGGCAGTGAGTTTAGTTCGTTAACTTAACAAGGGGACGGCGGCGCGGCCAAGCTCAGACGACAAAAATCGTCGCCAAGCCGAGAAAGGCCGAGAAGCCGACCACGTCGGTCAGTGTGGTTAGGAACACCGGCGAGGCGACCGCCGGATCGACGCCGCTGCGATCGAGCGCCAACGGGATAGCGACCCCCGCAAGACCGGCAACCAGTAGATTGATCGTCATGGCGGCGGCGATGACCAGTCCGATCGACGGATCGCCGAACCAGGCCCAGGCAACGAGGCCGATGACCAGCGCGAAGATCATGCCGTTGACGCCGCCGACGATGCCCTCTTTCCAGAAGATGCGCAGGCCATTGGCGACCGACAGTTCCTTGGTCGCCAGCGCGCGCACGGCGACCGTCATGGTCTGTGTGCCGGCATTGCCGCCCATCGAGGCGACGATCGGCATGAGCACGGCGAGCGCCACGACCTTCTCGATGGTTGCCTCGAACAGGCCGATGACATTGGCGACGAGCAGCGCGGTGGCAAGATTGACCGCCAACCAGGGAAAGCGCGACTTGGCAGTATCGACCGCCGCTTCGTACAAGTCGCCTTCGGACACGCCGCCGAGCAGCAGGATGTCCTCTTCGGCCTCTTCGTGAATGATGTCGACGATGTCGTCGACGGTGATGACGCCGACGAGGCGATTGCCGACGCTGACCACCGGCGCCGAGGCCAGGCCATATTGGCGGAACAGCAGCGCCACCTCTTCCTGGTCCATCGTCACCGGCACGCTGCGCAGTTCGGTATCTGCCAGTTCGGCCAATTCCATCGAGCGTTTGGAGCGCAGGATGCGACTGAGCGAGACGCGGCCCACCAGGCGCGAGCGCTCGTCGACGACGTAGATGTCGTAGAACTCGTCGGGGAGATCCTCATCGTCGCGCTCGGCGACAGCGCGCAGATGGTCAATGGTCTGTCCGACGTTCCAAGCGACCGGCACCGAGACCAGCTCGCGCTGCATCAGGCGGCCGGCGGAATCCTCCGGATAGGTCAGGCCTTCTTCGAGAACGGCGCGTTCGTCGGCCGACACCGCATCGAGGACTTCCTCGCGCGCCTCGTCGTCGAGCGTCTGCACGACCTCGATGGCGTCGTCGGTGTCCATTTCGCCGAGTGCGGCGGCGACTTCCTGAGGGCCGAGATGCTCGACGACCTCGTCGCGCACCGCGTCTTCCAGCATGGGAAGAACGTCGGGGTCCAGTTCGCCGCGAATGGTATCGAGCAGCGCCAGGCGCTCGTCATGGCCGAGCGCCTCGATCAGGTCGGCGAGATCGGCGTAGTGCAGCGGCAGGACGACGTCGCGCACGCGCGCCACGTCGCCGGCTTCCAGGGCGTCACGGATCGCGGCGACGCGCTCGGGATGCTCGCGCAGAATATCGACCGACAGCTGCGCGTCGGGCTCGGCGGAGATAGTTTCCGCCGGCTGTCCGGCGAAATGATGATCGGGTGGCTGGTTCGTCATGGCGTCGGCTCTCTTTCGACGCGCGCCCGGCCTCCCCATATTGGGAGCGCGGGCGACTAGGCCAGAAAATCAAAGCCCGGAACGCGCGTTCACGGGCCTAGGATGATGGTGCGGTCGAGAAGACTCGAACTTCCACGAGGTTTCCCCCACAGCGACCTCAACGCTGCGCGTCTACCAATTCCGCCACGACCGCAGGGAATAATCGACAATTTAGGATTGCCAATCGGAAGCGTGGGGAATACCAAATCGGCCGACCCTCCGCAAGGGAGATGGTGGCGCTTTTGCCAGATATTCCAAGCCTCAGCCGGGATTTAAAGACCCTTATGGACGCCCCCCAGCAAAGCCCCGGGAAGGGCCCCTCAAACGCCCAGGCCGGGGGCCTGGAATGGCGCGTCAGCCCAGGGCTGGTGGCCTACGAGGAGGCTGTGGCGGCCATGGAGGCCCGCGTGGCGGCCATTCGCGACCAGGGGGCGCCCGAACTGGTCTGGCTGCTGGAGCACCCGCCTCTCTATACCGCCGGCACCAGCGCCGATCCGGCCGAACTGTTGGACGGCGCCCGTTTTCCGGTCCACCAGACCGGACGCGGCGGGCGCTACACCTATCACGGCCCCGGCCAGCGCGTGGCCTATGTGCTGCTCGATCTCAAGCGGCGCGGCCCTGACGTGCGCGGCTATGTCGCCAATCTGGAAGACTGGGTGATCCGGACCCTCGCCGCCTGCGGCGTGACCGGGGAAAAGCGCGAGGGGCGGATCGGCATCTGGGTGGCGCGGCCCGACCCGATCTTCGGCAGCCGCGAGGAAAAGATCGCGGCTGTCGGCGTGCGCGTACGCCGCTGGGTGACCTATCACGGCATCTCGCTGAACGTGGCGCCGGATCTGTCGCATTTCACCGGCATCGTGCCCTGCGGCATCAGCGAGCATGGCGTCACCTCGCTCAAAGCCCTTGGGCAGAGCGCCGACATGGCGGCGGTGGACGCAGCGCTAAAGAAAAACTTCGGCGATGTGTTCGGCTTTTAGGCGTCGGGAAACAGCTGGAAGCCCGGCGGCACTTCCGTCTCGTCGGGACGATATTCGCCGGGAATGCGGGCGACGCGATTGACCTCGGCGCCCGCCGGTCCTTTTCGGCACAGCGTCACCATGCCATCGAGCACATGGGCATGGCCAACGAAGACAACCTCAACCGAGCCGTCGCTGCGATTGCGCGCCCAGCCGCGCAGGCTCTTCTTGTCGGCCTGCTCCTTCGCCCAGGCGCGAAAGCCGACGCCCTGCACCTTGCCGAAGATGCGCAGATGCACTGCGAAATTTTCCAGATCTTCCGGACGTTGAATCACAAGATATCTCCTTCATTGTTCGCCGGACGCAGCAGGCGCAGGAATGCCGCCGCCTCGGCCAAGTCGCGGCGGCGCGCGAGACGGCGATCCGCCGCCTCATAATCTTCGCCCCACTTCTCGATCTGGTAAGTCTCGTTGAGTTCGGCAAGCTCGAAGGCTTGGTCGGCGTCGATGAACCCGTCGAGCAGCGCAAGACCCAATACGAGGGAACCGGTGATTTGGACCACCATGGCAAGGCCCGTGAGGGTCATGTCGTCCTGCGCGGCAACGGCCTTGCGCAACACGGCCAGCGCAGATGGCGGCTGCGGCACGTAGCTGATCCCGACGGCGCAGGCGAGCAGCGCGCCATGGCGCGTCGCCGCCCAATCGAGCAATGGCTGCCAGGCGGCCTGTTCGCGCGCCACAAGTTCCGTCGGCTCCTCGGCGCGATAGCACAAAAGATCGGCCTCGCCATATGCGGCGACGCCGTCGATCGTCGCCTCACGCGCCGCGGCGACGCGGTCGAGCGCGGTGGCGGCAAAACGCAGGTTGGGGATGGCGGTGAAGTTTCTCAGCGCCTTGATCGGCGAATCCCCGAGTTCGGCGGCGACCGCCTCGGCCAGAGCGCGCGTCGGAAAGCGCAGTTCCAAGCCGGCCGGGGTCCTCAAGGCTTTGCCGTCCAATTCGAGCCAATAGCCGCTCTCGCCATCGCCCGTTCCTTCCCGCACGGCGGCAGGCGTGGCTGCGCGCTGGGCGGCTTTGGCGGCTAAGTCGGCGTGGCGGGAGGACTCGCTCATGGCTTGGTTCTAGCGGCCCGGAATGAGGCTGTCGAGGAAGCCGCGCACGCCGCCGGGATTTTGCACCGGCGGCCTGGCGGGGGCATTCTGCAACGCCGCCAGGCAAGGGTTCTGCTCAGCCCCGCTGGAGGTCACCAGGGGGACCAGAAGGGCCAGCGGATTGATCATGCTGAGCAAGGCGCCGGCGGCGCGCTCCGCCGCAGCGCCCTGATCGACCGCCACGCTGGGTTTCTTCAGCGTACCTTCGACGTGCCAGGGCAGCGCCAAATTGATCAGGCTGGTCTCCTTGGGCCGCGGCGTGAACAGCAGCGCGAGCCGCTCGTTACCGAGCGTGATCCTGCCCTCGCCTCTCACCGTCATGCGGTCGGTATCGAACAGGATGCCCTGGCCGGTCGCCACGCCCTTCGCCAGATCGAAGCGCGTGACGAAGCAATTGACCATGGTCGTATCGCTGCCGCCGGTGGCGGCGCTGGCGGCGAAGCGCAACAGATCGGTGCCCATCAGATCAACATAGCCGTTCTTCACGCTACCCTTGCCCATCACCCAGCTCGCCTTGCCGCCGAGCGAGGCCATGATCGCGCGCAAGGATGCGCCCTGCCCTTTGACATCGAGGGTGAGATCGCCCCGTCCCGTCAGCACGTCGCCGGCATCAAAGGCCTGCGCCAGCGCCGCCAGATCAAGCGTCTCCGCCTTGAAGGCCAGCGCGGTCTCCATGCCGGTACCGGC
Source organism: Rhizobium sp. Q54 (assembly GCA_945861615.1). Classification (GTDB taxonomy): domain Bacteria; phylum Pseudomonadota; class Alphaproteobacteria; order SMXQ01; family SMXQ01; genus CAMAVH01. The sequence goes on along the minus strand of CAMAVH010000058.1, from coordinate 4,401 downwards.
GAGCGCCGCCACATGGCCCTCGCCCGACAATGCGCCACCCGCGAAGCGCCCGGCGAAGGATTCCACCGTCAGCCGGCCATTTTGCAAGCTGGCGACAGTTGCCAGATCCTGCAATTGCAGCTTGCCCTGGCGCAGCGCCGCGAGCTTGAGATCGAAGCGGCCATCGAAGGCGCGCAGCGCCGACAGATCGATCGGATCGGCAGTGAACAGACGGCCATCGTCACGTTTGACCGGCGCCGGAGAGGCCGGCAGAAAATCGGCCGTATCGATCAACTTGGATGTCAACTCCGCCATGATGCTGGGCCGCGCCGACCAATCCAATGCCGCCGCGCCCGACAGGTCGCTGCCGCCGAAGCGCATCTCCAGGCCGGACAATCGCGCCGACTTGCCGACAATATTTAGAGCGGTTTTGAGGGTGAGTGGCGTGCCGTCGTAAGCGCCCTCCATGTCGATGGCGAGCGGCAGGCCGGCGGCCGTCAATCGCTTCACTGTGAGCGTGGTCGCCTTGCCGCTGAGGCCGTCGCGGTAGGTCAGAACGCCATCCTCAATGGCCAACGCGCCGAGCGACGGCATCGCCGCATCTGACGACGGCGTCGCATCGGGCACGGCAAACGCCGGGGGCGATGCGCCGAACTCCCAATTGCCCCGGCCGGACTTGTCGGTTTCGAGCAGAATATCCGGCGCGATCAGGACGATGCGGCGGATGTCGATCTCGCCGCGCAGCAGGGGCAACAGGGCCACCGTCGCCTCCAGGCGCCGGGCGGTGATCATGTCGGGACGGCTGCCGAAGGCGGCGTTCTGGAACCGCACGTCCTCGACGGCCAGCGAAGGCACTAGCGAAGGCGCGAGATGAATGGGGCCACTGATGACGAGTTCGCGTCCGGTCGCCGCCTTGACCTTCTCGGCGATCAACGGCTTGTAGCGCGAGAAATCGATCTGCGAGACGACGACAATGGCCGCGACGGCAAGCGCGAGGAAAGCAAGACCGGCAATAGCGAGGATCTTGCTGAGGCGCATGGTCGGCCTACTTCAGATCGACATCGGCGAAGGGATCGCCGGACATGTTGGAATCAAACCCGAAGAAGTCCCATGTGGTCTTCATATGCGCGGGCAACGGCGCGACCACCTTCAGCAGCTTTCCGTTCGGTCGCATGAAAGCGATCTCACGGGCATGCAGATGCAGTTTCGGTCGGCCGCCCTCCTCGGCGCCGCGGAAAAATGCCGCTTCACCGCCATATTTGCCGTCGCCGAGAATCGGCGTCTTGAGTACGGCCGCATGGGCGCGCAACTGGTGCGTGCGGCCGGTGAGCGGCATCATGGCGAGCCAGGCGGCGCGCTGGGCCGCGTGGTCGACGACGCTATAGAGCGTCACGGCACGCTTGCCCTCGTCTTCGTCGGCCACCATGCGTTCGCCATGGGCGCCCGGCAATTTGGCGAGCGCCAGATCGACCTTGCCCTGACGGATCTTCGGCACGCCGACGACCAGGGCCCAATAGACCTTACGCGTGGTCCGCGCGCGGAAAGCCTCGGTCAACCAACGGGCGGCGGCGGTGGTGCGCGCCAGCACCAGCGCGCCGCTGGTGTCGCGGTCGAGGCGATGGACCAATTTGGGCCGCTCCGGATAGTCGAACTTCAACGCATCCAGCATTCCGTCGAGATGATGCGTCGTGCCGGTGCCGCCTTGCACCGCCAGCCCCGGATGCTTGTTGATGACGATGACATCGTCGTCCTTGTAGAGCACAGCGGCGCGCAGCGCGTCCGTCTCGCCCTTGGTGACGCGCGGCGCCGGCTTGACGTCAGCGGCGGGCCTCGCCGGCTTCGCCGCGACCAGGGCATCGTCGAGCGGCGGGATGCGGACTTCCATGCCCGGCTCCAGGCGGAACGCCGCCTTGGCGCGCTTGCCGTCCACGCGCACCTGACCGGTGCGCAGCAGCTTTTCCAGCTTGCCGTGGCCGAGCGTGGGAAAGCGCCGCTTGAACCAGCGGTCGAGCCGTTGATCGGCTTCGTCGGCGCCGATGGTCAGCGTTTGGACAGCGTTCATGCAACAACCACGCGCGTGAGATAAAGACCGGCGACAAGCCCGCCGATGGAAAGGATGACCGAGGCAACGATGTAAAGCGCGCCGAGCGCCACGTCGCCGCGTTGGATCAGATACCAAGCATCGAGCGAAAAGGTCGAGAAGGTCGTAAAGCCGCCGAGAATGCCGACCGTGAGAAAGACGCGCATCGTCTCCGACGGCGACCAGGCGAGCGCCATGAGCTCGATCAGCGCGCCCATGACGAATCCGCCGATCACGTTCACGGCCAAGGTGCCGTAGGGAAAGCCCGTGCCGAGCCAGCGGCCGAGCCAGACCATCGTGCCGTAGCGCGCCACCGAGCCGACCGCGCCGCCGGCAGCAATCGCCAAGACCATTCCCATCATTCGCTCTCCTCGTCGCCCGTCGCGCCAGATTGGCGCTCGCCGCGCAGTTTCGCCCAATAGGCCAACCGCTTGGCGATCTCGCGCTCGAATCCGCGTTCGGCCGGCTGGTAAAGCTGCCGCCGGGCCATCTCCTCGGGAAAGTAATTCTGCCCCGAGAAGGCGTCCGGCGCCTCATGGTCGTATTCGTAGCCTTTGCCGTAGCCGATGTCTTTCATCAAGCGCGTCGGCGCGTTGAGAATATGTTTGGGCGGCATGAGCGAGCCATATTCGCCGGCCGCCTTGGCGGCGGCACTCTGGGCGCGGTAGAGCGCATTGGATTTCGGCGCCGTCGCCAAATAGACGACCGCCTGCACGATGGCCAATTCGCCCTCGGGCGACCCGAGGAAATCGTAGCTGTCCTTCGCCGCCAGGGCCTGCACCAGGGCCTGCGGATCGGCCAAGCCGATATCTTCGGAGGCGAAGCGCACCAGGCGGCGGACGATATAGAGCGGCGGCTCGCCACCCGCCAGCATGCGCGCCAGCCAATAGAGCGCCGCATCGACATCGGAGCCGCGCAGCGACTTATGCAGGGCGCTGATGAGGTTGTAATGCCCTTCCTGCGCCTTGTCGTACAGCGGCGCGCGCTTCTGCACGACCTGGACGAGCGCCTTGGTGTCGATCTTGTCGCCGGTCTTCGACGGCAAAGCGAAGAGCTGTTCGGCAAGATTGATCAGATAGCGGCCATCGCCGTCGGCCATGGCGCGCAAAGCGGCGCGCGCCTCATCGTCCATCGGCAAAGGCCGGTTCATTTCGGTTTCGGCGCGCGCGAGGATTTCCTCCAGTGCCGCGTCATCCAGCCGGTTGAGCACATAGACCTGGCAGCGCGACAGGAGCGCACCGTTGATCTCGAACGACGGGTTCTCGGTTGTGGCGCCGACCAGCACCACCGTGCCGTCTTCGACGAAGGGCAAGAAACTGTCCTGCTGGGCGCGGTTGAAGCGATGAATTTCATCGACGAACAGCAGCGTCCCCTGCCCCATCTCGTGACGTTTGCGCGCCGCCTCGAAGATTTTCTTGAGATCGGCGACACCCGAGAACACCGCCGACAGCGGCTCGAACTTCAAACTCGTGCCCTCGGCGAGCAAGCGCGCGATCGTGGTCTTGCCGCAGCCCGGCGGTCCCCACAGGATCATCGAGGACATCTGATGGGCGCCGACCATGCGGCCGATGGGACCCGAAGGGCCTAAAAGATGCTGCTGGCCGACGACGTCGGCCAAGCGTTGCGGACGCAGCCGGTCGGCCAGGGGGCGCGGCGCTTCGCGTTCGAACAGGGTCGTCATCCGCGCCTCCCGTTTAAAATCAGCCGACGACCAGCGTCAGCACCTGATGACCGCGCCGGATGGCGATACGCCAGCGCGAATCCGCCGAACCGCGCGATAGCAAGCGGCGCAGGCCCGCCACCGAGTCGACGTCGGCGCCGTTGACCGACAAGATGACATCGCGCGGCCTCAGGCCCAGACGCGAAGCCACGGTGCCGCGCGCCACCTCGAGCACGATCACGCCGGCGGCCTCGGTCGGCAGCGACAGTTCATCGGCTAGCGCCGGCGACAGATTTGCCACCTTGGCGCCCGACAAGGGCACGTTGCCCTGCAGCGTGGCTTCGTCGCGGGCCGGCACTTCCGGCGGCGCTTCAAGCGGCAAGGTCAGACTGACGCGTTCGCCGGAGCGGCGCAGCACGCCGATCGTCGCTGAGGTTCCGACCGGCAAGGTGGCGATGCGAAAGCGCAGTCCGTCGGGATCGTCGACCTCGCGGCCGTTGACGCCGGTGACGATATCGCCGACGCGCAGGCCGGCGCGCGCGGCCGGCCCCTTGGCATTCAGCCCGCTGACCAGCACGCCTTGCGGCCGCGGCAGATTGAGCGTGGCGGCGATCTCCGCCGTGACGGCCTGGCCGCTCGCGCCAAGCCAGGGCCGCATGACCTTGCCGCCCGCCTTTAGGCC
>CAMAVH010000057.1 GCA_945861615.1 Rhizobium sp. Q54 | reverse complement strand
TCGAGCCATTCCTTGATCATCGGTCGGATCATTTCCTGCACGAGATCTTCAAGCGTGCGGCCGCTGCCGAGCGCGAGCCCGCTGTCGCGGCTCTGCGAGGAGCGCGCCAGGGCGGCGAAGGCGGCCGCGGTCGCTCCCGCGGCGGTCGCTGACATCAGCCCGTCGGCGATCCCGCTGGGCTTGGGCTGCCCGATCAACTCGTCCGACGAGAACTCGATCGTGTCGTCCTGGGTATCTTCCATCATCACCTCCGAATCGTCGTCCGGCTCGGCGGCGGCGCCGTCTTCCGGCAGTGGCGGAATCTCGTCGCTCAGGTCGGTATCAGCTTCGGATTCGGCTTCGGCTTCGGCTTCGGCCAAATCCTCGTCAGCCGGCGCATCTTCCGGTGCGGTCAGGCTGACAACCGAGCCGTCATCTGCAACCATTTCGGTCAATTCGAGGACGTTGTCCTCTGGCGAGGAGGCAGTCGTCCCCACGATCGGACGGCCTTCCTCGTCATTTTCCGAAATGATGCGGCGAATGGAGGCAAGTATCTCCTCCATCGTCGGTTCTGGTTGTGCCTTGGTATCGCTCATGTCGAGTGCGCCGGGTTCATCGTCTGCCGTGGCGCCGTTTTGCGCCTGTTTTTCACTGTAACAAACTCTTCACGGCTACGGTAGCCGCACGAATCTCGAATCCTCGGGCAAAAGCGTCAAAATCCGCCCCGAGAGCCCGGTTATTCGCCTTCGATCGAGTTGCCCCACCACTTGCCGCGCACCGTCTTGTAGTTCTGTTCTTCGTCGTAATAGGGAACCTGCAGGCCCAGTTCGCGGGCGGTAAGCGAGCCGACAGAGGCCCGCAGTTCGTAGGCTGCAGCGATTTCGTCGCGCTGAGCGCCGACCAGGTTCACCTTGGCATTGAGCAATTCCTGCTCGGCGTCGAGCACATCGAGCACGGTACGAGACCCGACCAGGGCTTCCTTCTCGACGCCTTCCAAGGCGATCTGGCTCGCTTGAATTTCCGAATCGAGTGCGCGCAAGGACGCGCGCGCGGTCTCCAACGCCTCCCAGGCGCGCGTCGCCGACTCCATGGCGTCGCGGCGGGCCTGATCGACTTGGATTTTGCGTTGCGATGCCGTCTGCTTGGCGGCGCGGATACGCGAAGCGACCGAGCCGGCGGTATAGAGCGGCACGGCGATCTCGGCGGTGATCGAGGCGCTATTCGCTTCGGTATTGCTGGTCGTCGATGCGCGATCGGCCGACAGGGTGCCGCGCAGGTTCAGTTCGGGCCACAGCTCGCCTTCGATGGCGCGCACGTTCTCGCGCGCCGATTGTTCGGTGTAGTCGGCGGCGATGACTTCGGGAAACCGCGCCGATGCGATGCTGACGGCCTCTTCCTGCATCGCCGGCAGATTGACCGGCGGCCTCGGCACGACGAGGTTGGCCGGCGTGTCGCCGACATTGTTGCGATAGACGGCGCGCGACGCGGCGAGATTGCCTTCCGCCTGGATGCGGTCGGCGATCGCGCGCGACAGGCGCGCTTCCGCCTGGGCGACGTCGGTGCGGGTGATTTCGCCGACGCGGAAACGGTCGTTGGCGGCATCCAACTGGCGACGCAAGCGCTGCTCGTTGTTGATGTTGAGGTCGAGCACGGACTGATCGCGCACCACGTCGATATAGGACGACATGGCATTGAGCAGCACCTGCTGCTCGGTGGTGATCAGCCGCGCGCGAGCGGCGAGAACATCCTTCTCGGCGCGGTTCGTCGCCGCGTCGGCGACTGGATCGTAAAGCGGTTGCACAATGCTCAGATCGACGCCGCGCGGCGTCGTATAGCGCGTCGCGGGCGAGCGAGTGTTGCTGTAGCTCTGCGTGCGCGAAATGTCAGCACCCGCTTCGACGGTCGGGCGCCAGCGCGACAGCGCCTGGGAAACGCCTTCGTCAGTCGCGCGCAGCGCCGCGCGTGCGGCGAGCAGCGTGGGGTTGGTCTGATAGGCGCGGGCCAGGGCTTCGTCGAGCGTCTCCGCGAAGGACGGCGAGACCAAGGCGGAACTGGCGAGCAAGGCGGCGGCGGCGATTATGCGGCGGTAGCGAAACGGGGCCATCGGGCTCACCTTGTACTGCTAGAACACAAATGTCGGTTGCGGCGCGAAACCGGGCAGCAGCGGCGTCGCCGCGTCGAACAGTACGCGGCGCGACAGGGCGCCATGGCGGCGCATCATCAAGATCGCCTGACCAGCCCCGCCCCCATTAGGAAGACTAGGGTCGATCACGGCGACGAGGCGGCCGCCCTCGGCCAGCTGGTCGGCAATGGCGACCGGCACGTCATGCACCGCGCCCTCGAACAGGATGACGTCGAACGGCCCCTGTTTCGGGCAGCCGACGGCGAGCGGTCCTTCGATGACCGCGACATTGTCGATGCTCAAGCCATCGAGATTGGCGCCGAGCGTTTTGGCCAGGCCGGAATCCTGCTCGAGAGCGACGACGGTGCCCGCGAGCTTGGACAACACGGCCGGCCCGTAGCCGGTGACGCCGCCGACATCGAGCAGCACGTCGGCGGGCTTGATGTCCGCCGACTGCGCCAAGCGGGCGAACAGCATCGGCTCCATCAGCCAGCGGCCGCCGCCGAGCGGCACATCGTCGTCGACATAGGCGACGCCGCGCGCCTGATCGGGCACGAAACGCTCGCGCGGAACGTCGAGCAATGCCTGAATCAGGGCCTGTGAGGTAACTTTATTGGGGCGAATCTGGTTATCCACCATGTTTCGCCGAGCGACCGAGAAATCCATCAGGGTACCGTCGTGATAAGCGCAAGCGCTTAGAAACTCTGGACTTTATATACTCTGTTCCTTGCCATGAAAACAACGCTGCACTGCGGGAAACCCGTCGCCGGCAGGTTGCTTTCACCGCATTGTGTGACAGACAAGCCGCGCTGTCAGGGGCCGATCCGCCGCCGCGCCACCGCCGCAGCGGGCTTTTGACGCCGTTCGGCCGCTCTGCGCCAGTTACGCACGGCTAACCGCCCGTCTTGACCCTGCGGTCCGGCGCGGCCTATATCTCCCCTCCCCGCGGCGCGGCCAGGTCAAAACCCGGTCCGCCGCGTTCCTCGCGGCGGCAAGCCGGCGAGGCGCGCGACGGGGCCGGATAGCAAAGTGGTAATGCTCGGGACTGCAAATCCCGCACCGGGGGTTCGATTCCCCCTCCGGCCTCCATCGCCCGCAGATCCCTTAAAAAACCGCCAAGTGCCTGAATAAAAAAGGCGAGACGAGGCTCTGGCCTTGGCCGAATGGCTCTGTTATAACCGCGCCCTTGCTGACGGGCGGCCTGTCCTCTAGGCCCTCGGCCCGCAGCGATACCGGCCATTCCGTGGTAGCTCAGTGGTAGAGCAGGCGGCTGTTAACCGCCCGGTCGGGGGTTCGAATCCCTCCCACGGAGCCAATCTTCCCAAAAATGCGAGAGACGCTGAGCCGCCGGTCGAGCGACGCGACGGGGCTTGCGCCGCGATCCGCGCGCCAGCTTGGTGGCCCCCGTCAGATGTCCTCATCGGCCGACGGGCTCTCGTCCGGCTCGTCAGACGCTTCGGTCACCGGGAGCGAGATGATGAATTCCGCCCCACCGCCGACGTTATGCGCGGTGATTGTGCCACCCATCGTCGTGATGATGCCATAGCTGACCGACAGGCCGAGGCCCGTGCCCTTGCCCACTTCCTTGGTGGTGAAGAAGGGATCGAAGATACGGGCAATCACGCTGTCGGGTATGCCGCCGCCGCTGTCGCGCACGACAATGCGCAAGGCATCCTTGGCGTTGCCGACCGTGACCGTGATGCTGCCGATCGAGGCGCCGCGCTTGTCGGCTTTCTTGGCATCGAGCATCTGCGACAAAATCGCGTCCTTCGCATTGCTCAATAGATTGATGATGACCTGTTCGAGTTGCGACGGACGGCCCATCACCATGGCGCTGTCGTCCTGCATGGTCACGGTCAAGCTGATGCTCGCCAGCGTGATCTGCCGGTCCATCAATTCGACGGCCGCCGTCACGCTGGTGCGCGGATCGAAGCGCTCGAAGCCATCCTTGTCGAGCCGGCTGAAAACCCGCATATGCAGGATCAGCTTGCCGAGCCGCTCGCTCTGCTGCGCGATCAACGCCAGGTTCTGCTTGAGATAATCCTCGCCGGCGATGCCGCGCTCCATGCGGATCAAGGCATTGTCCGCTGCCATGCGCATGACGTTGAGCGGCTGGTTCATCTCATGCGCCATGCCGGCCGCCATCTCGCCGACGGTGGCAAGCTTCGACGCCTGGAAAAGCTGAGCCTGCAAGGCTTTCTGCTCGCTGATGTCGCGGATGATGGCGATCTGCAGCCAACGGCCCGGCATCTCGACCGAGGTGACCGCGATGTCCATCGGAAACTGGCTGCCGTCCATGCGTAGGCCCATCATTTCGCGCGGGGACAGCGCCGGCAAGCCTTCCAGGTTGCTCTGCGGCGAACCATAGGAATTGGGGATCAGCAAGCGGATGTCCTGCCCGACCACCTGGGATGATTCGAAGCCGAAAATCCGCTCGGCGGCCGGGTTGAAGCTCTGAATCACGCCCTGCTGATTGGTCGTGACGATGGCATCGGCGACGTTGTCGAGAATGGCGCGCAAGCGCTCTTCGCTTTCGCGCAGTGCCTGTTCGGCGCGCTTGCGCTCCGACATATCGGTAAAGGTGTTGATCAGCCCGCCGCCCGGCATGGGCGCGCGATTGACGAACAGGGTGACGCCGTTCGGATAGCTGTACTCCGTGCGGAACGGCTCGCCGCGACGGGCCGATTCGATGCGCTCCTGAACTTCGGCCTCGCTGTTCGGGCCGTTGGCGCCGTTGACGGTGTGATAGCGCAGGATGTCCTCGAACTTACGGCCGACATAAATAAAGCCGGGCGGAAATTGCAAAAGATCGATATAGCGCTGGTTGTAGGCGACGAGCTGCAAATCCGCATCGTACACCGCGATGCCCTGCGCCATATGCTCGGTGATCGCTTCGAGCTGCGCCGATTTGCGCGCCGATTCCTGCTCGACGTGGCGCCGATCCGTCACATCGTCGCATACGCCGACCCATTCGCGCACGCTGCCGTCGTCGTTGCGCACCGGCACGCCGCGCACCGCGAAAGTGCGATAGCTGCCATCCTTGCCCCGCACGCGATATTCAGTGTTGTAAGCCTTCTCCGTCTTGAGCGATGAAGCCCAGATGCGGCGCACGTAGATCGCATCGTCCGGATGAAGGGCCTTCAACCAACCGTCGCCATGCACCTCGGCTTCAGTCTGGCCGGTGTAAGCCATCCAGCCAGGGCCCATGTCGGTCACCGCACCGTCCTTGCCCGTCACCCAGATGATCTGGGCCGCCGACATCACAAGGGCGCGGTAACGCGCCTCATTGGCGCGCAGGGCCAATTCGGCGCGCTTCACATCGGTCACGTCGGCAAAGGTCGTGACGAATCCACCGTCCGGCATGGGGCTCAGCCTGAGGGCAATGTAACGTCCGCTCGCGGCGAGATACTCGTTGCTTTGATAACGATGTTCCCGGATATCGACGATGCGGCGTTCGATCATCGCGTCGAGATCGTCTGGCCGCAAGGTGCCGCGCGTGCCGGCGAGCCGCAGCACGTCCACGTAATTCATGCCGATCGACACGTCTTCCGGCTTGTAGCCCTGAAGCTCTAGATAATTGCGGTTGTAGGCGATCAGATTCATATCCTTATCGTAGACGCTGATGCCATGCGTCATATTCTCGAGGACCGCCTCGAGCAGCAACGACTTATTCGCCGCCTCCTCTTCCACCGCTTTCAGACGCGTGATGTCCGTGTGGTTGATGATGATGGTGCCGTTCGGCGCGTAATGCCGCCGGATCAGCAGCACATGCCCATTCGGGCGGCGATGCTCGTAAAAATTGGCCTGCCCATAACGCATATCGTCGAGGCGGCTGCGGACATAAGCCTCGACGTCGCCGACGTCGCCATATTCGCCGCGCGCCAGATTGAAGCGCATCATCTCGTCGAAATTCATGCCTTCGCGCGCGATGTGCGGCGGCAAATCCCACATATCGACCCAGGATTGATTGAAGCTGATCAACTCGAGCTTCTCGTCATAGACGCTAAGGCCGTCGCCCATGTTTTCGAGCGTGCTGCGCAGCAGGGTCGTCTTGCGCGCCAGTTCGCTCTCCGCCTTGACCAAATCGGTCACGTCGCTGTAGGCGGCGACGAAGCCCCCGCCCGGGATCGGCTCCCGATGCTTCTTGACGTAGCGTCCGCTCGGCGTGCGGACGATCGTCCCGCGCTGAAACACGCGCCGCCCATATCCGACATGTTCGCGCACGATGTCATTGACGTCGCCGGGGCCATATTCGCCGAACGAGGCGGATAGTTTCACCATCTCCTCGTGCGTCGTGCCGATCGTGGCGAAGGCCTCTGGATAGCCGAATGTCTCGACGATGCGCCGATTGGCAAGAACCAGTTGCAAGTCCTTATCGAACACGCGAATGGCCTGGTGCATGCTGTCGAGAATCAGCTGCATCAGCTGCGATTTTTTCTCAGATTCCTCATGGACGCGCACGCTTTCGGTGATGTCCGTGAAGGTGATGATGAATCCGCCGTCCGCCATGGGCTTGCGGAAAATTTGATGAACCCGGCCGCGCCGACCGCGATGAATCGTCTGGCGCTCCTGCCCCTGCCGCACCCCTTCCAAGCGGTTGCGCACGACTTCCTCGACATCCTCGTCGGCATACTCGCCGAGCGCGGCGACGGCGCGGAGCACATTTTCGTAGCTTTGCCCTTCACGCAGCACGCCGGGTGGAAAGGCGATCATCTCGGCATATTGATGATTGTAGGACACCAGGCGCTCGTTCGCGTCGAAGACCATGACGCCCTGGTTGACGTTCTCGAGGACGGCCGCGACCTGGCGGCTCGCGACTTCCCGGCGGCGGATCTGCCCGACGATGATCGCAGTCAATTGCACCAGAACGAAGATCAAGGTCGCGACGTAGAAAACCGCCGTCCATCGCGACATGGTGTAGGGCGCGAGAACCTCGTTCGCCTCGATGCCGAGGGTGACGACGAGCGGATGATCCGGCATCTTGCGAAACGCGACGTAGCGGGCGAAATTGTCGCGGTGATTCGGATTGAGATGCACGCCGGAAGTTTTTCCGTCGGCGATTTCCTGGAAGACCATGTCGTCCGCGAACGAAGCGCCGACCGCCGTGGCGCTATAGGGCGAACGCAACAGCATCGTACCGTCCAGATCGAACAGAGCGATGACGCTGTTCTTGCCGAGGTTCAGCGATTGATGAAAGCGCTGGAAATAATCGGTTTCCATGGCTGCGAACACGACGCCGCCGAAATTCCCGTCCGGCTTCAGCACCGGTCGGCTGAGGCTGATTACATGGTTGCCGACACGCCGGCTGACGAAAGGCCGCGATATCCTCAATCCCCCGCGCGGATCGTCCCTGGCGCTCCGGAAGTAGCTTCGGTCGCTCAGATCGAGCGCCGGTGGATCGACACTACGGCTGTCGCTGACGAGAATGCCGTTCTCATCGACGAATACCAGGCCGGATATTTGCGGAATTTTATCAGAGGCGTCGCGCAGTTCCTCATAGAGAGCTGTCGGATCGAGCTTGCCGTTGGCAAGGGCCGCTTCGACGAATTGGACCGCGTCGATGACCGCCACGTCGCTCGCCAGGATCGTCGCCCGGGTATGCTCTTCCAGGGCGAGAGTGAGGTTTTGCGACGAAAGCAGCGCCCGCTCGATCACCAGTTCGCGCTGGCGGCCCTGCTCCCAAATAATAAGACCGGAAAAAACGAACGCGACGAAAACGCCAAGGCCGATGACCCACCAGATCAGGCCAACGCCTTCCCGCGCCGTCTTTTTCGTCTCCTGCATGGCGCTTAATCCCCGCATCCCCGTACATCCGCGCCAAGCCGCGCCCCCAAGCGGCTATGCCGGCCAAAGACGGCCGGCCCGGTAGGGCGAAAGATTAACCGATTGCACAGCCCGGCGCTTAACAAGATGTAAACACGAGGATAATTTGTTATGTATTTTCGGTCATTCGCGTTTTTGGGGATGGGAATGGATAAGCCGGTGAAGAATACCCGCAGGCGCCAAGCGCCGGTTGCGCGCATCGGCGCCACGCTCGCCTGGGTTGCGCTCGGCCTGCCCTTGTTCGCCTTGCTTCTAACCATCTCCGGCGGCACCGCGACGGGCCAAAGCGCCGCCACCGTCGGCGCCGCTCTCGATCAGCCGCTCGCGAGCGACTCGCTCTTATCCAGCGGGACATTTCGTCTGGATGGCCCCAGCGATGATCCTGCGCACAACGACAATAGCGATCCGCATGGGGGCGCAACCTCGCTCGGATTGCAAATCTATGGTGGAGATATCGGCCTCGGGCTCCATCCGGCGGCCAATGAGGCCCCGCCCGCGCCGCCACCGAGCGGTTCCCCCCACCAGCCCTGAGTGCTCGGTTCCCACACGCATTTGAAGAAATGCGTGTGGGACCAGGTCGGCGGCCTCTGAAATCATTCCCCCGTAACCACAGCTATGCCCCCGCGAATAACACTCGACGGAAGTAATGTTATTATATAACATTACTTCCGTCCGCATCCTTTCTCGGGGGAATCCCATGTTTCGTGTTATCGCCAGCGCCATCGCGCTCCTCGGTTTTATGTCTGCTGCCGCTCATGCCGAGCCTAAGGTTCTGGCGACGGTCAAGCCGCTCCATGCGCTCGCCGCCTCGGTCATGAACGGTGTCGGCAGCCCTAGTCTGCTGCTGCGCGCCAGCGCTTCGCCGCATACCTATGCCCTCAAGCCATCGGATGCCCGGGCGATCCAAAAAGCCGATCTGATCTTCTGGATCGGCCCGGACTACGAAGCCTTCATGGCGAAATCCATGCGCAGCCTGCCCAAAAGCGCCCGCGTGTTGCAGATGAGCAAGCTCCCCGGCGTCACCTTGCACGCCACGCGCGAAGGCGGCGTCTGGGAAGAGGAAGCGCACGGTCATGGCCACGCCCATGACGCCAAGGGTCATGACGAGGAGGACATGCATCTCTGGCTCGATCCGATCAACGCCAAGGCGATCCTCGCCGCCATGAGCGAAGCGCTCGGCCGCGCCGACGCGCCGAACGCGGCGCGCTATGCCGCCAATGCGACCGCCGCCGCCGCGGAGATCGACGCGCTCGATGCCGAACTGGCAAGCAAGCTCGCGCCGTTGAAGGATAAGCCCTTCATCGTCTTTCACGACGCTTATCAATATTACGAGAAGCGCTATGGGCTGAACGCCGTCGGCTCGATCACCGTCACGCCCGATCGCGTACCCGGCCCGCGCCGCCTCTCCGATCTGCGCAAGAAGATCACTGACCAAGGCGCGCTATGCGTCTTCAGCGAGCCGCAATTCACCTCTGGCATGGTCGGCACGGTGCTGTCCGGCACCAAGGCGCGTGCCGGCGTGCTCGATCCCCTCGGCGTAGCCGCACCGGATGGTCCCGGCGGTTACGCCGGCCTGATGCGCGGCATCGCCGACGGCCTGAGCTCCTGCCTGCTCGCGGCGTCGTGAACGGCCGTTATCGGGCTTCCGCGCGCATGGACCGAAGGGGCGGCCTGGCGATATAATCGCGCATGCCGTCCACTCGCCCCCTCAAGTCGATCGTCTTCGCCCTCGCTCTGCTCGGCGTCTTACTGATGCCGCGTACCGGCGGCGCTCATCCCCATGTCTGGGTCACGACGATGGTCAGTTTCGTCTTCCAAGACGGCAAGCTCGTCGCCCTACGCCAGGCCTGGGCGTTCGACGATTTCTTCAGCGCCTCGCTCATCGCCGACTTCGACAAGAACAAGGATGGCGCATTCGACGCTGCCGAACAGGCTGAAATCGCCGCCAAGGCCTTCGCCAGCCTGCGCGAATTCGACTATTTCACCCGCGTCCGTCAAGGCTTCGAGACGCTGCCGATCAAGAATGCCGAAAATTTCTCCGCCACCTTGAACAAGGGTCTGGTGTTTTACGGCTTCACCCTGCCGCTCGGCGCGCCGCTCGATCCCGGCCAGGGCCCGATCACCGCCGGCATCTACGACGAGAGTTTCTTCGTCGATGTCGAGCTCGACCAAACCGATCCGGTGAAATTCGACGGTATTCCCTCGGGTGCCTGCAAATATGCCGTGCGCGAAGATCCCGCCGACGCGATCTACGGCGGCCTCGTCATCCCGCCGAGCGTGACGATCGAATGCATCAACTCCTGAGCGCACGCTGGGTTCTGGCGCTGATCTTCGCCGGCTGGCTGTTCGCGCTGCCGGCCCTAGCGCAGACCAATCCCTTGACCGGACGGCCCGCCCCGCAAGCCGAACAGGCCCAACCGGCCCGCGCGCCGGCGAGCCCCGGGCTGCTCGCCCGCGCATCGCGCGAAATGTTTCAGCTCCAGGCGCGCATGAACAAGGCCCTGGCCGGGCAGATGCGCGCGATCCGCGACGGCGACGGTTTCGCGGCCATCGCCGGCAGCCTCGCCGCCGGCATGCTCCTCGCCTTCCTCTACGGCGCGCTGCATGTGGCGGGCCCGGGACACGGCAAGGCGGTGATCGTGTCCTATTTCCTCGGCCGCGAAGCCAAGGTCAGCCGCGGCCTCTGGCTCGGCCTGCAGATCGCGGCCACCCATGTCGTCGCCGCCATCGTCCTGGTTTGGGTCGCCGACGTCGCCTTGCGCCAAGCCTTCGGCGGCACTCCCGCCGAACTGCGCGCCGTCCAGGCCGTCAGCTACGGCGCCATCCTCGTCATCGGCCTTCATATGCTATGGCAAGCGATCCGCCGTCTGCGCGGACAGCCAGTCGCCGAACTGTGCGATCACCACGGACATACTCACGCCGATCACCATGACCACGGTCGCGAACAGGCGCGCCAAGGCGTGCTGTCCTTCGCCGTCGGGCTGGTGCCCTGCACCGGCGCGACCTTGGTGATGCTCTATGCCCTGGCCAACGGCATCGTCTATGCCGGCATCATCATGGTGCTCGCCATCGGGTTCGGCATGGCCGCCGCCATGGCGATCATCGGCATCGCCACCATTCTGGCCCGGCGCGCTGCCCTCGCGCGCATGCCGGGTGGGCGGAGCGGCGACAGCCGCTGGGCCGGCGCCTTGCAGAGCCTCGCCGGCCTGGCGATCGCCCTGCTCGGCGGCCTCATGCTCTATGGCGCGCTCACCGGAGGCGCCGGGGCGCTTTAATCCGGCCATACAAAATCCGTATAAAACCCCGACGCCGATAGTCTTTCCGCAGGACAGGGCGAGCCGATAGTCTTTGCAAACGGTTCGCAACTGAACCGCTTGGGGAGGTTTGGGCATGAGTGCGGCAGTACATGTGATCCGGCGCGATTGCGCGCCACTGGCGACAGCCGGCGAAAGCGCTGTCCAGGATGCCGCGCCGCGCATGACCGTGGCAGACCTGCCGTCGCGCAGTCGCATCCTTCTGTGGGCGATGCGCCTGCTGGCTGAGAACCGCAGCAATTGGGGCATCGTCCAGCAGGAGCTCTGGCTTTGCTGCGGCATCGCCCGCGTTGAAAGCGTGTTGCAGGCGCTGGAGGAATTCCTGGCCATCCTCGCCCTCGAAGGGCGGCGGCCGCTGATCATGAAACCGTCCGATACGCGCCGCATGAGCGCGGGCGAACAGGCCGTGATGGCGCTCATCGCCGCCGGCGAACGCGGCGAGCGCGCGCGCCTTGCCGCCCATGCGCGCTGGCTGGTGCGTCCCTTGGCCCAGCGCGATCTTGTCGCCCAGGCCCTCCTCCTCGGCCAGGGCTTCGCCGACAGCGACGTCTCCCGCCACGCCTAGACGCGAAAACGCCGGCGGGGCGACCGCCGGCGTTTGGCTTGGCGAAGGCGACGCCTTATTCGGCCGCGCTTTTCTGCAGGCCTTCCTCGTGACGCTCGAGCGCCAAGATCGCATCGGCGACATGGGTCACCGGCTTGGTGCGCTTGGCCATCAGCAGATAGAACACCGGCACCACCACGAGAGTCAGCAGCGTCGAGAAGGTCACGCCGGCGGCAACGACGATGCCGACGGCCTGGCGCGCCTCGGCGCCGGCACCGCTCGCGAGAGCCAAAGGCATCGCGCCGCACACCGTCGCGATGCTCGTCATTAAGATCGGACGTAACCGCGCGATTGACGCTTCGGTGACAGCATCTACGATATCGTGCCCGGCCGCGCGCAATTGATTGGCGAATTCCACGATCAAGATGCCGTTCTTAGCCACCAGACCTATCAGCGTGATAATGCCGATTTGACTGTAAACGTTGAGCGTCACCCCAGTGAAATACATGCCTGCCAGTGCGCCGGTCACCGCGAGCGGCACCGAGAGCATTATGATGAACGGATTCATGAAGCTTTCGAACTGCGCGGCGAGCACCAGGAAAACGATGATCAGAGCCATCGCAAATGTCCAATAGAGCGAGTTGCTCGATTCCTTGAACTCGCGCGCTTCGGCCTTATAACTGATCCGCGCATGCGGCGGCAAAACCTGAGCCGCGATGTTCTCCATATAATTGATGGCTTCGCCCATCGTGTAGCCCTCGGCTAAAGCCGATTGCAACGTGATCGA
Organism: Rhizobium sp. Q54; assembly: GCA_945861615.1. GTDB lineage: Bacteria > Pseudomonadota > Alphaproteobacteria > SMXQ01 > SMXQ01 > CAMAVH01. The sequence goes on along the minus strand of CAMAVH010000057.1, from coordinate 7,034 downwards.
GCGCATGCGATCGACGCGGTTAAGCTCGCCAGGCCCGGCGATATCGCTGATCGATACCAAATTGGCGAGCGGTACCAAGCTGCCGCTTTGGGCCGATCGGACGAAGACATTCGCGAGGTCTTGCGGGGAGGCTCGGTCTTGAGCGCGTGCTTGTAAAATGACGTCATACTGTTCGCCGCGGTCAGTATAAGTCGTCACGACCTTCGAACCGAGCAATGTCTGCAGCGTCTCGCCGATATCGCGGACCGATACGCCAAGATCTGACGCGCGGTTGCGATCAATCTCGACGCGAAGCTGCGGCTTGGTCTCATCGTAATCTGACGTCAAGTTGATGAGGTTTTCGTTTTCCCTGGCGCTTTCGATGATGATGTCGCGCAACTCCGCCAATTCCTGGTAGGTATTCGCGCTGATCACCATTTGGAATGGTGAATTGCTGCCGCGCCGTCCCAATCCGGGCGGATTAACAGCAACGGCCCGCACCCACGGGATGTTGCGCAGAGCCGGCCCGATTTCGCGCATGATTTCCTGCGTGCTGCGATCGCGATCTGCCCAGAGTTTCAAACGCACCGAAATGCGTCCCTCGTTGACCGATCCGATGCTACCGCCGCCGGCGCCGGTCACAGTGAAGATGCGTTCGGCCTCGCCATTATCGACGAGTTTCATGATCTCCGTCTCAATCTCGCGGATATGCTTCTCCATATATTCGACGCTCGCGCCCTGCGGTCCCTGAACGCGCACGGTGAAGCTGCCGCGATCCTCGGTCGGGCCATATTCTTTCGGGATAACTTGAAAAAGAACGACGGCGACGACAGAGACCATCACCGCCACCAGCACGACGGCAATTTGATTTGCCAGAGCCCAACGCAATACCGCGGAATAACCGCGGTTCATGCCAATAAAGACAGGCTCTGTAGCGCGGTAGAGGAATTTCTTTTCCTCTTCATGCGGCGGTTTAAGCAGCTTTGAGCAAAGCATCGGAGTCAAAGTTAGAGCGACCAAGCCCGAGAAAATAACGGCAACAGCCACAGATAAGGCGAATTCGGCGAACAACCGGCCGATATTGCCCTCAAGAAAAGCGATCGGCACGAACACAGCGACCAGCACCAGGGTGGTGGCGATCACCGCGAAGCCTATCTGGCGTGAGCCGCGCAACGCTGCGAGCAACGTCGGTTCGCCGAGTTCCATGCGGCGATGGATGTTTTCCAATACGACAATGGCGTCATCGACGACGAGGCCGATGGCGAGCACGAGGGCTAGCAACGTGAGAACGTTGATAGAGAAACCCAATGCGCCTAGGACCATGAATGAAGCGATGATCGACACGGGGATGGCTAGCGCGGGAATCAAAGTCGCGCGCAGATTCCGCAGGAAAATGAAGACGACACCGATCACCAGAATTAAAGCGATCGTAAGCGCATGATACACTTCGTTGATCGATTGGCTGATGAAGATCGATTCATCATAGTTGACGTCAACGGTCATTCCTGGCGGCAAAGTTGCCTCCAAGCGATTCATTTCGGCTTTGACGCCCTCCGCGACCTCCAAAGTGTTCGCTTTGGACTGACGCAGAATGCCTAGGCCGATCGCCGACCTTCCGTTGGCCCGCACCGATGATCGCAGATTCGCGGCGGCCTGCTCGACGCGCGCGACCTCGCCCAGCCGCACGTTATAATCTGTAGCGTTTCGCCCGGTCACGACTATGGCGCGGAATTGTTCTGCGGTCGTCAGGCCTGATTCCGTGCGCACCGTCAATTCGCGATCCAGCGACTCGACGCGCCCGGATGGCAACTCGACATTCTCTCGTTCCAAGGCGTTTTCGACGTCGTTGACAGTGAGGCCGCGGGCCGCGAGCGCGTTCTTGTCGAGCCAAATTCTCATGGCGTAACGACGTTCGCCATAGATACGCACTTCCGAAACGCCTGAAACAGTTGCCAGGCGGTCGACAAGGATGCGATTGGCGTAGTCAGTCAACTCGAGGGGAGTATGACGATCGCTCGTTACAGCGAACCAGACGATCGGACTATTATCGGAGTCCGCTTTCGTCACAATCGGCGCATCCGCTTCTTCAGGCAAGCGGCGCAACGCCTGCCCCACCTTGTCGCGCACGTCGGCCGAAGCCCCCTCGATCTCGCGCGATAAATCAAACTGGATGGAAACGCGCGAGCGCGCCTCTTCGCTCACCGAGTTGATCGTCTCAATACCTTCGATGCCCGCCACGGCATTCTCGATGATTTGTGTGACCTGCGTTTCAATGACTTCTGGCGAAGCGCCGCGATAGTTCGTGCTGACGCTGACGATCGGCGGATCGATGTCAGGATATTCACGCACAGCCAAGCGCCCAAAGGCGATAAGGCCGAAGATCACCAGGATCATACTGATGACCGTGGCGAATACGGGCCGCTTAATCGAAACGTCGGAGAGCATCATCGCAGACAAGTCCCCCTATGCAGCCCTAATGGCTGAATCAGCCCTTATTGTCCGATTGCGCCGCGGCAAGATCGGATGCGCGAACGCGCGTGCCGTTGCGGACCTTTTGCACACCACCAACAATGATGGCATCGCCTGACGTTAACCCATCAACAATTTCGACCATTCCGCGCATGCGGATGCCGAGCTTGACCAGTGTCTTGACTGCCCGACCATCGACGATCTTATAGACGTATTGTTCGCTACCTTCAGGCACGAGCGCTCCTTCCGCGATCGTCAAGGCATCTGTACGCTCGACCAACGGAAGTTCGACCGTCATCAGCATGCCGGGCTTAATCTGGCCTTTCGGATTCGGCACTTCGGCACGCACCTGTATCGCGCGCGTCACCGGATCGACGCGCGAATCAATGCTCCGGATCGTGCCCTCGAAGCGAGTGTCAGGATAAACGTCATTGCGCGTCCGCACGATGCGGCCGATGTCAATCTTGGAAAGCAGGGTTTCCGGAATAGAGAAATCGAGTTTGATCATACTGGTATCATCTAGCGTGGTGACCGTTGTGTTCTGCGTCACCAAAGCGCCAACGCTGATGCGTCGCAGGCCGAGGCGGCCGTCGAACGGCGCCACAATTTTCATATCAGACAGCCGAGCGCGCGCGCCTTCGACCTTCGAGGTTATGCCTTGATAGGATGACAGCAGTTCGTCAACTTTGGCCTGCGGGATGTTTTGCGACTTGATGAGTTGCTGAGCGCGTTCGTAAAGCAGCTTGGCGTTGCGCAGTTCCGCCTCGTTTTGCGCCAGGGTTGCGCGTAGTTCGCGGTCATCGAGTTCGACTAGGACATCGCCGCGCTTGGCCGTATGCCCCTCCTCAAAATTGATCGTTTTGACGATTCCAGTCACTTTCGCCGTGATCGTGACAGCCTCATTCGCGTAAGCCGTACCCAAGGCTGTGTAATATTCGACGACCGGCCCCACCGTGGGCTTTTGCGTGATTACGTCGATGGCGCGGCCGCCGCCCTGCGGCGCCGACGCCGTGGCGGGCGTGACTTGCGAAACCGAAACTATATCTTTGTAATACCAGACAGCCGCGCCGCCCGCGACGAACAGCAGAGCGGCGATAATGATACGACTCAACATGTGGTCTTACCCTCTCTCGAGCAGGCATCAGCCTGCTTCGTTCTCGTCCCTCACCCCCGCCGAAGGTCCGAGATTCGATGAAGCGCGGCTGACGCTCCTTTATCGAAACTTCATGACGCTCGTCGTACATCCAACGCGCCGCAGCCTTCTTTCCGTTTCATATAACGGATTAGGTTTGCGCAGAGCGAAGACAACATATTTCCCGATGCAGGGAACGTGCCGCCTATCCAGTTTGATGCCGCAGTTAGATCGGCGTAATAATATTACCTTATTTTAGCAACTTTTGCCGGCTTTCACCACGTGATGCCGATAATTTTACCTGCCGCCGGTTTCAGGCAAGCCGCCGCATAAACAGGGTAACCCAGGCCTGAATAGAGAAGCGGCGGACCTCTCGAAAGAAGCCCGCCGCTTGATCAGGTTGCAGACCGCCAGCTCACGCGCCGGCCATAGGCTTAAGCCTGGCTGAGGTAGCCTTTGATGCGTTCGGGCGTCAGCGGGCCACGGCGCACACGCACCCCAGTGGCGTCGAACACCGCATTGGCGATGGCCGCCGCCAAGGGACGGATCGAGGCTTCGCCCGCCCCGGTCGGCGGCTCGGAAGGCAGGTTCAGCATCACGACATCGACCGTTTCGGGGGCCTGCATGGTCTCGAGGATCGGATAGGTCGCCCAATCGACGCTGGTGACCTTGTCGCGGTCGAACATCACCTCCTCGAACAAAGCGCGGCTGGAACCTTGCACGATGTTGCCCTCGATCGTCATCCGCAAGGCTTCCGGATTGACGATCAGGCCGCAGTCGTGGGCCACGGTGAACTTGCGCGGCCAGATCGCCCCGGTCGAACGATCGACCTCGACTTCGGCGATGATCGCGACCGTGGTGCCGTTACGCCGCGCATAAGCGATGCCGCGCCCCGACACCGTGCCGCTACCGCCCGGCTTACCTTGCGGACGCGCGCGAGGGCGCCAGTTCGCCTTTTCCGCCGCCGCCTTGATGACAGCGATGTCGCGCGGGTTCTTAAGATATTTCAAGCGCATCTCGACCGGATCGACATTGGCCGCCAGAGCGATCTCGTCCATGAACTGTTCACTGGCGAACTGCAATTGGGGGCCGAGAGGATCGCGCAAGTGGGCGCTACGTAACGGGTTGGCGTTCTTGAGAAACTGCGGAATCGTTTCCCATCCCAGAAACTTATTGTCGAAGCCGTAAGATTCCTCAGGATTGTTAAAAGCCATGGCGGATTTGCTGACCGCCCCAGCCAATTGCGTCGGCAGGCAATCGCGCGGGTCGCTTTCGTTGGAGTTGACGTCGATGCGCGAGAATCCCTTGCTGTTAAACCAGTAGGCGATGACCTTGCCCTGCGCGTCGAGGCCGGCCTTGGCCATATGGATCGACGCCGGTCCCTTGGGATCCCAGGCCGTGCCTTCCTCCCGCGTGCCCTGCAAGCGCACCGGCTTACCGACCGCCTTGGCGATCATCGCGGCGCCCATGGCCGCATCGCCGGCATCGTTGCGGCCATAGGAGCCTGGACCAGGCACCCAGACGCCATGGACTGCTTCCTGCCCCATGCCCAGCACCTTGGCGACGCCGTCGCGCACGAAATGGGGCTTTTGCGAACCGGTCCAGACCGTCGCGGTCTTGCCGCCGTTTTCGATCTGCACGACGGCGCAGGCCGCGCCCATGCTGGCGTGCGACTGGAACGGCCATTCATATTCGGCCTCGATGACCTTGGCAGCGCCTTTGAGCGCCTCGAGCGCGTTGCCATTTGCGACCGGCTTGCTCTTGCCCGCGGACGGAGTCTTACGAATGTAATCGTAAAGTCCGCTTTGGTCAGGAAACGCGGCCGGAGGCGTCGACCACGTGACCTTCAGCTCCTGCATCGCCTTGATCGCGTCCCACTCCTTGTCCGCGACGACGGCGACGAAATCCTTTTCGCGAACGACGCGCGCGCCCTTGATGCCTTTGATCGAGGATTCATCGACGCGCACGACGGACGCGCCTGCGGCTGGCGGCATCACCATACGGGCATGAACCATATCCGGCACGCGCACATCGGTCACGTAATCGGCGGTGCCGTATACCTTGCCGGGAATATCGAAACGCTTATATGACTTGCCGACCACCTTGTATTGCGACACCGGCTTGGGCTTGGCCTTGCCTGTTACGGACATGGCGTTGCCGATCTTGCCGTTCCATTCAACCTGCACATTGAAGTAATTGCCGCCGATCATGTCGGTGTAGCTGACCTTTTTCGACGGATCGCCAGCGACCGACACGACGCCGTCAGTCACGGTCAGTTGGTCGGCCGGCGCGCCGAGTAGCTTGGCAGCGTGCTCGACCAGCACACGGCGCGCCTCGGCGGCAGCGTTGCGCAACGGAATACCGCCGCTTTGGATCCCGGTGGAGCCGGACGCACCGCCCTGATTCACTGTGAAATAGGTATCACCCATAATGACTTCGACGGTTTCAAGCTTGACGTCGAGTTCTTCGGCGACGATCTGGGCGATACCGACGTCAACGCCTTGCCCCATGTCCATCTTGCCGAAAAAGACCGTGACCTTGCCATCGGCGGCGATTTTTAGCCAAGTGTCGAGTTGCGTCGGGACCAAGGCGGGCTTGGTCGCGCTGCCGAGACGGGCCGCTTGCGCTGCGGCCTTCTCCGAGAGCACGAAGCTCGGCACGGCAGCCGACAGGACGAGCGCACCGGTGCCCTGCAGCACGGCGCGACGCGAGACGGAGAAGTTCTTTTTGGTGGGCTTGCTGATTGCGTTCATGATTTTTCCCCTCAACCCATCATCGTGCCGGCGCGCTTCACGGCGCGGATGATGCCCATATGGGTGCCGCAGCGGCATTTAAGGCCGGCAAGCCCCTCGCGGATCTGCGCATCTGTCATCTTCGGGTTCTGCTTGAGCAGCGCGGCGGATGTCATGACCCAACCGTTGATGCAATAACCGCATTGCGCGACCTGCTCTTCCTCGAAGGCCTTCTGTACCGGATGGGGCTTCTCGGGCGTCCCCAGGCCTTCGAGCGTCACGATCTTGTCGCTCGCCGCCACCGCCGAGACCGGCGTGACGCAAGAACGCGTCGCCTCGCCATTCACGTGCACCGTGCAGGCGCCGCACTGGGCGAGCCCGCAGCCGAACTTCGGATTGCGCAAACCGATTTCGTCGCGCAGGGCATAAAGCAAGGGCATGTCGGGATCGACCGTCATGCTGTGCGTCTCGCCGTTGACGTTGAGGGTAATTCGTTCGGCCATGGGGAGTCCTTCCCTGACGAAGGTTGTTGGGCGGCTGGGCTTCAAATCTCTCTACCTGTGCCGCTTGTCGTTCTTGATTGTTGGGGAAGCGGCGGCGGGAAGTCTCACGCCGGACGGTGTCGCCGTCAATCTATCTATGTTTGCAGCGCCCAGGAGGCCCTGACGACGGCTGCCGACGATCAAGATGAATGGGAGCGCTGTATTTTAAAAAATACAGCG